>JALERH010000024.1 GCA_022764275.1 Blautia sp. | reverse complement strand
TGTTTGATTCACTCAAGACAACCAACTAGCTTAGTTATCTCTCGTCATTACTGTTTTTAAAGTTCATTCTCTTTGAATGATGTCTGTTAAGAATTTTCGAGAATCGTATGTGTTTCACTGTTTAGTTATCAAGGTTGTTCGCTGTTGTTTTCCGCGACAGCTCATTTATAATACCATAGGCTCAATCGCTTGTCAACAGTTTTTTTAGATTTTTTTCTTTTTGGTTCTTTTTTCGCAAAAAGGCCGAAAAAAATCCGCTCCTTTCGAAGCGGATTTTAGTATAGCATTTTCTCATATTCCCGTCAAGCCCTTTTTTCAATCTTTTTCGCGTTTTTTCCACATTTCTCAACTGCCATAAAAAATGCTCATAAAGACTTTCACAAATATGTTCTGGTCATACAGGAATCTGAGGAACGTGTCTCCCTGAATCAATTCCAATCCTTTTCTGCCAAACTCGGTATTGCAAAGCAGAGTTACAACCAGAAGAGCAATCCAGATAAAAATAATGCATTTCAGGCATCCCACCAGCGCCCCCGTCATTTTATTTGCTCCATTAATGACAGGAAGCTTTGATAAAATATCAAGCGCAAAGGTTACTGCTCTTATCAATATCGTTGCAGTCAGAAACGAAATCAGGAATGACAGTCCATTCACAACCATCAATGTCACAGAGTCTGCGATATAATCCGTAAAGGTGTTTACAGCCAGGTAACGGTACACTTCCACATTATTATTTTCTTCGAGATTACGTTTCAAAAGGGCAGGAAGATTCAGATTCTCAATAAAATCTATCTGTTCTTCTTCCCCCGTACTTTTTCTTTCACCAATCTTATCCTGAACAAATTCTCTGCAGCTTTCCTGTATTTTTCCATAAACAGGGGTGTGCTCCCGGATAAATGTATTCACATAGGGGTTGATCATCCATACCATAAGGAAAGAAAGTATTACAAAGAATGTAGATACCACTTCACGCACAAATCCCCTGCGGTAGCCCGCTACTCCTGCCAGAACAATAATTGCCAATGCTGTAATTCCCAGCCATGTCCACGTCATAGTATTCTCCTTAACTGAATTTCACGACATTAACGCCGGTATCCAGCACCAGAAGATACCTGTTCCAGCCAATTTTGAAAAAGTCGTTGATCGTACCATCTACAGTTCCCATATATTTTTCAACACCGTTCTTATCAATTACGCAGATCTGAGAACTGTTGTACATCAGAATTTTTCCGCCGCTCATTTTAATAGTCGTATAGGGTATGTTGAAATCCCTGCGAAAACTCAGTTTACCTGACGCAGAGTATACTTCCATGGTATACAGCTTGTCTTTACTGTCATTTTTGAACACAAGACCTATACAGTCGTCATCAAAAAAGGTACTTACAATCTCCTTTTCCGCATTGACTGTCTTGATCTCTTTGGGAATCTGTTTACCGCTATACAAAGTAAATCCATCTTCCCGAAGAGCTATACAACGACCGTTTTCCAGGTATTGAATCTGCGGAATCACGATACCATCATAGGTATATCCACTGACAATCCGGTCATCTTCATTCTGCCCCACATCTCCGAAATTATAAAAAGCAACGTAGCTTGTCGTTTCTCCTCCGTCTACAAACTGATATGTCACCATCATGATCACACCATCGTTGGAAACAGCCACATCCATCGGGTAACCAGGATCATCTATTTTTGTCTGGTTCTCTGCAATCAGGCTGCCATCTGTACTGTAAAAGTTAATCCAGGTATTATCACCTCCATCCAGAATAGCCGCTACCAGACCACTTCTGGATACCTTTGCCTTGACAATCGCATAGGAAGTCGTTACGCTTCCCGTCATTCCGGATTTATCCAGAAAAACCATGGAGGTTCCGTCGCGGTCTGCGATAACCGCCCTGCTGCCGCATACATCAGCAATGGGATTCTGCATTTGATAACTTTCCGCCCAGACAGCCTCCAGTTTTTTATTCACCAGTGACACGCCATCCGGACTATAACGCAGGATTTTTCCATCCATCTCCGTATACTTCGTGGAAACTATATCCTCCTGTTCACTGGTCTGCAGAATCTTGTAGTCGTGATAGCTTCTCTTCTGGATGTAGATGGTCACCAACAAAACAGCACCAATGACAAGAGCTGCGGATAGAATAATCTTTTTTGCAGTTTCTCTCCGATGCCTGCTCAAACGTGACTGGTAGTCCTGTGACTGGGCACTGTTTGCCTGCTTCTTTTCCAGTCTGGCTTTTTCCGCCATGAGACGCTTTCTTCTCAGTTTTTTACGTATGTTTTTAAATGTATTCGCCATTTTTACCTTACCTTATGTGTTTTTTGTTATAGAAGCGATTGTCGCTCTGCGTTTTCACATGAACTTTCAAGCGTTTCCATTATACCACACCTTCCTACGGTAACACAATCACCTGTCCGGGATAAATAATCTCGTTTTCCGCAAGGCCATTCAGACGACAGATTTCAGAAATTTCATCCATGCTCCCGTAGTGGGAGATGCTGATCTGGTATAGTGTATCCCCCGGGCGAATCACATAAGTTTCATGTGCTTCCGTACTCGCCGCCGTTTCTGTCTGAGAAGCATCTCCAGAAGCCTGTTCTGCATTTTCCTGAGCAGCCAGAGCCTCCCTCCGCCTTGCCTTTCTGGCATCGGCCTCCTCCAGATATACGTCGCCGCTTCCTGTTTCTTCCTCCTGCGGTGCCTGTGTCACTTCCGCAGCAGACCGCTGCGGTGTAACTGCTGGCGTTGGTGTTGGTGTCATCGTAATATGTGGTGTTGGCGTCACAGTAAGCAATTTTCTTTCTATCGTATTATTTTGATTCTCCTCTTCTTTGCCATTGCTTGTACCTTCCGTCACCACTGCTGAAGTACTCTGCGCAGCTTCCCCTACTTTGTGCATACTCTGATAATTCTGATAAAAATTTGCCCCCACAGCCAAAACTGCAATCACAAGGCATGCAGTAGCTGCATAGGAAAAAACAGAGGTATGCCCCTCCGTTTCCTGTTCTTCCCGCTCTTTTTTCTTTTCATTTTTGTTTTTTATGATCTGCCGGAATGTTTTTACAGCTTCATCCTCCACTTCTTCTGCGGACTGCGGTATAAATTCCTGTTTCTTCTCAATCATGTATTCCTGCATCTCAGGATTTTTTTCGTAATAAATGTAATATCCCCTCTGTTTTACCATCAGGCCGTTTTCATAACAAAAGAAAGCATCCTCCCTCTCCAGAGGTTCCATAAGCATCAGAACTTTTTCCGCTCCGAAATGCCGCAGATGAACCTTCATAAAGAGTTCCGTTGCTTCCACCGGAAGCTGCTCCTTTGCAAAAAACCATCCTACAATCTTCTGATCGGGAAAATATTTTTCCTGTTCTTCATGAATGATGGACCACACTTTTTCTGAAAAATCAATATGTTCCGGGTTGGCCTGTGTATTTTCCACCATCAGGGCGCCCCGTATAAAAAGGTACGCCGTACCGTTGTTCCATTTTGTATCTCCTGTCAGAACAGCAAGACGGCCGCATTCCTTTTCCCTTCCATTTTCCGAACCAGCCAGTCTTCCCAAAAATGTATATACATAATCTTCAATGTAAATCCTGTAATTCCCCCCAATCAGTCCGATCTGCCGTATATTTCTCGGAATGGAAAACAGCTCCTCCTCACCTTTTTCCTCCTGCTTTTCCTCCTTGTAGATTACTTCTATCATATATACATCACCCCTTCGGGCATCAGCATATCACAGGTAAACGGCAGATTTTAGCAGAATGTAAGACCTGTACTCCAAAATTTAACGACAGATTTTGCAGGGTGCATATTTTTCTCAGGTTTGGGATAAGATGGATATGGAAGAAAAAGAAACCAAGAGAGGATTTTCCATGGCCTTTTACATTGACGCAAAAAAAGAAAGCTCTTCCAAAGAAATCGCCTATCTTCTGAAGAAATGTATTCTGCATCATCCGGGGAAATGGTCAGAAATTGTTTTTCTCTGTATCGGCAGCGACCGTATGACCGGCGACTGCCTCGGCCCATATGTAGGCTATCTTCTGAGCCGGTACAGACTGAATGGCATTTTTGTCTACGGTACCTTATCTCACCCGGTGCATGCCCTGAATCTGGAAAAGATGACACGTTTCATCCGTACCAATCATCCTGAGGCTCTTGTGATCGCCATTGACGCCTCCCTCGGCGAAAAAAAGCACCTGGGCTATGTGACCATCGGAAATGGTGCACTTTACCCAGGCGCCGGAGTTCAGAAAGAACTTCCTCCCGTAGGAGATATTTATATTACCGGAATCGTAAACATTTCAGGAATTCTCGAGCAGCTGACCTTACAGACCACCCGCCTTTCCACTGTGATTTCTCTCGCGGATGTCATCACACAGGGTATCCTGGATGTTCTTCCGGAAGAAAAGCTTATACAAACGCTTTGATCTGTTTGTAGATTCCAGCTGCATCAAGGCCATATTTCTCAAGAAGAGCTGCTGCAGGTCCGGATTCTCCGTAAACATCATTGATACCAATACGTTTTACCGGAACCGGGGCTTTTTCTGCCAGGCATTCGCATACAGCGCCGCCAAGACCGCCGATGATGGAATGTTCCTCAACAGTTACCACTTTTCCAGTCTCTTTTGCAGCCGCCACTACAAGCTCCTCATCCAGAGGCTTAATGGTATGGATGTTGATCACTTTTGCCTCAATGCCTTCCTGCGCCAGCTTTTCAGCCGCTTCCAGAGAAGGTGCCACGCAAAGTCCGTTTGCGATGATGGTAAGATCCTTTCCCTCACGAAGAACAATACCTTTTCCCAGCTCAAATTTATAGTCCGGATTGTCATTGATAACCGGCACTGCAAGGCGGCCAAATCTCATATACATCGGGCCCACATGCTCGTATGCAGCCTCAACCATAGCCTTTGCTTCAATGTCATCTGCCGGGCAGGCTACCACCATACCCGGGATGGTACGCATAAGTGCAAAGTCCTCGCAGCACTGATGGGTGGCTCCATCTTCGCCTACGGAAATTCCACCGTGAGTTGCGCCAATCTTTACATTCAGCTTCGGATAGCCAACAGAGTTACGCACCTGCTCAAAAGCACGTCCTGCAGCAAACATGGCAAAAGTGCTGGCAAATGGAACTTTTCCTGTGGTTGCGATACCGGCAGCAATTCCCATCATATTACATTCTGCGATTCCACAGTCAATGTGGCGCTCCGGAAATTCTTTTTTGAAAACTCCGGTCTGGGTAGCTGCAGCAAGGTCCGCATCCAGAACGATCACGTCGTCGTGTTTTTTTCCTAATTCTGCAAGAGCATTACCGTAGCTTGCTCTTGTGGCAATTTTCTTTACTTCTGACATAATGCTTCACCTGCTTTCTCTAACTCTTCCATTGCCTGTACATACTGCTCATCATTCGGTGCTTTTCCATGCCAGCCAACCTGATTTTCCATAAAGGAGATACCTTTTCCTTTTACAGTCTTCATTACGATAGCTGTCGGCATTCCTTTTGTTGCTCTCGCCTCATCAAAGGCAGCTTTTAACTGATCCATATCGTTGCCGTCAGCAACATTGATCACATGGAAATTAAATGCTTCAAATTTCTTATCGATCGGGTACGGGGAGCAGACATCCTCAATTTTTCCATCAATCTGCAGACCGTTGTTATCCACG
The DNA here is from genome assembly GCA_022764275.1 of Blautia sp. Classification (GTDB taxonomy): domain Bacteria; phylum Bacillota; class Clostridia; order Lachnospirales; family Lachnospiraceae; genus Blautia_A. The sequence continues at coordinate 36,798 of JALERH010000024.1, read as the reverse complement.
ATCACTACAAGGTTGTCCAGGTTTCTGGCGCCTGCAAACATAGCAGCCTCCCATACCTGTCCCTCCTGTATCTCGCCGTCGCCAAGAAGGGTGTATACACGGTAGGTGTCGCCGCTCAGTTTTGCAGAAAGAGCCATTCCCACTGCTGCGGAGATTCCCTGCCCCAGAGATCCGCTGGACATATCAACACCTGGAATATGTTTCATATCCGGATGGCCCTGCAGATAAGAGCCCAAATGGCGAAGTGTCTTTAAATCCTCTTTCGGGAAATATCCTCTCTCGGCAAGAACAGAATAAAGTCCCGGAGCGGTATGTCCTTTGGAAAGGACGAAACGATCGCGATCCGCTTTTTTCGGATCCTTTGGATCAATATTCATTTCTTCAAAATAAAGATAAGTAAACAAATCTGCTGCAGATAATGAGCCGCCCGGATGGCCGGCTTTTGCTGCATGAACTGCGGTAACGATATCCTTGCGGACCTCGTTTGCAATTTTCTGAAGCTCTAATTTCTCCATGATATTGTTCTCCTTTGAAATTAAGAAATAAGGAAGCTCGATTCACCAAATTCCTTCGAGCTAAATTCGCACTAAACTCAAGCTTCGCTTTGCTCGCTTTCGTTAAGTCGCTTTCGATCTATTTATCTCCGAATACTGCTCTGTAATCGTTCTGGAATTTTACGATTCCGGCATCAGTAAGCGGATGATGAAGCATCTGCTCCAGTACCTTATATGGTACGGTTGCGATATCAGCACCTGCCAGAGCACACTGGGTAACGTGTACCGGATGACGAACACTTGCTGCGATGATTTCTGTCTTAATGTCAGCGATTGCGAACATTTCTGCAATCTGGCGGATCAGTTCCACACCGTCTGTGGAGATATCATCCAGTCTGCCCAGGAATGGGGAAACATATGTAGCACCTGCTCTTGCTGCCAGAAGTGCCTGGTTTGCAGTAAAGATCAGAGTTACGTTTGTCTTGATGCCTTCTTTTGCAAGTACCTTAACTGCTTTTAATCCTTCGCCGGTCATAGGAATTTTTACAACCATGTTCGGATGAATTTTGGCAATTTCACGTCCCTCACGGATCATGCCCTCTGCATCTGTGGTGGTAGCTTTTACCTCACCGCTGATAGGACCGTCTACGATCTCGGTGATCTCTTTGATTACTTCGTTAAAATCTCTTCCCTCTTTTGCGATCAGGGATGGGTTTGTGGTTACACCACAGATAATGCCCATGTCATTTGCAGCCTTAATGTCCTCAACTTTTGCTGTGTCGATAAAGAATTTCATGATTTTTTCCTCCTGTTTTTTAATTACGGAACCCGCAGATCCCGTCTTGCCTTTACCTCTTTTTTCATTATATCAAACTCTTTTTCCGGGTCAAGAGGGGCTGTTTTTATTAATAAAATATTTATTAATATTTTTATTGTTTATTAATTGTAAGTCCTCTTGTCTGCAAAATATCAATCAAAAAAGTCTTTGGGAAATCAACATTTTTTATCTTTTTTTATTTCATAGAGAATCAATTTATTAATAATAATTTGTGTTCGGCTGTTTATTTAATTATGTTTTTTCACTTGTTTTTCTTCCGGTAACTTGTATCCGCTTTATCCGTACGGGCATACCCGGTTGTCTTTCGTACAATCACTTTTGGGGTATATTCGATGTTATAAAGACTGGTTGGACGGATTCCCTCATGAAATTTATCACTGGTATCAATCTTGCGGATAATGATATCACAGGCATCCCTGCCTTTCAACGCCACGAAATGGTCTATCGTAGTCAGGGATATCCTCCTGATACCGGAATAAAACACATTGTCGCATCCAATCACAGACACATCCTTTGGCACATGGAGCCTTACTTCCCGCAGGGCATCCACAGCACCGATGGCCATCATATCATTCTGACCGGCTATCGCCGTAAATTTTTTTCCTTCTTTCAGAAGTTCCATGGTAAGCTGATATCCCATGGCATACTCGGAATCTGTCCTTGGGTTTTTCTGATCCATGGTTTCATCCGCTGCTTTTATGATCACATGTCCCAAAAGTCCGGCTCTCTCAAATTCCTTTACGAAGCCTTCCACTCGTCTGGAACGCTGCCACTGGCGCTTGGTCAGCGGTGGTGTAATAAACGCCACATCACGGTGCCCCAGATCCAGCAGATGGCGTGCCATCAGGCGCCCAACCTCCGTATTGTCCTGGTTAATGGCATCTACTGTAGAAATTTTTTCCTTATTGCTGATGATTACCAACGGGATTTCCCTCGCCATCTCCTCCACCTGTTTCAGATAATCCGGATGGGGGTTACAGGCATAAATAATGCCCTGTGGCTTTATGGAGTACATCATGCGCAGATACCTTTCCTCCAGCCTGGCATCTCTCTGAGTATTACAGATAAAAACGCCGTAGCCCTGTTCATTGGCAACTGCTTCAATTCCCTGGAGAAGAAGCACATAATAAGGACTTGTAATCGTCGGACAGAAAACAACGATCAGCTTTTCTTTTTTATTTTCTTTTTTCTTTTTGTGGCTGGGAAGCTTATACCCCAGCTCTCTGGCTGCCTGTTCTACTTTTTCCACTGTTTCTCTGGAAAAAGATACATTATATTTCCGATTCAGAATCATGGATACCGTAGCCTGGGAAACTCCCGCCTTCTCCGCTACATCTGAGGATGTTGCTTTTTTTCTTGCCAAGGTCATCACCTCCCCGGTTACCGATGCCTCCTGCTTTACAGCTCCACTCTTCCCTCAAGAGCGCGCAGAAGGGTCACTTCATCGATATATTCCAAATCTCCGCCTACCGGAACGCCGCTGGCAATGCGGCTCACCTTAATCCCTGTAGGTTTGATCAGTTTGCTGATATACATTGCAGTCGTCTCTCCCTCCAGACTGGAGTTTGTGGCAATGATCACTTCCTTTACATCACCCTGAAGGCGCTGCATCAGTTCTTTCAGCTTAATATCATCCGGCCCTATTCCAAGCATAGGGGAAATGGCTCCATGGAGCACATGATAGACACCCTCAAATTTTCCGGTTTTCTCATATGCAGCCAGATCCCTGGTATTTTCCACCACCATAATGGTACTGTGGTCACGCTTCGGATTGCTGCAGATAGGACACATCTCTTTATCTGTCAGGGTATAGCAGCATTTGCAATACTGGACATTCTCCCTTGCTCCCGTAATGGCTTCGGTAAGCTGTTCCACCTGATCTCTGGGCATATTCATAATATGAAAAGCCAGACGCTGCGCCGACTTGGCACCAATTCCCGGAAGATGGGAAAGCTGCTCGATCAGCTTGTTGATATGACTGCTGTAGTATTCCATCAGAAAGGAAAGCCTCCGCCAAGGCCGCCTGTCAGTTTGGACATTACGGCAGAAGATTCCTGCTCCACTTTACGCAGCGCTTCGTTTGTTGCAGCTACGATCAGATCCTCCAGCATCTCGATGTCGTCCGGATCTACCACATCTTCAGAAAGCTTTACCTTCGTTACTTCTCGCTTACCGGAGATTGTCACCTCTACGGCACCGCCGCCTGCTGCTGCAGTAAATTCCTTTTCCTCCAGTTCCTTCTGGTTTTCTTCCATCTGACGCTGCATTTTCTGTGCCTGTTTCATCAGATTGTTCATGTTTCCCGGCATTCCCATGCCTCCTGGAAATCCTCCACGTTTTGCCATAATAAAAATCCTCCTTTATAGATTTCATTTCTTCTTTCAGTCTATGTTGCCCGGCTCTTCCTCTATCACTACATCCATATGAATGTTATCCCGAATCGCCTGATCTACCGTGACCTGTGCCAGATTGGCAAGGTGATGCTCTTTTGCCACAAGCATCTCAATATTTACCGTTTTTCCGGTCTGCGCAGCAATGATGTCCATCAGCTCCTGTTTTGCCTCAGGATTATCCACATAGGCTTTTCCCAGGAAGTCCTGAAATTCCACATACAGAACCGGTTCTCCCGTTTCCCCGTTGTATTTGGGGATTGCCTTCTGAAGCATCTGCTTAAAAACACCTGTAGTCTGCCCCACGATTGCCTTCCAGCTCGCTACAATCTTCTGCAGATCCTCAGGAGCCGCCTTCTGAGGTTTGGGTGGCTCTGCTGTTTCTGCTCCACCTGAAGTATCTGGATTCTGTATCGTGCCCTGCTGCACGATGACCTGCTGAACCGGACGTTCCTCCATACGCTGTTCCAGTACCCGCACACGGTCCAGAACCGAATCCAGGCTTGTCTCCATAGCCGGACGGCACAGCTTAATCAGGGCAATCTCCACCAGAACTCTTTTCTGTGTGGAATAACGAATCTGATTGGACAGGTCGGAAAAAATACGGATATACCTCATAAGGGTCTCCACATCCACCATTTCACTTTCTTCCCGAAGAAGCTTCATATTTTCGGAAGAGACATCAATGGCTTCCTCCGGATTTTCCGATGTTTTCACCAGGAGCAGGTTTCGCATGTACCAGGTAAAATCTCCCACAAACTGTCCCAGCTCCCTGCCACCTACGATCAGTTCCTCCAGAGTCCGGACAGCACCGGTCACATCTCCTTTTAACACCTTGCGAAGAAGCTGGCTGAACACCTCCGTATCCACAGCCCCCAGCACATCCAGCACTTTATCATAGGTCAGGGTCTGCCCCAGATAGAAAGCGATGCACTGGTCCAGAAGGCTCAAAGCGTCACGCATGGATCCATCTCCCGCTTTTGCCACATAGCGAACCGCTTTTTCCTCCGCTTCCACGCCCTCGATTTTCAGCAGTTCACTCAGCCTGTCCGCAATCGTGTCAATGGAAATCCTGTGAAAATCATACCTCTGGCATCTGGATAAAATCGTTATCGGAATTTTATGGGCCTCCGTTGTGGCCAGGATGAAGATGACATAAGATGGCGGTTCCTCCAGAGTTTTCAGCAGAGCATTAAAAGCCCCGGTAGAAAGCATATGAACCTCATCGATAATATACACCTTATAATTTCCCTCTGTGGGACGGTACGCCACCTCTTCACGGATCTCACGGATATTGTCAACGCCATTATTGGAAGCGGCATCGATTTCGATCACATTCATGGAAGTCCCCGCCTGAATGGCTTTGCACATTTCACACTCGTTGCAGGGGCTTCCGTTTACAGGATGCTGACAGTTCACCGCTTTTGCCAGAATCTTTGCCACCGTGGTCTTTCCGGTACCACGGGTGCCGCAGAAAAGATAGGCATGTCCGATACGGTTGGCTTTTATCTGGTTGGTCAGGGTCGTCACGATATGGTCCTGCCCTTTCACATCGTCAAAATTATCCGGCCGAAACTTCCGGTAAAGAGCAGTATAGCTCATGAAAAGCTCCTTTCTCGCTGCAGAAGCATTTTTTGCTCCTATCATTACAGCCGCCGCGAGAAATTCCCGCGGCGGTCATTTTTCTATCTTATCATAATGGAATCGGGGTGATTCCGTCAAGTGCGTTTACACAAAATCAGTCACCAAAGCTGATGCCGATCTGTTTTGCAGCTTTTACAGTCTGGTCTTTCGGAGATACCATCTTTAATTTGCCTGCGCAGTCAGCAAGCGGTACACGTTTGATCTTTCCGTTCACGATACCAATCATCACGCCATACTCGCCGTCCAAAATAGCCTCTGCTGCACCTGCACCGATTCTGGTAGAAAGAACACGGTCATATGCACATGGTTCACCGCCTCGCTGGGTATGTCCCGGAACGGTGATACGTACCTCTGCACCGGTTTCTTTTGTGATCCGATCTGCAATCTCGTAGGAAACAGACGGATATTTCTTTGCTCTTTCTTCCAGTTTTTCTTTGTATTTCTTCTTGGAAAGCTGTGCATCTTCTTTGGAAATTGCACCTTCTGCCACAGCAAGGATGGTAAAACGTTTTCCTGCTTTTGCACGTTTGTTGATAGCTTCTACAACCTTCTTGATATCGTACGGAATTTCCGGAATCAGGATGATGTCCGCGCCGCCTGCAAGACCTGCGTGCAAGGTAAGGCTTCCTACCTTATGTCCCATAACCTCCACGATAAATACACGTCCATGGGAAGCTGCTGTAGTGTGAATGCAGTCAATGGCATTTGTAGCGATATTTACGGCACTCTGGAAACCGAAGGTCATATCTGTACCCCAGATGTCGTTATCAATTGTCTTTGGCAGATGAATGATGTTCAGTCCTTCCTCACGAAGAAGATTGGCAGTCTTCTGCGTTCCGTTTCCTCCCAGGATCACAAGGCAGTCCAGGCAAAGCTTGTAGTAGGTCTGCTTCATAGCCTCTACCTTATCCAGTCCTTTTTCATCCGGAACACGCATCAGCTTGAACGGCTGTCTGGATGTACCCAGAATGGTGCCGCCCTGCGTCAGGATACCGGAAAAGTCTTTGGATGTGAGCATACGGTATTTCCCGTAGATCAGACCTTTATAGCCATCGTCAAATCCATAAACCTCCAGCTCCTCAAGGCTGTTGGAAAGTCCCTTCACAACACCTCGCATGGTAGCATTTAATGCCTGGCAGTCACCGCCGCTTGTAAGTAAGCCGATTCTTTTTATCATAGTACCCTCCATTTCTGTGCCCTATCATATGCACGCTGTGAAAATTTCTGTCTCTGCAGAAAATAAGTCTGCCTATATTATATAATATTTCCCATTTTCGCACAATAAAAAAAATGGCAATTTTGCGAAAAGACGAAAACGGCGAATTTGATCACCGCTCTTGACAAATCCCGAAAAAACATCTATACTTAAATTCCGCGCAGCCGGGGAGATAGCGGTGCCCTGTACCTGCAATCCGCTACAGCAGGGGTGATGCCAATCTGAGGCTTGTTTCTTGTGGAGCTGCCCTCTATAAGTGGCGTTGACGTCTGGGTCTTACGCAACAGGAATCTATGAACCGTGTCAGGACAGGAATGTAGCAGCACTAAGTGGAACCTCCTGTGTGCCGTAAGGGTGCCTGGGCCGAGTTAACTGTAGAGGTAACGTCTGGGAGAGCATTTCGAAGTGCGGCGCGCGTAAAAAAGGAAAAAATCAGGAACGTCCCGGGAGACGTTCCTTTTTTTGTTGCATGCAGATAACAAAAATATTATACTTTCCTTTTTTCCTGTCCATAAATGCCGCCGACAGCAAAGCCATGATCCATTGGTCCGCAGCCCGCGCCCAGATCAAGCATGGCATTTAAGGCATCCGAAATATAGGCTTTTGCCCGCTTCACAGCTTCCGGAAGATCATAGCCTTTTGCCAGGTTAGACGCAATGGCGCTGGAAAGGGTGCAGCCTGTTCCATGGGTATTTGGATTTGCAATTCTTTTTCCAGGGAACCAGGCGGCTGTGCCTCCGGAGAACAAAAGGTCATTGGCATCATTGACGCTGTGCCCGCCCTTACATAAAACGGCGCAGCCATAAGTCTCACTGATTTCCTTTGCCGCCTGCTCCATCTCCCCGGCATTGGTAATCATACGCCCGGAGAGGACTTCTGCCTCGGGAATATTGGGTGTGAGCACGGTCGCCAGAGGAAGCAGACATTCCTTTAATGCGAGGATTGCGTCCTCACTGATGAGTCTGGAACCACTTGTTGCCACCATGACCGGATCCACAACCACATTTTCGGCCTTGTACTCCTTCAGCTTTTCCGCAATTTTCCGGATCAGTCCTTCCGATGACACCATTCCGATCTTGACCGCATCGGGACGAATATCGGTAAACACACAGTCCAGCTGCTGCCCCAGAAATTCCGGTGTCACTTCCATGATTGCCGTCACACCGGTGGTATTCTGTGCAGTCAGCGCCGTGACAGCGCTCATGGCATAGACACCATTTGCCATCATAGTCTTAATGTCTGCCTGGATTCCGGCCCCTCCGCTGGAGTCACTTCCAGCTATGGTCAATGCTGTTTTTCTCATGATCGTTCCCTCAGTTTTTTCAGTATTTCATAAAAATTTTCGCCGTAAAGGTCTGCATTTTTTTGCAGTTCCTTCTGGTTGCCCGCACTTGCCTCGTCGTACACTCCGATGGTAAAAAATCCCGCCTTTTTCGCCGTCAGGAGGGCATGAAGCGCATCCTCGACAACACAAGTGTTCTCCGGTGCGGTATCCATCGCCAGCGCAGCTTTCTCATAGATTAACGGCTTTTCTTTTCCAACTCCTACCTGTGAGCAGGTAAGGATTTCCGTAAAATATTCAAAGATTCCCAACCGCTTAAATGCAGCTTCTATCAGGGGATAGTCCGAAGAGGTGGCAACCGCTATCTTCATCCCGGAATCCCTCATCCAGTTCAGGAGTTCTATCGCCCCGGGCTTTAAAGGAGCTTCCTCAAAATAAAATTTTTCAACTATGGCATTTACTTCCTCAATAATTTCAGGAATTTCCTTTTGCAGCCCGTAGGTATCATTCAAATAAGCGGCAGCCTCTGTCATGGTCATGGCAAAAAGCCGCTCTCCCAGGTACTCCTCCGGCACCTTTCCAAGGGATTCCAGATAGCGGGCACCTGCTTCCATCCAGATAGGCATGGAATCCAGCAGGGTACCGTCCACATCAAAAATCGCACCTTTTCGTTCGGTTTTATCTCCTTTGAGCCGAGCAATATCATCTCTCATTTCAGCATTTCCTCAGTGCGGCTTCTAAGTTCTTTCGTTGCCTCTTCGATGTTTTCCTGTGCAAAAATGGCGCTGACCACGGCAATTCCGTCAATTCCGCTGCCCTTTAATTCCATCAGATTATCCTTTGTGATCCCTCCGATGGCCACCACCGGAATGGAAACCGCTTCACAGATGGCCTTTAAGGTTTCATAGCTCACATCATCCGCATCCAGCTTCGTTCCCGTGGAAAAAACAGCGCCCACTCCAAGATAGTCTGCTCCACGTTTTTCGGCAAGGACAGCCTGCTCCACAGTCTGCGCGGAAACACCCACAATTTTATCCGGTCCAAGCTTTGCCCGCACATCTCCGGCTTCCATATCGCTCTGTCCCACATGAACGCCATCCGCATCCATTTTCACAGCAATGTCCACATTGTCATTGATCACAAATGGTACATGGTACTTTTTGCAAAGCTCTTTGATTTCCACTGCCTCCTGGAGAAAATGTTCCTCATCCAGGTTCTTTTCCCGAAGCTGCATAAACGTTGCACCGCCTTTTAAGGCTTTTTCCACCTGGCCGTAAAGGGTCTCACCGCGAAGCCACGCCCTGTCCGTCACCGCATACAGCAGCAGGTCCTTTTTATCGCAATTCATATTTTGCACCTTCCTCCAGGGTTTCTGCATCCATATTGTAGATGGCGTCGATGATGCGGTTACGGTATGTGGAATTTCCGTCTCCTTCCTGCATACGGCTCCATCCGATTTCTCCGGCAAGACCCATAAGGCAGACTGCTGCAGCCGCTGCCTCCAGACGATTGTCCGGATTTGCCACCACATAAGCGGTCATCAGCCCGGAAAGCTGGCAGCCTGTTCCTGTAATCTGTCCCATTTCTTTGCGTCCGTTGCGGATCACATAGCATTTTTCTCCGTCGGCAACCAGGTCAATGGCACCGGTTACAGCGATGATGCAGCCGAGCTTTCCAGCCAGTGCTTTTACAAATGCAACTGCATCCTCCAGTGTTTCCTCGGTTACTGCGTCAGCCACATCCGCATCCACACCCTTGGTACTTCCGCTTCCAAAAGCCAGTGTCTTAATCTCGGAAATGTTTCCGCGGATCACCGTAAGCTTTAATTCCTCCATCAGCTTCAGAGCCGTTTCGGTACGAAGTTTGCTGGCGCCTGCTCCAACCGGGTCCAGAAGCACCGGATGTCCCAGCTCATTTGCTTTTTTTCCGGCAAGAAACATGGACGGAATCGTGTTCTGGTTCAGGGTTCCGATATTGATATTCAGTCCTCCGCAGATGGATGTGATATCCTCCACATCCTCTCTGTCATCGGACATGATCGGGCTTCCCCCGCAAGCCAGAAGTACATTGGCTACGTCATTCACTGTTACATAGTTTGTGATGTTGTGCACCAGCGGCACTGTTTTTCTTACATTTTCCAGGCAATTACCAAACATCTTTTTTCCTCCTTTTCTTCGGAGAAGTGCATGACTTTATCTCATCCTTTTCTGTGAGATAAAAAAAGCGCAGGCACCAACAAATAAAGGTATCCCTGCGCAAAATCGCTCATACAAGTATCTCCCTACGTTGGCATTATCCAAATCAGGTTCTGGGTTAAAGCAATACAGCTTACTCTCAGCCCGCTTCCTGCGAGCACCCCGTTTTTACATGTTTATTATACATGGTCTGACAGATTTTGCAACGCTTTTTCTGCCAAAAGTTTGCTTTGCTTCTTTTTTTCCCGCAGTTCCCTGAAAAAGTCCGTAAGCATCCGGGAGCACTCTTCCTCCAGAACTCCCCGGGTAATCTTCACCTGGTGATTAAATTTCTCCACTTCCAGAAGGTTCAGCACAGACCCCGCGCACCCTGCCTTTGGATTCATGCTTCCAATCACCACCTCATCGATTCTGGACTGTACGAGAGCCCCGGCACACATCTGGCACGGCTCCAGAGTAACATACATGGTACACCCCTCCAGACGCCAGTCTCCCAGCTTTTTGCTGGCTTTCCTGATCGCATTTAATTCAGCATGGGAAAGGGTATTTTTATCCGTATTTCTGCGGTTATAGCCACGGGCAATGATTTTGCCCTCATATACGATCACACATCCGATGGGGACTTCCTCCAGCGCCCTGGCTTTTTTCGCCTGCCGGATGGCCTCTTTCATAAACCGTTCCTGATCCGTCATGTTTTTTCTCCCTTGAAATAGTAAATCACGCCCAATGCATCTGCAAGAGCCCATCCTATGGGAACCGATACCCAGATTCCCTTCACGCCGATGGATGGCACGGCTGAGAGTGTATACGCCAGAAGCACGCGTGTTCCCAGAGAAACAATGGTGAGAATCACGGACATTCCGGGTTTTTTCACTGCACGGTAATAACCGTACAGCAGGAATAAAAGACCGATTCCGAAATAAAATGCCCCCTCAGTGTGCAGATATTCCACACCAATCGCAATAATCTCTGTCTCCGAAGCTTTTACAAATATCTGCATCAGGGGTCTGGCAAACAGACAGACCGCCCCACTTATCACCACGCAGAAGAAAAACGCACAAAGCACCGCGCGTTTGATTCCCTGACGGATGCGCATCTCCTTTCCTGCTCCAAAATTCTGGGCGATAAAAGTGGAAAAAGCGTTTCCGAAATCCTGTACCGGCATATACGCAAAAGAATCGATTTTCACCGCGGCCGCAAACGCAGCCATCACCGCTGTTCCAAAACTGTTAACCCGCCCCTGCACCATAAGAATACCAAAATTCATGATAGACTGCTGCAGGCAGGTGAGAAAAGAAAGCTGTGCGATTTCCTTTAAAACCTTGCCATCGAAATGCAGTTCTTCCCGGGAAAAGCGAAATTCCGGAAACTTCACCACCGTATACACAGCAATTCCCACTCCGGATACAAACTGGGCAATCACGGTAGCTGCTGCCGCTCCTGACACACCGAAGCCTCCCCAAATGATAAATGCCAGATCCAGAATAATATTCAGTACTGCCGAAATTCCCAGAAACGCCAGAGGCACCACTGAATTTCCAATTGCCCGAAGAAGTGCCGCGAAATAGTTGTATAAAAAAGTGGCGCTGATACCAATAAAAATAATCTGCAGATAAGCGCTCATATCCGGCACAACAGCATCCGGCACCTGCAAAAGCCGCAATATCAGCGGCAATCCGGCAAAGACCAGAATATTGATCACCACTGTCATTACCGCAATCAGGCCAAAGGAATGGAGCATCCCTTCTTTCAGGCGGCGGTTATCCTTTTCTCCGAACCGAATGGAAAAAACAGCCCCGCTTCCCATACACATACCCAGTAAAATAGATGTCAGAAAGGTCATCAACGTATAGGAGGATCCTACTGCTGCCAGCGCATTTGCCCCAAGATACCGTCCCACGATCAGAGTGTCCGCAATGTTGTAGCACTGCTGGAGAAGATTTCCCGCCATCATGGGAAGCGCAAACAGCATCAGATTCTTTGTAATATTTCCTGTTGTCAGATCTCGTTGTTTCATTTTCTTCCTCATCTCAAAATATCCATGTCCATTATAGAGACTTCTCCACATGATGTCAATTTCTGATGTATTTTGCTTGCTGTCATATTTGTTCTGCGTTATTCTGTATGTAATGAAAAATTTTCCGGAGGTGACTTTTTATATGAGAATCTGTGGTTATAATAAAACAACTTTACTGGACTATCCTGGAAAAGTAGCTGCTACCATCTTCCTGGGCAGCTGTAACTTTCGATGCCCGTTCTGCCAGAACAGCAGCCTGGTACTTCACCCGGCACTTCAGCCGGACATCTCACGCGAAGAAATCTTTGCATTTCTGAAAAAGCGTCAGGGTATTCTGGATGGCGTTTGCATTTCCGGCGGAGAACCGACACTTTCCGAAGATCTGCCCGACTTTATCCGGGAAATCAAGGCACTGGGATTTGCGGTAAAGCTGGATACCAACGGTTCCAGGCCATATATGATAAGAAGCCTGGTAAAAGACGGCCTTGTGGATAAAGTAGCCATGGATATCAAGGCATGTCCGGACAATTACAGGGCGCTTTCCGGGCTGCGTTATCCCGATATGGATTCCATCTGCGAAACAGTGGATTTTCTCATGGAGGGAAAGGTGGACTATGAATTTCGTACCACCGTGGTGAAGGAACTTCACACAGAAAAAGATTTCACAGAGATCGGCCAGTGGTTAAAAGGAGCCAAAGCTTACTTTCTCCAGGCATACAGGGACTCCGACGGAGTCCTGCAGCCTGGTTTTGGAAGTTATTCCATGGAGAAGCTTTTGCATTTCCGCGATATCCTTTTAGAAACGATCCCCTTAGTGGAAATCAGGGGCATCGATTAATCGATACCAGTATCCGCCCCTGCCTTTGGGGACCTCGATCATACGGCTTTCCTTGAAGTATGGAAAACCGAACATATTTGCCATAAATCGTTCCTGCTGATCGTAGGCACCGGGCACACCAAGTATGTATTGCCCGTTTGCCCTGCGGCACAGCAGGATATGGCCAAAGTTGTAGTATCCATATTGCAGAAAGCGATTGTTCCGAAGGGCGCATTGTCTCTGCGACAGACACCGAAAGTCCTGCGGATGGATTTTCCAGCACTGCACGGCATCGCTGTCTTCGAAAGGAGTGAATTCTTCCCCGAAGGATTTTGGAGGACGAGGCGGGCGTTCCCCGGGTTGGGATGGACGTTTGCTCTGTTGAGGCGGGCGTTCATCAGATTGGTTGGGGCGTTCCCCGGGATTCGGCGGCATGGGCGGGCGTATTGGGCGTACCGCCTGTGTGATATCGGTCGCCTTCACCTCCGCCTCGTCGGGACCGGAACTGTTTTTCATAAGTTCGGGCTCATTTTCTGCCCTCACTTCCGTCGTCTTTTCCGCTGTTGCATTTTCCGTCGCTGCTTCCGGTATTTCTTCTGCTTCTGCTTTTCCCGGCGCTGCTTCCGGAATCTCTTCCGCTTCTGCTTTTCCCGACTCTGCTTCCTGCATCTCCTCCGGAGTTGCTTTCTCTGATGATGCTTCCAACGCCTCTTCTGGAGTTATTTTTTCCAGTATTTCCTTTGACTCCTGTTCCGGCTTTACTTCCTGCACTATTTTTGGCTTTTCGTTTTCGAATTCCTTTATGATTTTCATTTCCCGGAAGTTTGCAGGTCTTATAGGCTGATCATCCCATTCCGTACCAAAAAATCCTCCTGATTTCGTAGTCAGGACAATGCCTCCCATCCGCCCCATGGCAATACCGGATCCTCCCATATTCAGGGAATCTGTTTCTATGAGGCATTCCATCGTATCATTTCCGGTCTCACAGCTTCCCAAAAGAATTCCGTTCATTAGGCCATCTTTTCGCACAAAACCATAAACCCGGCATTCCACATCCGGTGTCAGCCCTTCCACATGAAGGTGCACCTCCATCGTACATCGTCCATCACGCACTTCAACCTTTATAAAACCGCAATTGCTCTCTTTTTTCCCTTTCCGGTACTCATATACATAGGCAACAAACCGTCGATAACCAGACAAACAGTCTCCTCCCTATTTTTCTGCTTCGTTAATGTATATGACCGAAACATTTTTTCATTCAAAAAATTTTAAATTTCTTCTTGACAAATGCCCCAAAAGTTAATATAATAGCACTTGCAGTTGACGAAGCGTGGCTCAGTTTGGTAGAGCGCTGCGTTCGGGACGCAGAGGCCGTGGGTTCGAATCCCGTCGCTTCGACTTGCTTACAAAAATCAAGGCTTTTCAGAGATTGTTGGAACATTCGTTCGTGTTACCTTGTGGAGGGTGGACGCATTGATTTCTGAAAGGATCCTTGATTTTTTTATATCCGTCATATCAAAAGTATAGTATTTGTCGTTTACTTCTTTCGTATGTCCCAATATGGAGGCCGCCACAACCGAAGGAACTCCTTTTTTCTTAAACTGAGAATTTACCGTTTTTCTAAAAGCATGGATTCCTTTTGTATCAATTCCTGACTGTCTGCACTTTGTCTTAGCACAAGCAGAAATTGTCTTTGCATGGATTCTTCCATCTTCATTGGCAAACACCCGCTCGCAGAGATAACCGTACTTTTTTTCGACTTCTTTTATTTCATTCAGCAGTTCTTTTATTTCTGGTGTCATCGGCAGTAAGATCCCAACAGCCAACGATTTCAAGCACTGGGTAACGTCAGACAGGAACAGTATTTTAATAGAATAACTTCGTGTATTCCGTCTGTGTGTCAGCAATGTGGTAAATATAAACCGTTTCCTTAATCACACGGTATATCGCTACATGCTTGCCACAGATCACCATCCTGTAGCCTTGTTTGTTGAGCCATTTATCAGGCGTCATAGAGCCGGAGTCAGGAAAGTCAGAAAGACGTTCAATGGCATCCAGGATATGATTGCTGACTTTAAGTGATGTATCCACATCAAACTGAATCAGATACCAGTCCTCTATTCCTTTCAAATCTTCCCATGCAGTAGGAAGAATTTCTATATTATAGGCCATTGATTCTCTCCCTTAAAGCCTTTCTTGCTTCTGAAATACTCATTGTTCGTGCGCCGGATAAACGTTCTTCTTCGGCTTGAAGCACTTTCGCCCGGAGATTGAGCGTCTGTTCTCTTTTCTCGAATGCTTCAAGGTTCATGTAAACACCATCGCCCTCACCATTCTTTGTGATGTAAATAGGCTCTTTCGTCTCACGCGCTAAATTGGATATGGAAGCGTAATCATTCCTCAGTGAAGCAGATGCTTTTATAATCATTGTAAGCCCTCCTTTTATTTTGATATAATTATATCATATTTTTGATATTTAGTCTAGTGATATGTATTAGCCCAAATCAGAGAATATTGTCCTGCAATAAAGATTCACCCGGACGAAAATACATTGAGATAGAGAGATCCGTTTTTTTCAGTTGTAACAGGGTGGGCGTAACTAAACCGTAACCGGAAACGTCAAAATCGACATAAAATTAAAATTTTTTAAACTTTTTCCAGACATAAAAATGCTCCTTTCCGTGCAGAAAGCTCGGAAAAGAGCATTTTTTCAGCTTCTATACCGTTCCACCAGCGTATACGTATCGTCAAATCCACAGGAATCCAGTACGATCACACAATTGGAAAAGGCCGTCACGGTGGCTCCATTCAGATCACTGTCTGAGACAAGATACGTGTTGGTCCCTTCTTTGGCCAGATATCCCCGGGACGTGATAATTTCATCCCCGATGTCAATTTCCACATATATGGTACCCACTTCATCCCCGGCAACAGCGGAAACGATATTCACATCCGTGTATAAACTGATTTCCAACCGGACAGAGGTGTCACCTTCCGTGACGGAATATGCTCCGGCGAAGTTCACCACAGATGCAGAGGAACCGCTTTCACGGGATTTGATTCCCTGGGAAAGCTTCTGGATATTAGCGTTTTCATACGCATTCAGCACGCCCTCATTGAAATCATCCGGATTCACTGTCCCCTTATACCAGGATTTGCTGTTAAAATAGTCCCGATACTCCTTCATGGCAAATTTCCTGCCGTGGCGTGCATAAATCTCATTGATTGCGAGCTGCATCTCATCCTTTGTGAGGGCAGCCACTTCCTCATCGGTAATGTATCGGGTGTCACTGCCCTCCAGGACATAGGAGGATGATGTCGTCACTTTCAGTAATTTACCGATATTTTCTTCTTCGCATTCGCTCAGGACACTCTCATCAAAAGCACTTGCTTCCACAGTTCCTTTATACCAGGACTTTTCATTAAAGTATTTCTGAACCTGCGGAATTAAAAATTTCCTGCCATGGCGGGCATAAATTTCGTTGATCGCCATCTGCTTTTCGCTGGCTGACAGATAGGAAATATCATCATATGAAAGCTCTCTTTTTGATGATTCAGGCAGGATATAGTACCCGGCATCCCTGCTCAGTCCGTCTACCAGTTCATCTCCGTCCACGACAGCCGCATATGCAGGCACTGCCTGTAATCCGGCGAAGCAGCTGCCTCCCATCATCGTAAACGCAGTTATTCCAGCAGCCATCCATTTGCATATTTTTGTCATTAAAGTTGCCTCCTTCCATGCCGTTTTTTGTATATATATTATATACGATGAGGCATGAATTTCTGTAACCCTGCCTTTATGATATCCGTCGCAGACAAGTCCTTTTTTTCACATTATCCCGGGGTTTTCAGACCTTTTCCATATCTGTCCAGCGGCTTTTCTGACTTTTGCAAATAGCATTCCACTGACAGTCTCCGCAGATTTTTTCTCTCTTTTCTGCATGAATTATCTTTTCCTGAACCGTCTCTGCGAACTGCAGAAACCTCATCTCCTGTCCTTCTGTAAACCCACATTCGCGCAGCACAGCCCTGTCATACTGCTGGACTTTTTGTATATCCAGGCAGCTTCCTTCCCTGTTATTCGGGCAGGCCGAACAGATTTCGTCTGTTTCCACCACAAGTCTCACCGGAATATTTTTCAGGAAAAGCTCCAGCATTTCCTGCATATGTGCCGCAAAACCGATACTGTAACCATTCCCTATAAAGTAAGCCAGGCACATCCCATGGTGCGGCCGAATGGGACATGCCTGACTTTTTTTACTGCTGTATTGGCACATATTTGCGTACTCTCCTGGATAAGACGAATGCCAGAGCGATCTTTACCAGATCCGGTATGATAAATGGAATCACACACCATCCCAATACCGTTCCCAGTCCCACTGCTCCTGTATTTCTGGCGTAGACCACCATGAACCAGATGGTTCCCAGAGCATAGCAGGCAACCAGGCCTACAACCATGGAAAGGATCTGTACTACAGGCTTTTTGCCCCAGAGTTTTTCCATTCCCCACATAATCAATGCGGAAAGTAAAAATCCTACAATGTATCCGCCGGTGCTGTTAAAGATCACACCGATTCCTCCGGAAAAACCGGCAAACACGGGAACTCCCACGGCACCAAGAAGAATGTAAACCAGAACGGACAGGGTTCCTCTTTTTCCTCCGAGGACGCCTACCGCCATAAAAACACCGAATGTCTGCAGAGTAAACGGCACGGTAGTTGGAATGGAAATCCAGGAACAAACCGCCATCAGAACTGCAAAAATAGCGATATACGCCATGTCATAGGTTTTGCTTTTTGTAGCTGCAACTGTACTCATAATCTCTCCTCCTGCTTTTCGCAACACGTTGTTGTACAGATACAATCTAGCACACCGCTTTTAGATTGTCAACCAAATATTTTATAAAGGTTTACAATCAAGCTGCAAAAATAACGTTTTTCAAGCGCATAAAAATATCTTTTAAAATGTGCCTGTTAATGGTAAACTGATAGAAACAAAAGTAAATTTACGGAGGATTTTTTCATGGATGTGAAAAGCATCAGCACAAACTGCACACGTACAGAATTCGTAGGAACCGCGGTTCTGGATACCATAGGACTGGTGATTTCCGGAATCGATGAAAGGCTCCTGAAAGAAATGAATGTGGGAACAAAATACCGTACTCTGGGTCTCTTCAGCTCCCGTACTGGAGCTGCCGGCCAGATTACCGCCATTGATGATGCGGTAAAAGCAACGAATACGGAGGTTCTGTCCATTGATTTTCCCCGTGACACGAAAGGCTGGGGCGGCCATGGCAACTATATCGTTCTCGGCGGAAATGATGTTTCCGATGTTCGCCACGCCATACAACTTGCTCTGGAACTTACAAATAAATATGCCGGAGAATTATATATCAGTGAATGCGGCCACCTGGAATTTGCTTACTCCTCCAATGCCGGAACCGCTCTTCAGATGGCTTTTCACGCCGTTCCCGGAGAAGCCTTTGGCTTTATGGCCGGTTCGCCGGCAGCCATCGGCCTGGTAATGGCAGACACAGCGATGAAAGCATCTGCCGTACAGATCACCCGCTATATGACCCCCAGCATCGGTACCAGCCACTCCAATGAAGTCATCATTGCCATCACCGGTGATGCCAGCGCTGTGAAAGAAGCTGTCCTTCAGGCGCGCCAGATTGGACTGGAGCTGCTGATCGGAATGGGAAGTTATCCGGAAATTCCCGGAACTCCATATCTATAAAGCGAAAAAAGAGAGCAGCTGCCGGAAACAAAAATCCGTACAGCTGCCCTTTTTAATTCAACTGATACACATCCGCGTACTGCAGGCCGAAACTCAATGCCTCAGAATGGCTGTTAAAATAAATATCCACATGTCCATACGGAGTGCCCAGATCTTCCACCGTATACACATTACCATTAATCAGGAGCTGTGTCCCAAAGGGAACTCCTGCCATCGCAACAGTCCGTCCCGCTGAAGGTACAGTTCCGCTGGCGGTTAGGTTGCCTGCTGTGCCGCAGCACTGCGCACAGTTACAGTAAGCGGTCAAAACAAAATTTCCAAGGTAAGTGCCCTGTCCGGAGTCATAAGAACCGGTGTCAGCGGAATCTGTCTCTGAATAATCGTCATATCCTGAGCTTCCCGTTTCTGCCCCGTCATCTGATGCAGCCGCGCTGTTGTCGGAAGAGGCAGTCATGTCTTCATCCGTATCATATCCGTAATCGTCATATATCGTCTCTGTATCCTGTGCAGCTGCTTGCTCTGCCGATGCCTGCTGCATCAGATTTGAGATACTGCTGTCAGCACTGCTGATCTGAGCAGCGAGAATACTTGCTTCTTCCTGATTCGCACTGATCTGATTTATGTAGGACTGGATATCTGAACTTGTATTCGATGCCAGAGTCTGCACTTCCAACTGCTTCGCAGCACGCTCTGAAAGCAGGGTATTGATCGACTGAGATTCTTCTTCTACTTTTTCTTCCTGACTTTCGATTTCCGCCTGCAGATCCTCATATTTCTTCAACATATCTCTGTCGTACCCGGAAAGCTCTGAGATATTTTCCGCACGATTCAGAAACTCCACAAGACTTTTTGAGGAAAGCAGCAATTCCAGCATGGAAGCCCCGCCTCTCTCATACATATAGACAATCCGCTTCTTCATCGCCTCATACTGCTCTTCGGATGCCTTTTTCGCTGCTTCCAGTTCTTTCTTTATCTCCTTCAGCTCGTCCTCTTTCTGAGCCGCCTGAATGCTCAGCTCCGAAACACTGTTTGTCAGATCAGTATACTGCGCATTTAATTCTGCAAGATAGTTTTCCAGCTCCTGCTTCTTGGTCTCCAGACTGTCGATATTACTCTGTGCCTGTGCCAGTTCCGCCTCAGCGGCCTGTTTCTGCTCCTGCATATCTGCAATCTGTTCATCTGTAGTGGTCGCGCAGACGCTTGTCACAGAAGAAATACACACAAGGCCTGCGAGCAGTAATGAAAAAACTCTTTTATTTCTCATATCAAAAACACCTCATTGATTTTGTATGTCAAGTATATCACACTTTGTAAAAAAATCAACACTTTTAATTCATTTTTGTAACAATTACGTAATATTTCCAAAAATAAGTCCTGCACGCCATACCTTCCGGCACAAAAAAAG
The DNA here is from genome assembly GCA_022764275.1 of Blautia sp. GTDB lineage: Bacteria > Bacillota > Clostridia > Lachnospirales > Lachnospiraceae > Blautia_A. The sequence continues at coordinate 16,764 of JALERH010000024.1, read as the reverse complement.
AGCCCGTATTCTGCGGTCATTCCGCAAAATACAGACCCTTTTTCTTTTCGTTCTTATTCGACAGCATCTGCGGGAGCATCCTCTGCTTCCATCACTTCCTGATATTTGTCCAGTATGATGGTCTGAATCCTATCCCTTGTAGTGGAATTAATGGGATGCGCGATATCGCGGTATTCACCATCTGCAGCCTTACGGCTCGGCATCGCGATAAACAGTCCCTTTTCTCCCTCGATGACTTTGATGTCATGCACTACGAATTCATCATCAATCGTGATGGAGACAACCGCCTTCATCTTGCCCTCTTTTGCAACCTTCCTCACACGCACATCTGTAATATTCATTTTTGCTGCCCCTTTCCTTTTCGCCTACGTATTCAGTGGAAATTTATTTTATAATACGTAACGTTCATTTTTTTCCACGACGATCTTTACTTCCCCCTCGCCGCAGTAATAGGAATTCGCCCGGATGGTGTCCCGGCTCTCCACAATACAGTTTTCAATATGTGTATTATCCCCCAGATATACATCATTAAGAATAACTGAATTCTTGATCACACAATTATTTCCCACAAATACGTCTCTGAATAAAACAGAATTCTCCACAACGCCGTTGATGATACAGCCGCTTGAGATCAGGCTGTTTTTCACGCTGGCACCTGGATTGTATTTCGCCGGAGGAAGGTCATCGATCTTTGTCTTAATGGCTGGCTCCTGCTTGAAGAAATAGTTACGGATTTCCGGCTCCAGAAAAGCCATGTTTGTTTTATAATACGAATCCACAGTGGAAATATTGCTCCAGTATGTATCAATCTTATAGCCGTAGATTCTCTTTAAATTCTTATAGCGGATCAGGATATCCTGTACGAAGTCATTGCGTCCTTCGGATGCTGCTTTCTCAATCAGCTCAATGAGCTGTCTTCTTCGAATGACATAAATACCTGTAGAAATGGTATTATACGGGGAAACCACCGGTTTCTCCTCAAATTCCTCGATTCTGCAGTCTTCATTCATACGAAGCACACCAAAACGCTCTACTTCCTTCGGATCCTTGCAGGTAGTGCATACAACAGTAATGTCCGCGCGCTTTGCAATGTGATATTCCAGAACTTTATTGTAGTCCAGTTTATAAATACCATCGCCGGATGCGATTACCACATACGGTTCGTGGCTGTTTTTCAAAAAGTTCAGATTCTGGTAAATGGCATCTGCTGTGCCCTGGTACCAGAAACTGTTGTCTTTGGTAATAGTAGGGGTGAACACATAAAGACCGCCCTGTTTTCTGCCAAAATCCCACCATTTGGAAGAACTTAAATGCTCATTTAAGGAGCGGGCATTGTACTGAGTCAGTACCGCTACTTTCTGAATATGGGAATTGGCCATATTGCTCAGAGCAAAGTCAATGCTTCTGTAGCTGCCTGCAATCGGCATCGCTGCGATGGCTCTCTTGTTGGATAATTCTCTCATGCGGTTGTTATTTCCGCCAGCTAAAATAATACCTATTGCTCTCATGCCTTGTCACCGTCCTTTGCTGCAATTACTTGTCCGCTTTCCAGGCAGCCGCCCGGGTAATCTTCCGGTTTTGTAACACCGGAGATTGCTGTATTCTTTCCAATCCTTACATTGTCCGGAATGACACTCCGCTCACCTACAGTGGCAATGCCAAAGGCATAAACAGCCGGTTTTACAACATTCGGTACTTCCTCGCCACAGCCAAGTACCACATGATTTCCTATGGCAACATCTTCCGCAATGATGGATTTGTCCATCACAACGTCTTCGCCGATAGTCGTATTACGCATAATAATAGAATTTCGGATGATGCTTCCCTTACCGATAATAACATTCGGTCCAATTACTGAATTATGTACTTCTCCGTATATCTCCGACCCCTCGCCGATCAGACATCTGTCCAGAACTGCGTCTGCTGAAATATACTGCGGCTGGATAATATCCCCTTTTGTATAGATTTTCCAGAATTCTTCGTAAAGATTAAATTCCGGGATAATATCGATCAGCTCCATATTGGCTTCCCAATAGGAACCAAGTGTTCCCACGTCTTTCCAGTACCCGTTATATTCATAGGCAAAAAGACGTTCACCCTTTTCTTTACAATATGGAAGAATATGTTTTCCAAAATCACAGCCATTCTGATCTTTAAGCGCATACAACGCTTCCTTCAGAACCGGCCAGCTGAAAATGTAGATGCCCATGGATGCCAGATTGCTGCTCGGGTGCTCCGGCTTCTCCTCGAATTCGGTAATGCGGCTTGTCTCATCCGTTACCATAATTCCGAAACGGCTGGCCTCCTCGATGGGTACCGGCATGCAGGCAATGGTAATGTCCGCTTTATTTGCTTTATGGAAGTCCAGCATCACCTCATAGTCCATTTTATAAATATGGTCGCCGGATAAGATGAGTACATAATCAGGATTGTACTGCTCCATATAGTCCATATTCTGGAAAATCGCATTGGCTGTTCCGGTATACCACTCACTGTTTGTGCTTCTTTCGTAAGGAGGGAGTACTGTTACGCCGCCTTCATTTCTGTCCAGATCCCACGGAACACCAATTCCGATATGGGTATTCAGCCGTAAGGGCTGATACTGCGTCAAAACACCCACTGTGTCAATCCCCGAGTTAATACAGTTACTCAGAGGAAAGTCTATAATGCGGTATTTTCCACCAAAGGACACCGCCGGCTTAGCAACCTTTTCCGTCAGTACTCCCAGTCTGCTGCCTTGGCCGCCGGCTAAAAGCATGGCAATCATTTCTTTCTTAATCATGCAATCACCTCTTGTTGTATGTTATGGTTATATCATTATAGCATACTTTGTATGATTCGTGAACATTTTTTACAATTATTTTTCCTATATTTTATTTTTTTTAGAGTTATTGCATATCTTTTTTCGTCAAAAAATTACAGGATTTATCACTTTTTGTCAAAAACATACATCTTCGATTGTTTTCATAACGCTTTCTTGGCATATTTATCCATTTTCATAAAAAAAGAAATACTTTTCAATTCCCTCCTTTCGGGTTATAATGTAGCAAAGTAGCCGAAACGGGCTTTTCCCGGGTTTTCCGGCAAATTTTACATATCTAAGGAGATTTATTATGTATCAGTTAGACTTTCATAAACCGCTTCACATCCATTTTATCGGGATTGGCGGAATCAGCATGAGCGGACTGGCAGAAATCCTCCTGGGTGAGGACTTCATCGTTTCCGGTTCCGATGCCAAGGAAAGCCCTCTCACCGATGCTCTCGAAAAAAAAGGTGCCAAAATCTTTTATGGTCAGAGAGCCTCTAATATTGGAGATGATGTAGAGGTTGTGGTTTACACAGCTGCCATCCATCCGGATAATCCGGAATTTGCCTGTGCCGCAGAAAAAGGTCTTCCCATGCTTACCCGTGCCCAGCTTCTGGGACAGATCATGCGCAATTATGATACCCCCATCGCCGTCTCCGGAACGCACGGAAAGACGACCACCACTTCCATGATTTCCCAGATTCTCCTGGAAGCAGACTGCGACCCCACCATCAGTGTAGGCGGAATCCTCCCTTCCATCGGCGGCAATATCCGCGTCGGGAATTCTGAAACCTTTGTCACGGAAGCCTGTGAGTACACAAACAGCTTTTTAAGCTTTTTCCCCAGAATCAGCATCATTCTGAATATGGATGCCGATCATCTGGATTTTTTCAAGGATATCGATGACATCCGCCGCTCCTTCCGCCGTTTTGCCGAGCTTCTTCCCGCAGACGGTGCACTGATCATCAATGCAGACACCCCTCACTATGAGGATATCATCGAAGGCCTTCCCTGCCGCGTGATCACTTACGGTCTGGAACATGACGCTCAGTATCAGGCAGCGGATATCACCTATGATAAATATGGTCATGCTTCCTTCACCGTTCTGAAGGATGGCAAAAAGGCCGGAAGCTTTTATCTGAAGGTTCCCGGTATCCACAATGTCTCCAACGCTCTGGCAGCCATTGCCCTGGCACACCTGCTGGGTATTTCCGATGACGTAACTGCCAGGGGACTGGGAAGCTTTACCGGAACAGAACGCCGCTTCCAGTACAAGGGAGAAGTAGCCGGTGTCACCATTATAGATGATTATGCTCATCATCCCACAGAAATTCAGGCCACACTCCATGCTGCACAGAATTATCCACACAAGAAAATCTGGTGTGTTTTCCAGCCGCATACCTACACCCGTACCAAAGCCCTTCTGCCCGAGTTTGCCCAGGCGCTTACTCTGGCTGACCATGTGGTGCTTGCTGATATTTACGCAGCAAGAGAGAAAAACACCATTGGAATCTCCTCCCAGGATCTGCAGAGGGAAATCCAGGAACTGGGAACTCCCTGCGAATATTTCCCCACCTTCGATGAGATTGAAAACTTTTTGCTGAAAAGTTGTACACAGGGTGACCTGTTGATAACTATGGGAGCCGGAGACGTTGTAAACATTGGAGAACACCTCCTCGGAAAGTAGTTATCCACATTATCCACATGCTTATACACATTTTTTGTGTGAACGGCATGTGGATTTTTTTGTGCATAATTCACTTAACATAATTCGACACAAATTTTCTCCAAAAGTTGCATTTTTCTTACAATTTTCTTACGCCCTCCGGTTTCCAATAATTTTTATAAGCAACCTGATTTCCACATTATCCACATTATCCACATCTAAATGTGGATGAATTTCTCTTCCAAAATCCACTATTCTCTTTTAAAAAAGGTTGTGCTATAATCCTAGATAGTCCAAAAAGCGAGGTCTGACCATAAAAATGATTACTTTACATAATTCCCTCCACAGGGAGGTTACAATCGTTTCCAATACATTTATTGATGAATATATGCCCAGAGCCAATGGAGAATTTGTGAAAGTGTATCTCTACCTTTTACGTGTCATGGGTGATACTCTGGTTTCTTTGAGTCTGGAGCAGATGGCAGACCGCCTGATGTGTACAGAAGGCGATATTTTGCGCGCATTGAAATACTGGGAGGGAGAAAGGCTTCTCATTCTGGATTACCGCGAGAATGGCGAACCGGAAGGAATCACGCTGTGCGAAATGCCGGTTTCTGCTCTGGCTGACACGGCGCATCCAGCCATTGCTGCAGCTGAGGCCTCATCTGCAGCTTCTTCTGCTGTTTCCGCCGGATCATCGCAAAAATCAGCTTCTGCTTCCCCCTCTTCTGTACCTTTAAAGAAAAAATCGCTCACACCGGATCGGATCCGGGAGCTGAAACAGAACGAGGAGATCGTGCAGCTTCTTTATATTGCGGAACAGTATTTAGGCAAAGCGCTTACCCCTACAGAGATTCAGAAGATTCTTTTTTTCTATGATGAACTGAAAATGTCCGTGGATCTGATCGATTACCTGATCGAATACTGTGTCGGACGCGGGCACAAAAGCATGCGTTATATCGAGACTGTTGCCATGGCGTGGGCACAGGAAGGTATCACCACGGTAGAGATGGCCAAAGATTCCACATCCCGCTATGGAAAGGATTATTTTACCATTCTGAAATCCATGGGAATCACCAACCGGAATCCCGTAGATTCTGAAGTCTCTATGATGGATACCTGGATGAAGGATTATGGTTTTACCATGGATCTGATCCAGGAAGCCTGCACCCGAACGGTCCTTTTGACCGGGCAGCCCAGTTTCCAATATACGGATAAGATTCTTTCCGGCTGGCTGAAGAAGGGCGTCAAATCCATGCAGGATGTGAAGGTACTGGATGCCCAGCATCAGAAGCGCAAGCAGGAACGTACTGCAAGCCGTACTCCTGCTCCGAAGACACCGAACCGGTTTAATAATTTTCATCAGAGAGATTATGATTTTGACGAGTATGAGAAACGGCTGCTCAACCAATAATAGCAGAGAAGGAGGCTCACTGTGCCTTTACAGAATTTTCAGTACGATACCATCATGAGAGAATATAACCGCAGGCAGGCCAAAAACCGCCATGTCCTGGAGGAGCATCAAAAGGAAGCATACGATAAAATGCCGCGCCTTAAGGAGATTGATGAAGAGGTCGCTACTTTGAGTGCTTCCAAAGCCCGTGCGCTGATAAACGGACAGGATTCCGGCCTGGAGGATTTAAAAGCATCCATTTCCCTGCTTTCCCAGGAGCGCACTGCTCTTCTTTTATCCAATGGATATCCTGCAGATTACCTGGAGCTGCCATATGATTGTCCGCTCTGTCAGGATACCGGATATATTGAGAGCCGGAAATGCTCCTGTTTTAAGAGAGCGGAAATCGAGCTTCTCTATACGCAGTCCAATTTGAAGGAAATTCTTGAAAAAGAAAACTTTGACCACTTTTCATTTGAGTTTTATTCTGATACAATAGCAAATGAATCTACCGGCCTGTCTGCATTGGAAACGGCTCGGCGTGCTTATGACACAGCAAAGAATTTTGTGCTGAATTTTGACAGTACCTTTGACAACCTGTTTTTGTATGGAGATACAGGTGTGGGGAAGACATTTCTTTCCCATTGTATTGCACACGATTTACTGGAGTCTGCTCATTGCGTTCTTTATTTTTCGGCCTTTGATTTTTTTGATCTCCTGGCCGATTCCGCTTTTTCAAAAAAAAGCGACACTACCGGAGAAGATTTTATTTATGACTGTGATCTGCTGATCATCGATGATCTGGGAACCGAACTGACAAACAGCTTTGTCTCTTCCCAGTTGTTTTTATGCATTAACGAGCGGATCATGCGCAGAAAGTCCACGATTATTTCTACAAACCTGAAACTGGAGGATTTCTCGGCAAATTATTCCGAGAGAACCTTTTCCCGGATTGCCAGCAACTACCGCATGGTAAAGCTATTCGGGAAAGATATCCGAATACAGAAAATATTTTTAGGAGGAAAATAAAACATGGCACAGGTAACTACAAAAGATTTAACGACGCTTCCGGTTGGAAGACTGGGATTAATTCCTTTGGAGAGCTGTAAAGATTTGGGACAGAAGGTAAATGACTGGCTGATTCAGTGGCGTCATGAACGAAATCATCCTGAAATGGATTCTTTTGCTTTTGAAGGATATCAGCGAGACTCCTATACGATTGATGTACAAAATCCCCGTTTTGGTTCCGGCGAAGGGAAGTGTATTATTTCTGAATCTGTACGTGGTGATGATATTTATATTCTGGTTGATGTCTGTAATTACAGTCTGACATATCCAATCGGAAAATTTACAAACCTGATGTCTCCGGATGATCACTATCAGGATCTGAAGCGTGTCATCGGTGCCATCGGCGGCAAGGCCCGCAGAGTCAATGTCATCATGCCTTATCTCTATGAAGGCCGTCAGAGCAAGCGCAACGGAAGAGAATCACTGGACTGTGCTGCCGCGCTCCACGAGCTCATCAGCATGGGTGTAGAGAATATCATTACGTTCGATGCCCATGACGCCCGTATTCAGAACGCGACACCCCTCCACGGCTTTGAGACTGTGCAGCCTTCCTATCAGTTTATCAAGGCTCTTTTAAATCACGAACAGGGGCTTCATATTGATAACGAACATTTTATGATCATCAGCCCGGATGAAGGCAGCATGAGCAGAGCAATCTACCTGGCGAATATCCTTGGTGTGGATATGGGAATGTATTATAAGAGACTGGATTATTCCAAAACCGTAAACGGACGCCATCCCATCGCAGCTTACGAATTCCTGGGGCCCAAGCTTTCCGGAAAAGATGTGATTCTGGTAGATGATATGATTTCATCAGGCGATACTGTCCTGAAGATTTCCTCCCTCTTAAAAGAGAGAGGAGCGGGCAGAATATATATCTGCTCTACCTTCGGACTGTTTACAGACGGACTTCAGAAATTTGATGAAGCACATAAACAGGGAATCTTTGATAAGGTGCTGACGACCAATCTGGTTTATCAGACACCGGAGCTTTTACAGCGGCCTTATTACATCAGCTGTGATATGAGCAAATATATTGCCCTGATCATTGATACACTGAATCACGATATGTCTGTAAGCCACCTGTTAAATCCTGTAGACAGGATCAAGCGCTGCGTAAACAATTATATGGCTCAGTATGAAAAGTAAAGACTATTTTCTATAATACAAGGCGCTGGTACGGAATTCCTTCTTTGTCCAGGATTTCCATTTCCCGTTTGCTGCAGGTGCTGATGATAACCTGTTTGTTCTGATCTGCCAGCCAGTGCAGAGCAGAGGTCAGGCGGGCTTCATCATACATTCCGAAGATATCATCCAGTATAACGGGAAAAGGTGTATTTCCGCAAAGAAGATCTCCGGCCGCCATACGAAGAGCAAAATACACCTGCTCCGTGGTTCCCCTGCTGAGACGTTCGGCAGGGATGGACCGGTCAGGGGTATTTACCGTAATATGCAGTTCCTGATCCATCATGACTTCCTGATAGCGGCCATGGGTGATTTCCCGCAGTATTCTGGATGTCCTCTGGCGTAGTCTGCGTCCTACCTGTCTGTGAATATTTCCGGACAACATCTGAATGGTTTCCATTGCCATATTCAGGGCCTGGATTTCTGTATCCTGTGCGGTCGGCAGATACATTTCCGTCTCATAATCCCTGTATTCATTCTGAAGGTTGAAAAAATCTGTCTTTTTTTCCTCTGCCGTTTCCTTCAGAGTCTCCCGGTTCCATTTCAGTTTTTCCTGCTGGGCAAGCCAGCGTGTTTTCAGTTTTTTTTGCCTTCCAAGCTCACGTGCAAGCTTTCTGCGGGCAAAAAAGGTATAGACCACCATTCCCGCAGACAGAATGATACAGATGTCAAGTCCGAGCCTGGACATACCATCCGGAAAGCTTCCCCGGCCCCAAAAAGCCGCAGTTCCCAGGACTATAGCAATTACTGCAGCTATCGTAATGCCCATTTTCCTGTTTTGCACACTTCTTATTTTTTCGTCTATCATCCTTTCAGCACTGTCATCTCCGGATTTCATCTGGAGCATCTCCTCTTTTTCCAGCACCTTCGTGTGGCGGCTCCCAAGTTCATCCAACTCCTGGCTTAAGTATTCCATCTTAGCCGCAAGCTTTTCCTGCTCCTTTTCCATTTCTTTTCTATGCTTTTCCTGCTGAACCTGATGCCCTTTCCGGGACATTTTCAGCATCTGCATGGCCCGCCCCAGATCCAGGGAGCTGTCTGCCGTTCCCTGATAGCTTGCCATATAATTCTGGAGTTCCCGGGCAAGATCCGGTCCTGTTACACTTTTCAGCTGTGCCACAGATACCGTATTATCATAAACAGCCTCGCTCACATTTCCCAGAATATTCTCCAGTGCCCCGTTTTCAACATCGAGAAATTCTCCGTCCTCTTCACACAATAACTCTGCCGCCTGGTTTTCCCTGTAAAAGTTTCTGGTGAGGCGGTAGCTTTTCCCCTGGCTTTCAAACCAGATGGTCCCGCCGTAATCTGCCGGATTATCCCATGGCTCATACTTGCTGTAAATATCATTTCTGGCAGCCCTGCCTCGCTGTCTGGTAATCCCATAAAGCATACTCCTGACAAATGTATGCGTAGTGGTTTTTCCACTCTCATTCTCCCCGTAAAGTACATTGATACCAGGGGAAAGATCAAATGTTTTTTCATGGATCCTGCCAAAATTTCTGATGGTCAGTCGTTTTAAAATCATATTCCCGTCATCCTCTTATCTGCTTGTCTCCAACAGTGCCTGAAGGCCGTAGTACAAAGCCTTCTCTTCCACAATATTTCTGTCCTTCTCCATAAAAAAGCTGATATAGTCTCCGATTAGCGTCCCGCTGTACTGTTTGCGCAGCGCTTCCAGGTCGTACGCCGGTCTGGATTCATCCTGCACCTCGATCACATTTCCGTAGGCCTTCAGTTTCTCCGGTATGAGCAAAAGCTCCGGTGCCCGGAATCCCTGCAGGATCACGCGGTAAATGTTCAGTCCTCCCCGTTTGTAAATCTCCTCTTTCAGATCCTCTTCCAGAGAAATCTGCGTGGTCTCTTCATTTACTTCCAGCAAAATCTGTCCATAAGATCTGCTGGCAAAAGGAACAAATGCAGTGCGCAGGCGCCCGTTTTCGATTCTCCCCTCAATATAGCCGTGCTTTCCCAGATCGTTGCAGTCTATAGGCTCCAGAGCTCCCGCATAGGCCGCCATATCGCGCAGAAGTACCTGGGGCTTATGGATATGCCCCAGAGCCACATAATCAAATCCTGCCGCTGCCAGGGCGTTTACGTTCATAGGAATATGTTTCTCGTCCCCGCCATGTGCCAGCAGAATATGCAGTCCTTCTCCCTCCACAGGGCGAACATTGTCGTAAAGCGGAGCCGTAATCTCCTGGTGTTCATAGCTCAGACCGTAAATATAGACATCCAGCTTCCTGTCCTTCACACAGGTCAGCTTCTCGTCCGGAAAAAACACCACATTCTCAGCCCAGGTAAAATTACGGTAGAATGATTCCTGCTTCATATAATCGTGGTTCCCTGCCATCAGGTATACCCTTGTCTCAGGAATGGTAGAAAACAGATAATTCACTTCTTTTAATTCCCTCATCAGAGGCTGACGGTGGAACAAATCTCCGGCAATAAATAACAAATCCACCGGATTTTCACGGATACCCGCAATAACCCGGCGGAATGTTTCCCAGATTTCTTCCCCCCGCTTATCACTCCACGGACAGCCCCTGTCCGGAACTGCCCCCAGATGTACATCTGCAAGATGAATAAATCGCATTCAGATTCTCCTTTTTATAAATCACAGTTGTTCACTGTTCTCGGGAATGGAATCACGTCACGGATATTTCCCATGCCCGTCAGATACATCACGCAGCGCTCAAATCCCAGGCCATAGCCGGAATGACGGGTGGAACCGTATTTACGCAGGTCAAGGTAGAAGTCATAGTCCTCTTCCTTCAGTCCCAGCTCATCCATGCGTGCTTTCAGCTTCCCAAAATCATCCTCTCTCTGGCTTCCACCGATGATCTCTCCGATGCCGGGAACCAGACAGTCCATAGCGGCAACGGTTTTTCCATCCTCGTTCTGCTTCATATAGAATGCCTTGATTTCCTTCGGATAATCTGTTACAAAAATCGGTTTTTTGAAGATCTGCTCGGTCAGGTAACGCTCATGCTCAGTCTGCAGGTCGCAGCCCCAGGAAACCTTATAGTCAAATTTGTCGTTGTTCTTTTCCAGAAGTTCGATCGCCTCTGTGTAGGTCACACGGCCAAACTCGGAATTTACCACATGGTTCAGGCGATCCAGAAGTCCTTTGTCCACAAAGGAATTGAAGAAGTTCATTTCCTCCGGTGCGTTTTCCAGTACATATCGGATAATATATTTCAGCATGGCTTCCGCGAGATCCATGTTGTCCTCCAGATCTGCAAATGCGCATTCCGGCTCAATCATCCAGAACTCAGCCGCATGACGGGTGGTATTGGAATTTTCCGCACGGAAGGTCGGTCCAAAGGTGTAAACATTGCGGAATGCCTGTGCAAAGGTCTCGCAGTTCAGCTGTCCACTGACAGTCAGATTCGTCTCTTTTCCAAAGAAATCCTGGCTGTAATCCACATTTCCTTTCTCATCCAAAGGGGGATTCTTCATATCCAGTGTGGTCACCTGGAACATCTCTCCGGCGCCTTCACAGTCGCTTCCTGTAATCAGAGGTGTGTGTACATAAACAAAGCCTCTCTCCTGGAAAAACTTATGAATGGCATACGCACAAAGGGAGCGCACACGGAACACTGCCTGGAAAGTATTGGTACGGGGACGCAGATGCGTCATGGTTCTTAAATATTCCAGACTGTGGCGTTTTTTCTGAAGAGGATAATCCGGTGCGGAAGCTCCCTCGACGGTCACCTCGTCCGCCTGAATCTCAAAAGGCTGCTTTGCCTGTGGAGTAGCCACCAGCGTTCCTTTTACAATGATAGCAGCACCTACATTCAATTTGGAAATTTCAGCGAAGTTTTCCATATTGTCATGGTAAACCACCTGTAAAGTTTCAAAATATGTTCCATCGTGAAGAACAATGAATCCAAAGGTCTTGGAATCACGGACGCTGCGAACCCAGCCGCCTACCGTTACTTCCTGATCCAGATATTTTTCTCTTTCTTTATAAATCTCTTTGACTGTTGTAAGTTTCATAGTCGATTCCTCTTTCTCCTGTTTTTCCAAACACTCGTTTCTCTATAGTATAGACTATTCCTCTGCTTCGCGCAAGAAGAAATTGCCCCTGCGCCGTTCCCGGCACAGGGGCATCTCTGCATTTTATAAATCCGGCTGCAATTCTCCATAGTTTACAAGAAAATCCAGGCAGTACCGGTAAATTCTCTTATATGTTCTGGTGGAGTAATGCAGGCCATCATCCACACCGCTGTCAAGGCCATTTATGCCTGCATCGGTACTGAATCCCTCCTGCATCAGCATGGAGTATGTATCAATAAAGGTATACGTATCCTGCAGACTGTTCTTTATGAAACCATTAAAATCTCTGACATCTGCTTCCGCTCTCACAGCATGGTTCGTTTCCGCATTCATCTTACTGTTTACCGGATTTACAGACATATAAAACAGTTTACAGTTCTTTTCCTTCAAAGCAGGAGCAATCTCATTCATATAAGAAATATAACCCGGAAGGCTTGCCAGATCGTTGATTCCCAGATTGAAGATCACCGCTGTTGGTTTCTGCAGGCTGTTATTCTGACTCACAATTTCCATGAGCTGATTATACCCTTCACTCTTCAGCCATGATAATCCCATTCCTGATTTTGCCACAAAGTGGACATTTCTCGTCAGGGGACTGGAAGTATCAAACGCTTTCTCCAACGTGGCCTGCATCCTTTCTGTTCTGGAATCTCCTACAAAGATCACCTGTTTGTATTTCTGGCTCCAGACATTGGTTTCCAACAGATCTGAAGCGGTCAGATCCGGTTCTTTTGAACGGTTGAATACCACTGCATAAAGGGTAATATTGTCATTCACCATCAGTTTCTCTCCGGCTTCATAATACCCGGGAGCATCTTTCATAGCAGACAGACCCGGCTGCGTGGCCCATCCCATAAAGGTGTACCCGGACGCATTCTTCACGGAAGGAAGACTCAGATAGTTGCCTTTTCCAATATTCAGTGTTTTATATACGGTACCGTTGTTCTTGCACAGCGTCACAGTCGCTGCCGTCTCCTGAACCGCATAAAATTTCAGATTCTTCTTGACTTTATACTGTGCACCAGCCTTATAAATACTGGAAGAACTGCCCATTACCGCGGACCAGCCCAGACCTATATATCCCTCCTGCTCCGGAACAGATGGCAGCGTAATATAAGAGTTCACATTCACCTTTTTATTCAGTACACTGTAGGCAGAAGAGCTTTTTCCATCCGACGTATAAAAACTTACCGTGTAAGTGGTACATTTCTTATAAACCGCATAGAACTTGGTGCTTTTGGTAAGCTTGATCTTCTTTCCCACCGGATAAGCGGCAGTGGCCGCACCTTTTTCCTTACTCCAGCCCAGCGCCTGGTATCCGATCAATTCGGGGACCTCCGGAAGGGTGAGATAAGAACCTTTCTTCACTTTCTTTGCCAGCTTCTCGTAGGCCGCGCTTGTCTTACCTTTATTACTGTAAAAGAGTGCTTTGTAATAAACATTCTTGCTCCGGACTGCATACAGCCTGGTGCTCGTTTTCACTTTGATCGTCTGTCCGCTTTTATAGGCAGCCGTGGTCGCTCCTTTTGTGTTGGACCATCCGAGGCTGGTATACCCGGACACAGCAGGCACACTGGGAAGTTCCACGGAACCGCCGGCTTTTACCTTCAGGCGAAGGTCAGCATAGCTGGTTTTTCCATCATTATCCCAGAAACGGACGGTTACGTAGGTCGTCGCAGCTTCGACTGTTTCCGTTCCGGCATCGGATCCAAGCGCTGCTGAGAGTACCGGTATTCCCAGTACCAGCAGTAATATTGCCAGAATCACACACCAGAACTGCCCTCTTTTTTCCTTAATACTTTTTTTCATAAATACTCCTTATAGATTATAATGCCCTGATAAAGCGCATAAATGCTTCCCGGCCTTCCGGGGTGCATTTATAAACTCCGGCATCCTCCAGAACATGGATGAACACTTCTCCCACTTCCCTGTGGAGCACTTCCTGAATGTTATCCTGATCCAGATGTTCATACTTCGGCAGGAATTCTTTTACCCATTCTGCATGTTTCTCAATTTTTTCATTGGAAGAGATATCCTTTCCCTCCAGGATATACTCTGCCAGAAGTTCAAGCTCTTCCTTCAGTCTGGCCGGAAGAACAGCAAGGCCCATAACTTCGATCAGACCAATGTTCTCTTTTTTAATATGATGGTACTTTGCATGAGGATGGTAAACTCCCAGCGGGTTCTCCTCTGTGGTAATGTTGTTTCGCAGAGTCAGATCCAGTTCAAACATGTCTCCCTTTTTCCGCGCGATAGGAGTGATGGTATTATGCGGCTCCCCGTCCGTCTCAGCAAAGACAAATGCCTCTTCATCCGTATAGCCTCTCCACACTTCCAGCACATGGGAAGCCAGATCGATCAGTCTCTTTTCATCTTTGTGGCGGATACGCAGTACGGAAAGCGGCCATTTCACGATGCCGGCCTCCACATCCTCATAGCCCGGGATGGTCACATTCTTCTCAATCTCTGCGTTCGCCATGGCAAAGGTATAATGTCCGCCCTGGAAATGATCGTGGCTTAAAATAGAGCCGCCAACGATAGGCAGATCTGCATTGGAGCCAAGGAAATAGTGCGGAAACAGTTTTACAAAGTCAAACAGCTTCACGAAGGTATTCCGCTCAATCTTCATAGGTGTATGCTGAGAATTGAACACAATACAATGCTCATTATAATATACATACGGAGAATACTGGAAGCCCCACGGACTGTCGTTGACCGTGATCGGGATGATCCTGTGGTTTTCCCTTGCAGGATGATTGGTACGGCCTGCATATCCTTCGTTCTCCGGACAGAGGAGACATTTCGGATAACTGCTGGATTTCGCAAGCTTTGCTGCCGCGATGGCCTTTGGATCCTTTTCCGGTTTGGAAAGATTGATGGTGATGTCAATGGTTCCGTACTCACTGTCAACCGTCCATTTCTGGTCTTTTTTCACACGATAGCGGCGGATGTAGTCGCTGTCCTGGCTTAATTTATAAAAATAGTCGGTAGCTTCCACCGGATCCTTTTCGTATTTTTCCCAGAAGGTTTTCTGTACCTGTGCCGGACGGGGCATCAGACAGTTCATCAGCTTTGTGTCAAACAGATCGCGGTAAACGATGCTGTCCTCGATCAGTCCGCGCTCTATGGCTTCATCCAGAAGTTCTGCAAGAACCTGCTCTAAATCAATATTCGCATATTCCTCCTCCGGTTCTGTATACTCGTCTTCCCTGAATACTTCCAGAAGAAGGTTGGTCGTATAATTCTTTTCACAGGCAGGGGTCAGCCCTGTCTCGATCCCGTACTGCACCAGTTTTTTAATGCTTTCACTTAACATGATTATTCCCCCGTATTATTTATGACAGTTTTCTGGCTCCATCTCCGATGTCCACTACATAAAATTCTGCCTCGTGGCCGACTTTTTCCTTATACTGTTTTCCTATAATTTCGATAAAATTGTCCACTGCATCGTTTTTTACAATGCTCACCGTGCATCCTCCGAAACCGCCTCCGGTAATACGGGAACCGATCACTCCCGGGATCTTCCATGCCAGATCAACCAGAATATCGATTTCCTCGCAGGAAACCTCATAGTCATCCCGAAGGGAAACATGGGAAGCGTTCATCAGCTTACCGAATTCCTCCACCTTGTTATCCTTTAAAGCCTGTACTGCCTTAATGGTTCTCTGGTTCTCATAAACCGCATGTTTTGCACGTTTCCGGC
This sequence comes from Blautia sp., assembly GCA_022764275.1. GTDB lineage: Bacteria > Bacillota > Clostridia > Lachnospirales > Lachnospiraceae > Blautia_A. Next base: position 881 of record JALERH010000024.1, on the reverse strand, counting down.
AGATTGGATCCTGAATGGCATCCTTATGTGCCTCAAACTGCTCCTCTGTAAGATCACCCAGAGTTTTCACATCTATTACCTTCTGAAGGTCTTTCAGTGCGGTCTCGCTCTCATTTCTTCTGTCATTGTATGCAGAGCTTACCAGGCTGTGTTTTACCTTACTGTTGGTGATCACGATTTTTGCATCCGGAAGCTTCACCGGCGCGTACTCATAATGCAGCGTATTGGTATCCAGGAAAATCGCGCAGTCCTTTTTTCCCATGGCACTTGCAAACTGATCCATGATGCCGCAGTTCATTCCGTTGAAATTATTCTCGGAATACTGGCCGATCAGCGCCAGATCCTGCATGGTCAGCTCCTCGATTCCAAACAGATCCCTTAACATGGTTCCGGTCAGCACCTCCAGAGATGCGGAAGAGGAAAGCCCGGAGCCGTTTGGAATATTTCCGTAAATCATGAAATCCATTCCGCTGGTAAGTTTATAGCCGCGTTTCTCAAACGCCCACATCACGCCCTTCGGATAATTGGTCCATCCGGCCTTTTCGGAAGGAACCAGATCCTCCAGGGAAGATTCAATCACGCCAAGTTTGGAAAAATTCATGGAATAAAAGCGCAGCTTATTATCCTCTCTTTTTCTCGCCAGGCCATAGGTTCCGATAGTCAGTGCACATGGAAAAACATGGCCTCCGTTGTAATCGGTATGCTCTCCGATGAGATTTACACGTCCCGGTGCAAAATAACTTCGGATATCGCCTTCCCCACCATAAACTTCCTGGAATTTTTCCAACAATTTTTTTTGCATAGTTCCTTCTCCTCCTTAATAGTCGTTTCATGTATAGCTTAATTTTAATAATTAATGCTCTCAATATAACTGATAAAGA
>JALERH010000006.1 GCA_022764275.1 Blautia sp. | reverse complement strand
CGCGGATATATCACAACACAGCCTATAAAAACCCTCAAAGAATTCCTGCAAAAATGGTGTTTATCTGATGACGGATGGTTTCTCGATGGTGACAACTCCGGGAAAAAGTATAAAATTTCCGAATTAGATGATGAGAAGGATAAGGATAAGATTTTCTACAAAACCAGATGGATAAAAGAAGAAGGGCTGATCCATACCGATAAAGGCGACAGAAAAGAAATCATCGAGCAAAAGCTGATCGTCTCATACTCCATAAAATACCGTAACTTCCAACGTCGCATACGGGAAGGTCAGATAGAGCGTGCAAAAAAACTTGTAGAAGACGGATATACATCTTCCGGCAAGAAAAAGCAGAATGATCCTAAGCGATTCATAAAAACCGACCATGCAACAAAAGATGGTGAAGTAGCAGAAATAACTGCCAGTTATATCGATCAATCCATCATCGAGAACGAAGAAAAATACGATGGCTTCTATGCTGTATGCACGAACCTTGATGAGAGTATCTCAAGCATTGTGAAAGCAAACAAGCGCCGCTGGGAAATAGAGGAATGCTTCAGGATAATGAAGACCGATTTCGAAGCACGGCCGGTATATTTGAATCGCAAGGAGCGCATTCTCGCCCACTTTATAACCTGTTTTATTTCACTTATTGTCTACCGCTATCTCGAGAAGAAACTTGATAACAAATACACCATTGACCAGATACTGCCAACCTTGCAGGAGATGGATTTTATGAAATACGAAGGCAAGGGATACCAGCCGGTCTATACAAGAACAGAACTGACCGATGCTCTGCATAATGCATTTGGATTCTGTACATCCAAACAGATCGTACCTATAGCAAAGATGAGAAATATTTGCTCTCAGACGAAGAAATAGATAGTGTAACGTGCATTCGTAAAACTAATAAAAGTCCCGCAGTCCGCTGTATAAGCGGCTTACGAGACTTTTTTCTTCAAAAAGGTGTCAAAGACGGGATCTTATCATAAAATTTCCGTTTTGAAAATAGATAATTTCATCTTTTTGGGCGATTCGCATATGATATTTTAACAGGCAATCGTGAAACAGCGATTGCCTGCTGTAAAAAAATCAGAAGGAGCTTTCTCATATGCAGAATCAGGAAAATTGCAAAAAGCAGCAGCATGTCCACGAAATAACCGGCAGCACCCGTGTATTCCAGTTTGCGACTCTCATCGACAGTCCAACTGACTTTATGTGCAAATAATGTGTTTCGATGTCCCGGGTCATTCCGGGACACCCTGTTTAGGACCTCATTTTGTCCCTTGACTCTCGGAAGCTCTCGGAAAATAAATGAAAAATAGAAAAAAATCACTTGCTTTTTTTGTAAAATACGGTATAATATCTTTTGTGTCAGGCACAGGCTGGAATAGCTCAGTCGGTAGAGCACTTCACTCGTAATGAAGGGGTCGTGAGTTCGAGTCTCATTTCCAGCTTTATGAATAAGAACCAGAAATCCGATGTTAATAAGGATTCTGGTTTTTTTTGCATTTTTTTGGCTCAATCACAAATTTTGGTAGGAACAATCCCACGAAAAAAATGATTGACCCTTTTTAAGGGCTAGTGCGAATTACCGCATACATATGAAGGCAGGGAAGTTTTTTTACTCCCCTGCCTCATTTACGATTTTCTCCAGAACGGTAATCAGATCCTGCATGTTATTCAGTTGTACATTTCGTGAAAGAATTTCATTTTTCAGTTCAATGGAAAGTGTTTCAAATTTGTCCCGTATATTCGGGGAAACATAAGAAGCCATATTACCACCTCACAAATAGTATGCACAGAAGCCACAGGAATATACACTGCAAAAAACTGTATATTATTCTTTCTCAGCGCGCATACTGTTTACAGCACCTTCTGACTCATTTTAGCACCACTGAAAAACTTATATTACAAGGAGGAACCAGTATGGAGGAAAGAAAAAAGAAGCAGCCGAAACCACAACCCGCGAACGACTATGATGATGGTAATATTCCCGAAATTGATCTGCCGAAATCATCCGATGCAGCCAACGTAATCCCGGACGAAGTTCCAAGACGTGATGGCCCGGGCGGGGAATAATTCTCTTCAAACCTGCGCATACTGCCATGGGGTGATAAGATGATACGAAATGAAGAACTTCCCATTGGTTTTACCATGGAGCTGGCACTTCATTCAGATGCCCTGAATCGCTTTGCAAAGCTTTCCAAAGAAGAGCAGGACCGGCTTGTAGATGGTGCCAGAGAAGTACACTCCAGAGAAGAAATGCAGAAATATGTAGAGCACATGTTCTGATTCGTCTTCTCAAATCAGGATAAAAGCGCCGTAATCTGCGGAATCGTATTCCACAGATATGGCGCTTTTTTCAATGTTATGGCATATTTATTTTTTGTCTTCTTTATTCACGGAGGTCTTCTTCGCTACAGTCTTGGTTTTCGCAGGCTTTACCGGCTTTTCTTCCGGTCCCGGTGTACAGCTTAGGATGGTCACTCCCAGGCCTGGCAGTTTCAGTTTGATGGAGTAATCCCGCTCGTCACAGATTTCCTTCTTTGCAGTCTTCGCACGGGGATTCACGTTGCCTTCTCCGCCATATGCTTTCGAATCGCTGTTAAAGATTTCCTTATATTTTCCGGCAAACGGGACTCCCACCTGGTAATCCTTGTAAGGAATCGCGGCGAAATTACAAACGGCAAGAAGTGTCTCTTCCGGCTTTTCCGTTTTACGCAGGAAGGTAAGGACATTTTCATCGTATTTCATAAGCTGGATCCATTCAAAACCATCGAAAGTGTCGTCCATCTGATACAGTGCAGGATTTGTTTTGTAGATTGCATTCAAATCCCTGATACACGCTTTCAGACCTGCCGGCATCTCCTCATCCGGTGCCATCATCTTGCATCCCGGATGCAGCATCATATAAGCATAGGCTTCCCGAACCTGAGCTTCTTTCTGCTCTTTCGTTCCCGGAAGCTTATCCATAAAGTCTTCCAGGCTTCCAACATCACGTTTTCCAAGGGTGAGCACATAATGCTCGGAATATGCATACAGCGTAGAGAGGGTAAGCTGATCATGATAATGCTTCCTCTCGATAGGATCTACAGCAAGATAAGAAAGCAGGTCCCTTGTCCATCCGCCGCTCCATTTATATCCGAAGCCGATATGATCATTTTCCACACTGTCCGTAAGCTGCGGCCACAGACCATCCTCCTGGGCAATGAGGATCACACCCGGATTGCGCTTTTCCACGATTGAGTTCAGATGCTTCAGAAATTCTATGGCATGAAGGTTTTCATTGGAACCATACATGTTCGGAGTCCAGTTTCCGTTTCTTCTTCCGTAGTCCAAGTAAAGCATGGCATCCACATCATCCATACGCAGTCCATCCGCATGATAGACCTCCAGCCAGAAGCAGGCATTGGAAATCAGGAAATCCTTCACCATCGGGCTGTCGTAATTATAAAGCATGGTTCCCCACATTGGATGGATTGCCATGGCAGGGTCTTTCACCTCATAAAGAGGTGTACCGTCAAAGTTTTCCAGGCCTTCGTCAAACCGCGGGAACTGTGCCGGAGTCCAGTCCAGGATCACGCCGACGCCAGCCTGATGAAGCCCGTCCACAAGCTTCTGAAAATCTTCCGGTTTTCCGAATCTCGCCGTCGGTGCAAAGTATGCGGAGGTAGAGTAACCATCCGTTTTATCGTCCAGGTATTCCATGACCGGATGAAGCTCCACATGAGTATAGCCCATCTCGGAAACAAACGCGATCAGCTCTTCTCCGGATTTCCACTGTGGAAGGCTTGTCTCATAAATAGACATAGGCTGGCGGCGGTCTGCGTATTTTTTGCGTTCTTCCATCCAGGTTTCATCGTGCCACTCAAAACCTTCCAGATTTTCCACAACGCAGGTACAGGATGGCGGCATTTTGGTTCTGTTTGCATAAGGATCTGCTTTTTGGTAAACCGCACCGCCCTTTATTTTCAGTTCAAACTTATACTCAGTTCCCGCCTCGATTCCCGGCACAAAGAGCTCAAAAATTCCGGACATAGGCATCCTGTGCATGGCAAGACACTTTCCGTTCCATTCGCAGAAGGGTCCCACCACGCTGACACGCAGAGCATTGGGTGCCCACACGGAAAAATACGTACCGGATACGCCGTTTACCACTGCCGGATGTGCTCCCAGCTTTTTGTATGCCTCGTAAAAAACCCCTGCACAGAAAGCGCGCTCCTCTTCCTCTGTAATAAGTCCGGGAAACGCGTAAGCATCGTAAAACTCCTCCGTTTTTTCCTCAAAATGAACCCGGAAACGATAGGAGGGAATTTTTCTTGCCGGAATCAATACAGCAAAATATCCGGCTTCATCTTCCTGCTCCATAGGATATGCTTTTCTTCCTGCCAGCACCTCAGCCGACTTCGCTCCCGGAAAAAATCCCTGCACCAGCACTCCATCCGGTGTCAGTCTGGGACTCATGACGTCCTTCGGAGATGCCTCCTCCCCGTATACAATTCCTTCAATTCTCGGCCAGTCCATATATTCATATAGCTTTTCGTTCATATATCTTCTCCATTCCTCTGTTTTTTACAAGATACGACTGAATTCTTTTCACAGAAAAGTTATTTTTCTTATTTTAGCATCTTTATTCACAAAAATAAAGGAATTTGTTTGACAAAACCCTGTCTCTACGATAAATTGTTGTTAGGAGAAAAAATCCATTGGATTTTCATATCATCAAAGGAGGATTTTTTATATGGAAAACAAAATGTTCGACGTGACCGCTTTAGGCGAACTTCTGATCGATTTTACGGAAAATGGCACCAGTTCCCAGGGGAACCCGCTTCTGGAAGCAAATCCCGGCGGTGCTCCCTGCAATGTACTGGCTATGCTGGAGCGTCTCGGCAAAAAAACTGCATTTATCGGAAAAGTCGGCAAGGATATGTTTGGAAACCAGCTGAAAGCTGCTGTAGAAGAAGTGGGAATCGACACCCGAAACGTTATTATGGACGAAGAGGTTCATACCACTCTTGCTTTTGTACAGACCTATCCCGATGGAGACAGGGATTTCTCCTTCTACCGGAATCCCGGAGCTGACATGATGCTTACAAAAGATGAGGTATCCGAGGAACTGATCCAGAGCTCCCGCATCTTCCATTTCGGTACACTCTCTTCTACTCATGAAGGAGTCCGCGAAGCTACCCGCCATGCCATCGAGGTGGCTAAGGCTGCCGGATGCATCATTACTTTTGACCCGAACCTGCGTCCGCCGCTCTGGAAGTCTCTGGAGGATGCACGCGCAGAAATTGAATACGGTATGACAAAATGCGATGTGCTGAAGATTTCTGACAATGAAGTGGAATTCCTTTTCGGCACCACAGACTATGACAAGGGTGCTGCCCTGATCCGTGAAAAATACAACATTCCTCTGGTACTCATCACCATGGGCAAGGACGGCAGCCGCGCATACTATAAAGACCTTCGTGTGGAAGCTGCTCCTTTCCTGCAGGAAAACACCATTGAGACCACCGGTGCAGGTGACACCTTCTGTGCAAGTGCTCTGAACTATGTGCTGGAGCATGGACTGGAAAACCTCACAGAGGAAAACCTGATGGAAATGCTGACATTTGCAAATGCAGCTGCTTCCCTGATCACCACACGAAAAGGCGCGCTGCGCGTAATGCCGACCCGTCAGGAGGTTCTGGATTTCATTGCTGCTTCCGGACGGTGATTATAAATTGATTTCTCTTTTTGTTACTATTCACGGCTTAGCCGAATAAGCTTTTTCAATAGTGATCTATTGAATGGGTGTTCCACGGGGGTGTGAGCACCCATTCTTTCATAGAATACCTGTCAGAAAATCCTCAGCGGGGTCTATGCAGAATTTTTGCGACGCCAGATCCCATTTTCCGCAGAAATGATGGAAAAATCACAACCTTCTGTGCCAAATTTTCTCTATACAGAAAAATCATCTTCTGAGACCCCGCTTTTTAAGATCTCTGGGGTCTGAGAATACAATTTTTCCGTATAGATACTTTTTTCATACTAATCTGCAGTTTTTTGCTTGAATTTCCTGGTAAATGGGCTCTGTCCATGAATTTTTTCTGCATAGACCTAGGGCTGTTCATTTCCCAATAATCCTTCTTCAACTTTAAGTATGGAGCCGTGTAATGATATTATCACTCCTCCATACCTTGATTAAAACGAGCAGATACTGCTTCATATAAATTTCTATTTCTAATTTATTCCAAAAAGAATGGGTGCTCACACTCTTGTGAAACACCCATTCAATGGATTGATGTTAAAAATGCTTATTGTACTTTTCCTTAATACTGCGTATAATTAATGTATAGAAAATGTTGCCGCTTACTGATGGTGCGGGGTATAAATTATTCAGTTCGTCAAATGTTTTCGCTTACCGATGGTGCGAATAATAAATTATTCGGTATGAACATTTTGTCCCCACCTTCGCGGTGGGGACTTCTTCCTGTCTCATCTATTCATACTATTCCGATGTGTGAATCACACTTGTCAAAGGCTATTTATCTTAAACTATATTTTCAATTTCAACCTGCTTTTTCAGCGTTTCCACCAGTTCTGCGGATGGCGGCTTTGTCCCGACAGTCATGACTGCTCCGGCAGAGACAGCCATACACATTCTGACCATTTCCTCTTTTCCGTTCTTCTGCTCCCAGGCATAGGCAAGCGCCGCTACCATCGCGTCTCCTGCGCCTACAGTGGAATGGATTTTCACGGAAAGTGCAGGACATTTTGCCTGATACTCTCCAATAAAAAACATGCCACCTTCTTTTCCCATGGATACGGCGATCGTTTCGATTCCCTGATTCTGTAAGCTTCGCGCAGCCTTCCACAGTTCCTCATCACACGCGTCCGCAGCAAGACCAAAAAGCTCCTCCAGCTCCACGCGGTTCGGTTTGATCATATCAGGCCGGGCTTCCAGTGCTATTCTGAAAAGCTCACCGTCTGCATCCACCAGCACTCTGGAGCCTTTTTCATGCACTCTCCGGGTAATCCGGGCATAAATATCCTTCGGGACTCCGTCCGGGATACTGCCGGAAAGAACAAATAAAGTATCTTTTCCTGCGTATTCTTCCAGCTTCTCAAGAAGCTTCTCCACCGCTGCTTCTGTGACAGCCGGACCGGGTTCATTTAATTCCGTAAGGGTACCATCTTTCTCGTAAACCTTGGTGTTTGTCCTGGTTTCACCTTCCACCCACACGAAGTCATTTTCAATCCCTTTTTCCCCGAGAACGTTCGCTATCGTCTTCCCGCTGTTTCCCGCCAGAAATCCCATTGCAACGGATTTTCCTCCCAGCTCCCGGATGGTTTTGGACACATTGATGCCTTTTCCCCCGGCATCGTATTCTACTTTTTGAATCCGGTTCAGGCCTCCGTGCCGGAGCCTTTCGATTTCCACCGTTTTATCAATAGCCGGATTCATGGTCACTGTCACAATCATGGTCTGCTTCCTTTCTCCGGTCAGATAAAATACTCAATCGTCTTTTCCGGAATCAGCTCTGTCTCTTTGTTAAAAATCAAAACCGCTTCGCGTTCCTCCTCCGGGCCGAGGGCATAAGTGGTATTTTCTTCGTGATTGAAATATTTCATTGGAACGATCCGGTTATACTCAAAGGGATGATCCCACGCCATGACAATATCCGGTTCTTTATAAGGTTCTTCCTCGTAATATGGGTCGAACAGATAAATCAGTCCGTCTTTTTCCCCTGTAAGGAGTACATAATGTTCCACTTCATAGAGAAGTCTGAGAACCACCACGCCCCCTCTGTGGAGCGCATCGTTGATGTAGCTTTCCTTTCCCAGATAGACACACTTGCCTGACAGATATCTCGTTTTTACAGAAAGGCGTCCGATTTTTCCAAACTGGCAAAGCCAGTTGCTCAGAAAAAGCATGGCCATGCGGGAGGTTCCGTGTTTTCCCGGCTCCCCCTCTTCTCCATAGCAGTCCAGGCAATAGAGCATGATATTTCGAATAATTTCCGGCGGGATTTCCTCCCGTTCAAAAAGAAAGCTGATGGCGTTCATCATGGTCGTCGGACCACAATCGCATTCTGTCAGCTGATAATGCAGAGGATTTTTCATATCAGATCCCCTTTCCTGTCATTGGTATTTATTAATATTGTGTAAGAATCGTGGCGATCAGGGCAGCGCCCTTATTAAGGTCCTCAAGGGTTGTATATTCTTCCACGCTGTGGCACTGGTACATCCCGCAGGACAGGACAATCCCCCGGATTCCGTGAAGGGCAAAATTATTGTTATCACTGCCGCCAAAGGTGGAGGTCAGTTTCGGCGAAATCCCAAGCGCCTGACACGCTTTTACAAACTGCCTTACCACCGGCTCCTCCTCTTTCACCTCATAGGCCACCAGATTGACCTCTGACTCACAGGAAAAGCTGCCGCCTGTTCCTTCCAGAATGGTTTCAAAGGTGTGACGCACCATTTCCAGCATCTGCAGTGCCTTTTCGTGGCTGTAGCTGCGGATTTCCCCCTTACAGGTGCAGGTAACAGGCACAATGTTTACCAGATTTCCGCCCTGGATCGTACCGATATTTAATGTTGTGTCATCCCCGATCCTTCCGACAGGGAGGTTCCCGATTGCCCTGCTCATAAACTGGATGGCATGAATTCCTTCCTCCGGATTAAATCCCGCATGGGCGGATTTTCCCTTTACGTTAATACAAAAAGAAATGAGAGACGGCGCGCGAAGAGCCGCCGTTCCCACTTCATTGCTCAGATCCAGGACATACGCCTCTTTTGCCCGGATCCTTCCGAAATCAAACCGATTGGTTCCTTTTAT
>JALERH010000154.1 GCA_022764275.1 Blautia sp. | reverse complement strand
CCGGAGGATGGAAATGAGCAGATTTATCAGGAATTGCTCAGGAAAGCAGAACAGGAACGGAAAGAGGCGGAAAACAGACAGAGTTTATTTTTTAACCAGCTTACGGATTACTATACCATGTGGGTTCACCAGATCAAGACGCCGATTGCGGCGGCGCGTCTCCTTCTGACGGCGGACGGATGCCACGATGGTGAGGTGCTTTCGGAGCTTTTTAAAATTGAGCAGTATGTGGAGATGGTGCTGGGGTATCTCCGGACAGAGGACATTTCCTCAGATATGAAGTTTGTCAGGTGCAGTCTTGATGAGATCGTCCGGGATCAGATTCATAAGTTTGCCAGGATTTTTATTGGGAAAAAACTCACTCTGGAATATGCGGGAGTGGGGGAAACCGTTCTGACTGACAGCAAATGGCTGGGATTCGTCATTGGACAGATTCTGTCTAATTCCCTGAAATATACGAGGGAAGGCGGGATTTCCATCTATATGGATGAAAAAAGACCGCATACGCTGGTCATCGCGGATACCGGAATCGGAATAAAAAAAGAAGATCTTCCCAGAGTGTTTGAGAGAGGATTTACAGGCTGTAATGGACGTGGGGAAGAGAAATCAACCGGTATCGGGCTGTATCTTTGCGCAAAGATCATGAAAAAACTGGGACATGAAATTTCCATGGAATCGGAGCCGGGAAAAGGGACAAAGGTTTTTCTCTTTCTTGGACGGAAAAATCTGGAGATGTATTGAAAATAGCAGCCACAATGGCTGTTATAAATAAATTAAGGAGACAGACAAATGAAAAAGATTAAGAAAATCCTGTCGGATATTTTTATCGACGGACTAAGCGGTATGGCACTGGGCTTGTTTTCCACACTGATCATCGGTACGATCCTGAAGCAGGTGGGAGACATTATCGGAGGAACCTATGGCGGTTATCTGAGCGCTTTTGCAGTCATTGCACAGAGACTGACCGGAGCGGGAATCGGTATTGGAGTTGCATATAAATTCAGGGAATCTACTTATGTTCTTCTGTCCGCGGGGGCAGCAGGTATGATTGGTGCATATGCCAGCAATCTGCTCGCCGGAACTCTGCTCACCGAGCAGGGAGCCATTATGCTGACCGGACCGGGTGAGCCTCTGGGGGCTTTTATTGCGGCTTATGTGGGAATCATGGTGGGACGTCTGGTGGCCGGCAAAACAAAGCTTGACCTTCTGATCACTCCGGCAGTTACCATCCTTTCCGGAGGAACGGTGGGAATGCTCATCGGACCCGGTATTTCCAGCTTTATGGCATGGATTGGAAATCTCATCAACTGGGGAACCGAGCAGCAGCCGATCCTTATGGGAATTGTGGTTTCCGTGCTGATGGGAATGGCACTGACATTGCCGATCAGTTCTGCGGCACTTGGAATCATCCTGGGATTAAACGGAGCGGCAGCAGGCGCGGCGACCATCGGATGCTGCTGTCAGATGATCGGGTTCGCAGTGACAAGCTTTAAGGACAACGGAGTTGGAGGATTATTTGCCCAGGGCGTGGGAACCTCCATGCTGCAGATTTCCAATATTGTGCGCAGGCCGCTGATCTGGGTGCCGCCGACATTGGCATCTGCGATCCTTGGTCCGATTGCGATTATCGGGCCGTTCCATATGACGAATAATGCTACAGGCGCCGGAATGGGAACCTCAGGCCTTGTGGGACAGATCATGACCTACCAGACTATGACGGCCGCAGAGGATCCTGTCATGGTTCTGGTGAAAATCGTGGTATTCCATTTTCTGCTTCCGGGTATCCTTTCGTATATCATTTACCGTGGAATGAAGAACATGGGTTATATCCATGACGGAGAAATGAAGCTGAGCATGTAATACCGGAAAAATTGCACAAAAACAGGTGAAAAAATCGGTTCATCAGATCCTGTAAATGAAAACAGGGGCTGACGGACCGATTTTTGTTAAAAGAAAGTTCCCGATTCACGAGACCATTCATGATTCCCTTGCTGATCAACTGTGCTCTTGTAGTGGATATTGCAGTTACACGACACCCCTTAATCCGCTGAAGATTACAGATTGGGTGGGAATATTCAGAGTGAGTGCCTTAAACATTTGTTCAACATTGTAAATATCTTCATCTCTGCCTGCCAGATAGGTTGGCATTAGTCCCGCACCAGGCCTGTAAGGGTTTATTTTGAACATCATAATCACCTCTGCTCTATTATTGCACATATATATGCCGCGGCCAATGAATAGACGCTGATTTACGTAAAAAAAGCCTATAAGTATATATAAATTACTTGGATTTCCCGCCAGCAAAGTTGGCATAGTGTGAAGCTGATCGCATCCGCGGTGAAATAAACAGTTCGGATAAACCTTGCGGAAGAGATTGCAGAGTGCTACAATGAAAGCCATAAAAACAGAAAGAGAATCATGACGGGGAGAATGAAATTATGCGTGAGATTTGTGCACAACAGATTACGGATGTAATCGAGAGGCTTTGCATCGAAGCAAATGAGCATCTTCCGGAAGACGTGAAATGTGCGATCAAAAACTGCCGTGCCTGTGAGGACGGGGAGATTGCCAGGGGCGTTCTGGATAACATTATCGAAAATTACGAAATTGCAGACAACGAATGTGTGCCCATCTGTCAGGATACGGGAATGGCATGCGTATTTCTCGAAATCGGACAGGATGTACATATCACAGGAGGTGATCTGAGAGAAGCCGTAGATGAAGGCGTACGCCGTGGCTATACGAACGGTTATCTTAGAAAATCTGTAGTAAAAGATCCGGTTCGTCGTGGAAACACCGGTGACAACACTCCTGCTATGCTGTATACGGAAATTGTTCCGGGTGAAAATATCAGGATTACTGTCGGACCTAAGGGCTTTGGAAGCGAGAATATGAGTATGATCCGCATGTTCAAACCATCTGCCGGATTACAGGGAATCAAGGATTTTATTCTGGAAGTGGTGGAGACGGCAGGCCCCAATCCATGCCCGCCCATGATGGTTGGCGTGGGGATCGGAGGAACCTTTGACAAATGTGCCCTTCTGGCAAAGAAGGCGCTTATGCGTCCCCTGGATTCCGAGAACCCGGATCCTTTCTATGCAGATCTGGAAAAGGAAATGCTGGAAAAGATCAATCAGCTTGGCATCGGGCCGCAGGGCTTTGGCGGAAAGACCACCGCAATCGGCCTGAACATCGAAACCCTTCCAACCCATATTGCAGGTATGCCTTGTGCGGTTAACATCAACTGCCATGTGACCCGCCACAAAACGGAGGTGATTTAAATGGAGAGAAAGAAGATTACGCTGCCGCTTACGCAGGAGCTGGCAAAGACCCTTCATGCCGGTGATCAGGTTCTGCTCACCGGAACCATTTACACCTCCCGTGATGCCGGGCACAAGAGAATGTGCGAAGCACTGGCAAGAGGAGAAAAGCTTCCCTTTGACCCGATGGACGCGACCATTTATTATGTGGGCCCCACACCGGCGAAGCCGGGGCAGGTTATCGGTTCGGCAGGCCCCACTACCAGCGGACGTATGGATGCTTATGCTCCGACTATGATGTCTGTGGGAGCCAGGGGAATGATCGGAAAGGGCGCCCGTCTGCCGGAAGTGGTGGAAGCCATGAAAAAATACAGCGGCGTTTATTTTGGCGCTATCGGAGGTGCAGGTGCGCTCCTTGCCAGATGTATCAAAAAGGCAGAACTGATCGCCTATGAGGATCTGGGGGCAGAGGCGCTGCGTAAGCTTTACGTAGAGGACATGCCGCTCGTTGTCATCATTGACAGCGAAGGAAACAACCTCTATGAGGAGGGCAGAGCTGCCTATTTAAATACTCATAAATAAACACCATAATTTTTGAAAAGTGATATCCTGAAGAAATCAGCCAGTGGTACTTTGTTTCCCCCTGGCTGATTTTTGTTTATGTACACGAAGGAGCAGCAGCCTTATCCGTGAGCTGTGCGATGGCATCGATTACCAGCTGATCCCCATACTGGCGATTCTCATAAAAGGCATAATAACCACCATACAGGATATAGCTCAGACGGATATTCGTCTGCGGATCATCACGGCTTTCCGGATGGACAGTAAACACAAAATCTTTCAGAGCCCGCTCCAGCTTCTGTACCAGATATTTACTGCGGCTGCCGGAGAAAACCGTATTAATGAGCGTATCCTTTGCCATATATCCCACAAAAAGCTCTCTCGTAAAAAGCTCCGGATTCTGGATCAGGTTTTCCGGGTGGCTGAAATTTTCCATGATGGAGGCCACAATTTCCGTTTCTAATTTGTCTGACAGGTCATAAATATCCCGATAGTGGGAGTAAAAGGTTGACTTGTTGATCTGTGCCTTCTGGCATAATTCTTTTATGGTGATTCTTTCCAGTTCTTTTCGCGAACGAAGTTCGATAAAAGCATTGATAATGCTCTGCTTGGTTTTTTCGATTCTGATATCCATTTTGAAAAATTTCCTTTTTCTAAAATAAAATCCCGACAATCTTTCCGATTGGTTGGATAACCCACCAATTGCATATTTTGTTGGTGGATAAGTTTGTTTTTCCGGGCTATATTCGATTATATCAGGAAAAACAACTGATGTCTAATATCTTTTCAGGAGGATTAAACAATATGGATTTCTATGGATTTTATACAGGAAAAGAATTTGAAGCGTATCGTTTTCTGGGGGCACATGTCCGGGAACATGGCGTGACGTTCCGGACGTTTGCACCTGCAGCAAGTCGTATTTCCGTAATCGGAGAGTTTAACGGATGGACGGAAACCCCCATGAATAAAGTTTATGACGGAAATTTCTGGGAATGTGATGTGGAAGACGCAAAGTCCGGGCAGATGTATAAATACCGGATCTACCGTAAGGATGGTTCTTTTATCGATCATGCGGATCCATATGCTTTTTATTCAGAAATGCGGCCGGGGACGGCATCTGTAACCTATGGGCTGAATGGTTATCATTTCAGAGATGAAAAATGGATGAAAAACCGGCAGGTTTCTTATGACAAGCCCTTGAATATTTATGAAATGCATTTTGGTTCCTGGAAAAAGAAATCCCGGGAGGAAGATGGATGGTATTCCTATGAGGAGCTGGCTCCGCTTTTGATTCCGTATCTGAAAGAGAATGGATACAATTATCTCGAAATCATGCCGCTTAGTGAATACCCCTGTGACGAATCCTGGGGATATCAGGAGATTGGATATTTCAGCCCAACCTCCCGGTATGGGAAGCCGGAAGGACTGAAGTCTTTTATAGACCAGTGCCACCAGAATGAGATTGGTGTGATTCTGGACTTTGTTCCGGTACATTTTGCGGTGAATGATTATGCGATTGCAAATTATGATGGAACTTCTCTTTATGAATATCCTCATATGGATGTGGGACGAAACGAATGGGGAAGCTGCAATTTTATGCATTCCCGGGGAGAAGTCTGCAGCTTTTTACAGTCTTCGGCATATTACTGGCTGAAGGAATTTCATTTTGACGGCCTGCGCATGGACGCGGTGGGAAATCTGATCTACTGGCAGGGGAGTAAGGACAGAGGGGAAAACGTGGCTGCCCTGAAATTTATCCGGACCATGAATCAGGGGCTGAAGGACCGCGTGCCGGGCTGCCTTTTGTTTGCGGAGGATTCAACCCCTTATCCTGGTGTTACCAGGCCGGTTCAGGAGGGCGGACTGGGCTTTGACTACAAGTGGGATTTGGGCTGGATGAATGATACCCTTTCCTATTTTCAAGCTTATCCCGAGGAACGAAAGGCGAAATATCATCAGCTTACTTTTTCCATGTACTATTTTTACAACGAACGATATCTGCTGCCCCTTTCCCACGATGAGGTGGTGCATGGAAAGGCAACGATCGCACAGAAGATGAACGGGGATTATGATGGAAAATTCCCTCAGGCAAGAGCCTTTTACATGTACATGTACGCTCATCCCGGCGCGAAGCTGAATTTTATGGGAAATGAACTGGCACAGCTAAAGGAATGGAATGAGAAAGAAGAACTGGACTGGGTACTTCTGAAATTCCCCCTTCATGACGGATTCCATCGTTTTATGCGGGATTTGAGCCGCTGCTGTCTGGAAAATCCGGCGTTCTATGAGAAGGATTATGACAGAGAAGGGTTCTGTTGGGTGGACTGCCATCAGGAAGAAAAATGTGTGTATGTGTTTGAGAGAAAAAGCAGGGAACAGACGATTCTGGCAATTTTTAATTTCTCAGACCAGGAGCAGACATATGTGCTCGAGAGTGAGGAAAAACGTAAATATACGCTCCTGCTTGCCAGTGACATGGAGCAGTATGGAGGTGGAAAAAAATACAGGAAGAAAGAGAAAGTCTTTGAAACAGATAACACTGTTTTTGAATTGACACCTTTTTCTGCAAGGTATTATATGGTGCAAAAAGGAAATTGCTGATATAATGAAAATGGGTTCCCCAATATTACACATATGAGATTTTCAAGAAAAAAACAGACCTGCAGGTGGGTAGAATATGAAGGCTTTAAATTCAATAACGAAATTTTGCAATAAAGTCAGGAAACATAGTATAGCAACCAGATTGCTGCTGTTTTTTACAGTGGCTACGATCGTACCGTATTTTGTAGTGATTATTTTGATATATAATCATTTCAGGAGTACGTCT
>JALERH010000137.1 GCA_022764275.1 Blautia sp. | reverse complement strand
AACCGTTCAAGTAGGCAATTTCCTCCAGACAGCCGATCTTACGGTGCTGGTGGCTCTCTACGGTTTTCACGAAATTTGTAGCCTCCACAAGGCTTTCGTGAGTTCCGGTATCCAGCCAGGTAAAGCCCTGTCCCAGAAGCTCCACGTTCAGTTCGCCGTTTTCCAGATAGATGCGGTTCAGGTCCGTGATCTCAAGCTCGCCGCGTGCGCTGGGCTTTAAGTTTTTTGCATATTCCACGACACGGTTGTCGTAGAAATAAAGTCCCGTAACACAGTAGTTGCTCTTTGGGTGCTCCGGTTTTTCCTCAATGGAAATAGCCTTGCCCTCCTGGTCAAATTCCACGATACCAAAGCGCTCTGGATCATCCACATAATAACCGAATACGGTAGCGCCGGAGCCGGATTCTGCATTTTCCACAGCGGCTTTCAGGCGCTTTTTCAGGCCATGTCCGGCAAAAATGTTATCACCCAGAACCATGGCAACGGTGTCATTGCCGATGAAGTCCGCGCCAATGATAAAGGCCTGTGCCAGTCCGTCCGGGCTTGGCTGCACCGCATAGGTAAGATGTACGCCAAACTGATGCCCGTCTCCCAGAAGCTCCTCAAAGCGAGGGGTGTCCTGCGGAGTGGAGATGATCAGAATGTCACGGATCCCTGCATTCATCAGAACGGACATGGGATAGTAGATCATGGGTTTGTCATAAATCGGAAGCAGCTGTTTGGAGGTGACCATAGTCAGCGGATAAAGTCTGGTACCGGATCCTCCTGCTAAAATAATACCCTTCATAATATTTCTTCTCCTTTGTCAGATAAATTAGCTGAATCAACATGATTATGAAAATGAATTGTGTCTGATTATTCTGTCCTTTATGTGAATTCTATTATAAAAGGTGACGTAGGGTAACTTTCAAGCCTTTTTTACGATTTTTTTAAATTTGTTACTTTTTCACAAAGAAATATGCCTGCATCCTTTGTAATGTGGAAGCCATTCTCTGTTTTTTTCTTTACGTGGGCACGAAATTCCTTGTACCGGTCCAGAATGTACTGGTTTTGGTTGCCGTGACAGGAGAGAATGTAGGAGATGAGGGGCTCTGCATCCGGCACCAGAAGGGAATCCTCATATGGCTTCCAGACAATTTTGTCAAAAAACGGAGCGAGAATCTCATGTCCATTGTCCCGGCCAAACCGTTCATAAAGCTTGTCTGCAGAAAGCACGATCCGCTCATCGAAATCCTGTACGAGCTGGCTGACTTCACGCATGTGGCGGCTGCCATAGGTGCTGCAGACAAAATGACCGCCGGGCTTTAATACCCGCTGGACTTCAAGACAGACTTTTCCGATGTCCTCACAGTAAAAAAGAACATGATTTGCAATGACCAGGTCAAAGCTTTCCTCGCGGTGCGGGATCCGGTGGCAGTCGAAAACTTCATAGGAAAACCGGCTGTCACAGGAACCTACGGCACGTCTTGCGTCCCGGAGCATGCCTTCCGAAATGTCAGAAAGGGTTACGGATATCTTGTTCGGAAGCTGCACAAGATTTTCTGCCCACAAAGTACCGTCCCCGCAGCCCAGTTCCAGAATCCGCATTCCATTTTGGATTTCACACTGACGGAAGACCCAGGGAAACCATCCTTCCCGGTTCTGGGAATACAGGCTGTGAAGGTTGATCCTGGCGGAAATGTTGGAGGCATCCTGGTACTGGTTTTTCAGGCTTTTCTCCATTCCGGTCAAATGAATCAGGTTCAGCATCTGGCTCCAGTCTACGGTATGCTCCTTGGAGATGGCGTCAGCCGTGTCCTGAATGGCCTTTTCCACAAGCTGCATCTGTTCAATGCGGTCCCGTACCAGCTTTAGCTGGACATTCAGGGAATTGAGCATAAAATGGTAATCCGCATCGTCAATGGTCATTTCCCGGATATCGTCCAGGGAAAATCCCAGGTATTTCAGAAGCAGAATCTGCTGAAGACGGGCAAAATCTCCGTCTGTATAAAATCTTGCCCCCGAGTCTGTGACAAAAGAAGGCTTTAAAATATCCTGTTTATCATAATAGCGGATCGTGCGAAGGGTCACGTGGGCCATTCTGGCGAATTCTCCGCTGGAATAGTATCCCGGTTTTTTCATGCCATCCTCCTTGTGCACTCGCAGATGCGAGAATTTTATATAATTATTCGCAAATACGACTTTTTTCTTATTATAGAAAAAAAATTCTTCGGAATCAATGAAAATCCTCTTGCTATTTTTGCCGGGATATGCTAGCTTTATGTTATCACAATCTTTTTTGTTTCTGAACTGGCAGTTCTGTCAGTGATTTTCCACAATACAATTATTAATGAAGATAAGCCCGGGAAATACAAAAGAGGGAGAAGTATATAAGAACGGGAGGTATCTATGAATTTATTTGATTTTACCTACTGCGGGAATTATAACCGTCAGATTCAGAATCTGGCCAGAATGTCGCCGGAAAAATGGAGCTACGGAGACGCGCAGGACAATGGGATTCTGAAAGGCTATCTGGAAAATACATTTCGGCGTCTGTATGAAGAGGGGAAGGTGGTGGAGGAAAAAAACTATGCCCTTTTTCATACCGGACTCTTTAATCATTATTATCAGCCGATTTACGCTTATTTTGTCCCAAATCTTGTGCCGGATCGGCAGAACTGGTATCTGGATGGATTTTATACGGACTATTCTCTTCTGAAAGCGAAAATAACCAATCTGCCGGAGCGGGCGTGTTATGTAGAAAACCCCTCTGATCTCGTATTTGATACAAAACTTCCGATTGTCCCACAGTATGAACATATTTTTGATGATGAAGAAAACGTCCAGAGACTTCCGGAAAACGTCCGAAGCAGCGGAATGAAGGTTCAGCTTTTTGACGGAGCGCTGCGGCAGACCAGAAGGATCCTGGAATCGGATTATAAAGCCGCCATTCCCCAGTACTACAATCACTCCATTCAGCTTTTGCTGCCAATCTGCCTGCAGAATCCCGGAGTCCCGGATCTGGCTCTGGCCTGCATGAAAACCCCGGACGGCACCAAATACCTGGGCCGCAC
>JALERH010000123.1 GCA_022764275.1 Blautia sp. | reverse complement strand
TTTATCGTAAACCGTCCGCCCTCCGGGAAAAAGGGGCAGAGAACCTCACCATCCACAGACTGGCCTGCTGATTCTTTCAGTTCCCCGGCAATCGCTTCTGTCTCCAGAGGGTAATGTCCCCGAAGAGTGGAATCCCCTCTGGAAATGATCATAAATTCCTGACCAAGCTCTCCTGCCACTTTTCCGATTCTTTTTGCGATATCACGGTGAACCTTCTCAGTTTCCCGGGCAGAAAAGCTGCGGGAATTGGTAAGGATAAAAAACATGGATTCTTTTTCCAGGAACCCTTTCCGTATAGAGTCCTCTTCCCAGTCCGTATATACAGACACATCATGCACCGTCTGTACACCCGTAGGGTCATCATCCAGTACGACTATCTTCTTCTGAAATCCTTCCATGGCCCGCCAAAGAAGCTGTTCGGCAGCTTCTTCATCTGTACGGCAGCACTCCTGTACCGTTTCATATGGAAGGATCTGATCTTCTTTTTTCATAGAATCTCCCATTCCAACGCTTAAAACAAGCGCCATTTTTTATTCAGAATACGCAACCGGAAACCAGATCCTCATTTCACCGAATTCACGGTTATCCCATGCATAATAAGGGATCAGACGCACCTTTTCTTTCTTCATGCCGCGGTATTTCAGTGTCTGATAAAGGGCTTTCCGGTCAAATTCCGAACGGTCCATGACATATTCCTCTGTTTCCAGCGCAACCATTTTTCTTCCCTGGATTTCAAAATCCACGGCTGTAAATTCCGCATTGAGATCAAGATAAATATCATCCAGGCTTTCTGCAGCCGTGTCCACGCCTTCCACGCAATACACCAGCGGCCCCCGCTCAATGGCAGCCTGTCCTGCCGCTTCCTCTACCATCAGGTTCGCTGCTGTATGGCGAACCTCCATGGTAAGATTCAGTTCCACATCCATATCCTTCACATGATCCACTAAAATATCCAGATACGTTGCGGGGTCTTCTTCTGTCAGGTCCCGGCATTCTTTTTCTGTCTTTACAGATCCGCTGACAGCCCATCCCGGAACACGAAGACGGAGATGGACAGGACAGTCTTTTTCTATATTTTTTGCAGTAAAACGTATTTTTCCATCAAATGGATACCGGGTTTCCTGCACCAGAGTGAACTCGGCGCCATTTTGAAGCTTCACCTCTGCCTCGCTTGCACCGTACATTCCTATCCATACGCTGTCTTTTGATACAAGGTACGCATATTCACTGGACTGTGCGATAGTTCTCGCCAGATTTGGCGGACAGCAGTAGCTTAGTATGTATTCGCTTCTGGTCAGCGGCCAGATCAGCTTATAATCCAGTTCTTTCGTCCGGCGGAGCATGTTCTCGTAGAAAAAGCGTTTACCGTCCAGACTCAGACCTGCCAGATTGGTGTTGAGCATCATTCTCTCAAGAACATCAAAGTACTCTGCCTCCGGTTCCAGCTGGAACATACGATATGCCCAGAAAACACCGCCCAGCGAAGCACAGGTTTCGTTATAGGCTGTAATGTTTGGAAGCTGGTACTCATAGCCATACGCCTGATGCACCAGCTGATGAACAAAGAAATTCCCATATGGGGAAGCACCATTGTACAGGGCTCCGCAGCCGCCCGTGATATAGATTTTTTTATCTACGAGACTTCTCCATACTTTATGAAGGACTTCACAGTATTGGGGATCTCCCTCCTCCAGACAAAGATCTGCCACACCGGCATACAGATAATTTGCCCTTACTGCATGCCCGATGATCTTATCATGCTCTTTTAAAGGAATCCGATCCTGATTGTCATCCATACCGTTTTTTACACTGTCCCGAAGAGCAATTGCCCTTTTTGCAAGCTTCAGATAACGCTCATCTCCTGTGGTACGATACATTTCCACCAGCCCCATATAATGAGAAGGGCAGACGGCAGTCTGAACCTCTCCGGTACGCTCCGCCTCATCATACAGATGCTCAAGGTACCCGGCAGTTTTTTCTGCTACGGCAAGAAAACTGTCTTTTCCGGTGGCGCGTTTATGAACGCAGGCTGCCGTAAACATATGGCCGAAATTATATACCTCAAAATCATTAATGTCCCCCATGCGGGAAACACCGTTTCCGGTTCTTTCTCCTATGATCTGCTTGGTGGACAGATATCCGTCCGGCTGCTGTGCTCTGGACATCAGATCGAGATATTCTTCTATCTCCAGCTTCAGCTTTTCATTATCTGTTTTATATGCAGTACAGATGGCAGACTCCATCCATTTATAGAAATCTCCGTCACCAAACACGGTTCCGTCAAAATCTCCTTCCGAGTCCCCGGCACATATTTTAAAATTCTCCACTACATGACTGATGTCCTTGCTGTCAAACATGTGCTTCAGCTGAGGCACAGTACTGGACGCACATGTATCAAAACGCTCTTTCCAGAGACCGTCTGTCCACGTCACTTTCATCCCGTCCAGGGCATGAACTCTGGCAAAAGGAGATTTTTCTGTATTTGTCAGCATCTTTTTTCTCCTCCTTTACAGCCCTTTTGCTCTCAGTGCATCAGCCAGAGCTTTTACGCCAAAGCGCGGACTGGACAATACCGGTTTCCCGAATTTTTCAAAAATAGTTTCTTCTGCATATGCCATGGAGCCCTGGCAAAGCAGGATAACGTCTGCCTGGTCGATAATCTCTCCGGTCTTTGCACAAAGCATCGCTTTAAACTGCTCCTGGTCGATTCCAAAGGCTCCATCCACAAGTCCATCCACCAGCTCCACATGGCGGTTCATCTCTCTTGCCACCCGAAGAATTGTGTTTTTGGTTGGCTCCAGAGTTGTAGGCAAGGTTGCAAGTACTCCGATTCTTTTCCCAAGGCGCACTGCCTCACGGCACATCTCTTCATCGATCCGGACAATGGGAATACCTGTGTAACGTCCCAGATCACCGGCAGCGTCTGCCACCTCACCTACAGAAGAACAACAATTCAAAATCGCATCTGCTCCGTCTGAAACAGCCTGCATATACATCCCTACCAGACGGGCAGCCGCTCCCGCTGTTACATATCCATGCTCCCGCACCTCTGCAAGAATGGACGGATCCTGATAATTCAGAATTTCCGGTGTATCCCCCAGATTTTTCCTGATTTCTTCATTCACATATCCGATCAGCTCAGGTGTTGTGCTTGTGTAAACAATTCCTAATTTCATATCTTTCCCCTTTCGCTCTGTTTCGTGATATTTTTTGTGCATTATGTCAGCCAACAGAATTTTTTACAACTTTTCATTAACAATCTTATACAAAAATTTTACAATTCCCCAACCTTTACCGTCAAGTCTAATTTCTTTATTTAATGTCATATTTATCGTTTATTTTCTCATTCTCTGCGGCGTATCTCCATATATCTTTTTAAACGTCCGGAGAAAAATCTTATAATTACTGATTCCATGGGCTGCCATCAGATTGGTGATGGAGTCATTGGAATAGATCAGTTCATCATGAAAACGCATG
>JALERH010000108.1 GCA_022764275.1 Blautia sp. | reverse complement strand
GGATTTTCCCTTTACGTTAATACAAAAAGAAATGAGAGACGGCGCGCGAAGAGCCGCCGTTCCCACTTCATTGCTCAGATCCAGGACATACGCCTCTTTTGCCCGGATCCTTCCGAAATCAAACCGATTGGTTCCTTTTATAAAAAGCTCCTCCGCCACAGGGAAAAGGACTTCCACTGCTCTGTGGGGAATACCCTGTTCCTTAAGAATGCGGATTCCCTCCAGAATTTCCACCAGGCCGCACACATCATCTGCGCCAAGAATGGTGTCTCCTGCAGATGTAATCCGCCCGTCTTCATGAACAACTGCCTTTTTGCCGCATCCCGGCTCCACCGTGTCCATATGGGCAGACAGAAGAATCGGCGGACCAGGAAGAGTTCCGGGAAGATACCCGTAAAGATTACCGGTATCGCTTCCGTAAAACTCTCCCGCATCATCCTCCTCCACCGTAAAACCCAGTGCCGTAAGCTTCTTCTTTAACCGATCCGCTATGGCACGCTCCTGAAAGCTTATGCAATCCACGGAGGTAAGCTCCTGAAATTCCTCCAGAATCCTTTTGGAATCTGCTTTTAAAGTTGTCATATCGTCTGCCTTTTTATTTAACCACACGGACTCTGGAAACGCCTTCAATGGCCTTCAGTGCGTCAAGTGCCTCCTGAGAAGCTGCACTTTCCAGATCAATGAGGGTATAGGCATACTCACCTTTACTCTTGTTGGTCATGTCCGCAATATTCAGACCTTCGCTTCCCAGAATCTTGGTAACCTGGCTGATCATATTCGGGATGTTTTTGTGTGTCAGTGCAATACGTCCCACTGCTACACAGGTTCCCATATCACAGTTCGGGAAGTTTACGGAATTTTTGATGTTTCCGTTTTCCAGGAAATCACGCACTTCTTTTGCAGCCATCACAGCACAGTTTTCCTCGGATTCCTCTGTGGAAGCACCCAGATGCGGTGTTACCAGGATTCCTTCTCTTCCGGCTACGGTTGGATTTGCAAAGTCTGTGACATACTTCTTTACCTTTCCTGCCTCCAGTGCGTCGATCAGGCTGTCCTCATCTACCAGAAGGTCACGTGCAAAGTTTAAGAGTACCACTCCATCCTTCATTTTCGCAAAGGCCTCTTTGTTGATCATCTTCTGTGTCGCATCCATCAGAGGCACGTGGATGGTGATATAATCGCACTGGCTGTAAATCTCATCCAGGGATTTGCTGTGTTTGATGGTTCTGGACAGATTCCATGCAGCGTCAATGGAGATATACGGGTCATAGCCATATACATCCATACCAAGGCCTGCTGCCGCGTTTGCCACCATACTTCCGATAGCGCCAAGGCCGATGATACCAAGCTTTTTACCCATGATCTCACAGCCTGCAAACTGTTTTTTCTGTTTCTCGGCAAGCTTATCAATGTCAGCCTTGTCTTTTTCGCGCTGTACCCATTCGATGCCGCCTACGATATCACGGGAAGCCAGAAGCATTCCGGCTAATACAAGCTCCTTTACACCGTTTGCATTGGCACCCGGTGTATTAAATACCACAATGCCCTTTTCCGCACATTCTCTGATCGGAATATTATTTACCCCTGCACCTGCACGGGCAATGACTGCCACGCTCTGTGGCAGCTCCATGTCGTGCATTTTTGCGCTTCTTACAAGAACGGCATCACATTCATCCAGAGTCTCGGAAGCTCTGTAGCTGTCGTCAAAAATTGCCAGACCTTTCTCCGCAATGGGATTGAGACAATGATACTGATACATTACGCATTTTCCTCCTCGAATTTTTTCATAAAGGCTACCAGTGCCTCTACGCCGGCTTTCGGCATTGCATTATAGATGCTCGCACGCATGCCGCCTACGCTTCTGTGACCTTTCAGGTTCACAAGACCTGCTGCGGCTGCTTCTTTTACGAATTTGGCATCCATCTCTTTGTCGCCTGTAACAAACGGCACATTCATAAGAGAACGGTCTTTGGGCACTACGGTTCCTTTGAAAAGACTGCTGGAATCCAGAAAATCGTAAAGAATCTTTGCTTTTTCCTCGTTGCGTCTCTTCATCTCTTCCAGGCCGCCCATGGATTTCAGCCATTTGAATACCTTGCCGCATACATAAATGCAGTATGCGTTCGGGGTATTGTACAGAGAGCCTGCGTCTGCATGGGTCTTGTAGGTAAGCATGGTAGGCGTTCCGGGAAGAACATCCTCTGTGATCAGATCTTCACGGATGATCACGATAACCATACCGGCCGGACCGATGTTTTTCTGCACGCCGCCGTAAATAATGCCGTATTTGCTGACATCAACCGGCTCAGACAGGAAGCAGGAAGAAACATCTGCTACCAGAGTCTTGCCCTTTGTATTCGGAAGCTCCTTAAATTTTGTTCCGTAAATCGTATTATTTTCACAGATATATACATAGTCCGCATCCGGGCTTACAGGAAGGTCGCTGCAGTCCGGGATATAGGAAAAGGTTTTATCCTCGGAGGATGCGATCTTATTCGCCTTACCATATTTCTGTGCTTCCTGATAAGCCTTCTTTGCCCACTGCCCTGTCACGATGTAGTCGGCAACCTTATTCTTCATCAGGTTCATGGGGATCATGGCAAACTGCTGGGAAGCACCGCCCTGCAAAAACAGTACCTTATAGTTATCCGGAATGTGCATCAGGTCACGGAGATCCTTCTCTGCCGTATCAATGATTTCCTGGAAAGCGGCACTTCTGTGACTCATTTCCATTACGGACATGCCAGTGCCATTGTAATCCAGCATCTCATCTGCAACTTCTTTTAACACCTCTTCCGGAAGGACAGCCGGTCCTGCGGAAAAATTATACACTCTGCTCATTTTTCTTAATATCCTCCTCGTCAAATACGTCATCCAGATTTGCTCCTGCCGGAACCATCGGATAGACGCTTAAATCCTGGTCGATCCAGCAGTCCAGAACAACCGGGCCGTCGGCGCTTAAAGCTTCCCTGATCGCCGGCTCTACTTCTTCGATTTTCGTCACACGGATAGCTTTTGCCCCCATTGCTTCGGAAACCTTTACAAAATCCACCTGGTCATTTAAAACCGTCTGGGAATATCTCTGCTCATAAAACAGAGTCTGCCACTGACGGACCATACCAAGCACATGGTTGTTTAAGATCACCTGCAGAAGCGGCTTTTTGCAGCGTACGGCTGTGGCGATCTCATTCATATTCATACGGAAGCATCCGTCACCTGCGATGTTGATCACGGTTTTATCCGGGCAGCCCATCTTAGCGCCGATTGCAGCGCCGAGACCGTATCCCATGGTACCAAGACCGCCTGAGGTCAGGAAGGTTCTCGGCTCTTTGAATTTAAAATACTGTGCGGCCCACATCTGATGCTGTCCCACATCTGTGGAAACAATTGCATCACCGCCTGTCAGCTCATAAAGCTTTTCAATAATATAGGGGCCTGTGAGCTGGCTGTGATCATAATTCAGCGGATATTTTTCCTTCAGGCTTTCAATATGCTCTACCCACTGAGGATGTTCTTTTGCAGGCAGAACTTCCAGAATACCCTTCAGGACTTCCTTCAGATCTCCGATGACAGCAGCATCCACCGTAATATTTTTGTTTATTTCTGCCGCATCCACATCAATCTGGAGAATTTTTGCCTTTGGAGCAAAGGTTTTGGTATTTCCGGTCACTCGGTCGCTGAAACGTGCTCCCAGCGTGATCAGAAGGTCGCACTCACACATAGCATAGTTGGAGGTCTTTGTTCCGTGCATTCCTACCGGACCGGTATACAGCTCATCTTCCCCGGAAAAAGCACCTTTTCCCATAAGGCTGTCGCATACCGGAGCCTGGATCCTGTGTGCAAGCTTCCTCACCTCTTCGGAAGCATTGGCGATCACGGCGCCGCCTCCCACGAAGATAAACGGCTTTTCTGCCTCTTTGATCATGCGCACTGCCGTATCCATATCCTCCTTACGGATGGTATCCGTCTTTGGTTCCACTGCTGTAATGCAATGACGGATATATTCGCATTTTGCAGCCGTCACATCCTTCGGAACATCCACCAGCACAGGACCCGGACGTCCGGTTTTTGCGATGGCAAAGGCTTTGCGGATGGTGTCCGCAAGTTTGGTTACATCTTTAACAATATAGCTGTGTTTTGTCACAGGCATGACGATGCCCGCAATATCCACCTCCTGGAAAGAATCTTTTCCCAGAAGAGACGTTCCTACGTTGCAGGTGATTGCCACCATAGGAACAGAGTCCATGCACGCAGTGGCAATTCCGGTTACAAGATTCGTAGCGCCGGGGCCGGATGTGGCCAGACATACGCCTACTTTTCCGGTGGCACGTGCGTAACCGTCTGCTGCATGAGAAGCTCCCTGTTCATGGGAGGTAAGTACATGATTGATTTTGTCACTGTATCTGTAAAGTGCATCATAGACATTCAGGATGGCACCGCCCGGATATCCGAAAACGGTATCCACACCCTGCTCCAGCAAACATTCTATGATGATTTCCGCACCTGTAAGCTGCAATTTATTTTCCTCCTTTTGGTATTTCCAGAATCGCTCCGCGGTTTCCGGATGTTACCATTGCTGCATATCTGCTGAGATATCCGGAGGTTACCTTTGGCTCTCTTGGCTGCCATTTCTCTCTTCTTGCCTGCATCTCCTCATCTGAAACTTTTATTTCCAGTTTCAGTTCCGGAATGTTGATACTGATGATATCACCTTCTTCAACCAGTGCGATCGGACCGCCTACGGCTGCTTCCGGAGATACATGTCCGATGGATGCGCCTCTGGATGCACCGCTGAAACGTCCATCTGTGATCAGTGCCACAGAAGAACCAAGGCCCATTCCGGCGATCGCGGAGGTAGGATTCAGCATTTCTCTCATGCCAGGACCGCCTTTTGGTCCTTCGTAACGGATGACAACCACATCTCCTGCTACGATCTTTCCGCCTTTGATGGCTTCAATTGCATCCTCTTCACAGTCAAAGACACGCGCCGGACCTTCGTGTACCATCATTTCCGGAACCACTGCGGAACGTTTTACCACGCCGCCGTCCGGAGCAAGATTTCCTTTCAGGACTGCCAGGCCGCCTGTGGTGCTGTAAGGATTGTCGATCGGGCGGATAACTTCAGGATTTAAGTTTACACATCCCTCGATATTTTCTCCGATGGTCTTTCCGGTGACAGTCATGCAGTCTGTGTGGAGAAGGCCTTTTTTGTTTAATTCATTCATAACCGCGTAAACACCGCCGGCTGCGTTCAAGTCCTCCATGTAGGTCGGGCCTGCCGGTGCCAGATGGCACAGATTCGGGGTTTTTGCGCTGATCTCATTTGCAAAGCTGATATCAAAATCCATGCCGATCTCATGCGCGATAGCCGGAAGATGCAGCATGCTGTTGGTAGAGCAGCCAAGTGCCATATCTACCGTCAGAGCATTTAAAATAGCATCCTTTGTCATGATGTCTCTCGGACGGATATTTCTTCTGTACATTTCCATCACCTGCATGCCGGCATGCTTTGCAAGACGGATACGCTCGGAATAAACTGCCGGGATGGTTCCGTTGCCGCGAAGTCCCATACCGAGAGCTTCTGTCAGGCAGTTCATGCTGTTTGCAGTATACATACCGGAACAGGAACCGCAGGTCGGACATGTTTTGTTTTCATACTCTGTCAGCTCTTCTTCGGAAATATTTCCTGCTGCATAAGCCCCGACAGCCTCAAACATGCTGGAAAGACTGGTCTTGTGACCGTGAATGCGTCCGGCCATCATCGGGCCGCCGCTGACAAATACGGTTGGAACATTGATTCTGGCTGCTGCCATCAGAAGTCCCGGTACGTTTTTGTCACAGTTCGGCACCATAACCAGTGCGTCAAACTGATGAGCAAGTGCCATCGCCTCTGTGGAATCTGCGATCAGGTCTCTGGTTACCAGAGAATATTTCATGCCGATATGTCCCATGGCAATACCGTCACATACGGCAATGGCCGGGAATACAACAGGGGTACCGCCAGCCATGGCAACACC
Source organism: Blautia sp. (assembly GCA_022764275.1). Lineage (GTDB taxonomy): Bacteria > Bacillota > Clostridia > Lachnospirales > Lachnospiraceae > Blautia_A. The sequence continues at coordinate 4,020 of JALERH010000108.1, read as the reverse complement.
CTGTTTTACGGCTGCCACGATTTTATCCAGGTTCATATGACCCGGTACGATTTCATTATAGGAGCTTACGATGCCGACTAACGGGCGCTCCATCTCTTCTTTTGTCATTCCAAGGGCATTAAACAGGGAACGGTGCGGTGCCTGCTGAGAACCCTTTTTTACTGCGTCACTTCTCATAATGCTTTATCTCCTTTTATTTATGTAACCAAATATCAGATTTCCCGAGCGATCAGGTCACCCATTTCCTTTGTGCCCACCAGGGTGCATCCCTCGGACATAATGTCTCCGGTACGATAACCAGCGGTGAGAACCTTCTGTACAGCTGCCTCCACTGCATCTGCCTCTTTGTCAAGATCCAGTGAAAATCTCAGCATCATCGCTGCGGAAAGGATCGTTGCGATGGGGTTTGCCTTATTCTGTCCGGCGATATCCGGCGCAGAACCATGACTCGGCTCGTAAAGACCGAACTTTGTCTCATTCAGGCTTGCTGAGGAAAGCATTCCGATGGATCCTGTCACCATGCTGGCTTCGTCGGATAAAATATCGCCGAACATATTCTCTGTAAGGATGACATCAAACTGCTTCGGATCGCGGACAAGCTGCATTGCACAGTTGTCAACGAGCATATGCTCCAACGTAACCTCCGGGTAATCCTTTGCCACTTCCTCCACCACTTTTCTCCAGAGTCTGGAGGAGTCCAGAACATTTGCCTTATCCACGCTTGTCACTTTCTTACGGCGCTTCATGGCAATGTCAAAAGCTTTGATGGCAATCCTGCGGATCTCATTCTCATTGTAGGAAAGGGTATCAATGGCTTTTTTCACACCATCTTCCTCGATGGTCTTTCTCTCGCCAAAGTAAAGGCCGCCGGTAAGCTCACGAACGATGATCATGTCAAAGCCGTCGCCGATGATTTCATCGCGTAATGGGCAGGCGCCTCGCAGTTCATTATATAAATAGGCAGGCCTTAAGTTTGCAAACAGGTTCAGAGCCTTACGGATAGCCAGAAGGCCAGCCTCCGGACGTTTGGACGGCTCCAGCTGATACCATGGAGAGGTCTTTGCGTCACCGCCAATGGAACCCATCAGAACTGCATCGGAAGCTTTTGCTGTGGCAATGGCCTCATCGGTAAGCGGAACACCGTGAACGTCAATAGAGGCTCCGCCCAGCAGGACTTCTGAATATGTAAAGGTGTGGCCATATTTTTCGCATACTCTGTCAAGTACTTTTTTGGCTTCTGCCACGATTTCAGGTCCGATTCCGTCACCGCGAATCAGTGAAATGTTGTAATTCATAATAATTTCCTCGCTCTCTTTCCACAAATTAGATAATTGTTATTATAATAACGCACTTCCTGACAGATTTCAACCTATTAAAGCAGAAAAAAGTTGGGCGAGGGGGGGCAGGCTCGAAGTTGCGAAGGCCGCATGCCCCCTCGCGCTCCCCCCTGTTGGCCCCACTTTGCACACGGGAGTGTTATGAAATAAGCCAAGTTAACTCGATAAAAAAAGGATGCCGTACCTGACGACACCCTCTTGACACCTTCTAACTGCTTTTTTCTCTGCTGCACTGGCTTAGGCAGATGCTTCCTCTGCCTTCTCAACTTCTGCGATTGCCTGCTTTCTCATGGGGATACGGCAGTTTTTGTTATTCCCGAATTCCACGATCACATCTTCCTCTGTCATATCGATGACGACGCCGTAGAATCCTCCTGTGGTAACCACACTGTCACCTACTTCCATGTTGCTTAACATGGTCTGGATTCTCTTCTGCTCTTTTTTCTGCGGTCTCACCATCAGAAAATACATGATTCCAAAAAGAACTACCAACCATACAATGGTAAATACCATACTTGCTCCGCCTGATGCGTCCATTTAAAAATTCCTCCTGTTTCTTACTTCTCCTCTGTCATCCTCATAGGTCTTTCAGAGCGCTATAGTATATGATACACAAAATAGCCGCTTTCTTCAAGTAGTTTTCCAGTTTTTTTAACGATTCCCGTTAATTTTTCCTTCTTCAAAGCCTTCCAGCCGCATTTTCTTATACTCTGCAAAGTTCCCGTGATCCAGTGCCTCCCGGATCTCTTCCATCATGTGATTGTAAAAATACAGATTATGCAGCACGCAAAGCCTCATGCCAAGCATTTCTTTTGCCTTTAAAAGATGGCGGATATAGGCTCTGCTGTAGTGGCGGCAGGCCGGACACTGGCAGCCTTCCTCGATTGGGCGGTGATCCAGCTCATATTTCGAATTGAAAAGGTTCAGCTTTCCATGGTTTGTATATACATGTCCATGGCGTCCGTTCCGGCTGGGATATACGCAGTCAAAGAAATCGATGCCCCGCTCCACGCCTTCCAGAATGTTGGCAGGAGTTCCTACTCCCATCAGATAGGTCGGTTTATTTTGCGGAAGGTGCGGCACCACTTCATCCAGAATGTGGTACATCTGCGCATGGGTTTCTCCCACCGCAAGTCCTCCTACTGCATAGCCGTCCAGGTCAAGCTCCGAGATCCGGTCTGCATGTTCTTTCCGGATATCTTCATAAATAGCCCCCTGGTTAATGCCAAACAGAAGCTGTTCCCGATTGATCGTATCCGGCAGGCTGTTAAGCCTTGCCATTTCCTCTTTACAGCGCACCAGCCATCTGGTCGTCCTGTCCACAGACTTCTGCACGTAATCCCTGTCTGCCACACTGCTGGGGCATTCGTCAAAAGCCATGGCGATGGTGGAGCCCAGATTTGACTGTATCTGCATGCTTTCCTCCGGCCCCATGAAAATCTTATGCCCGTCAATATGAGACTGGAAATACACCCCTTCTTCTTTTATCTTCCGGAGGCCTGCCAGAGAAAACACCTGGAATCCGCCGGAATCCGTAAGAATCGGTCTGTCCCATACCATAAATTTATGGAGACCGCCAAACTCTTTGATCAGCTTGTCGCCGGTACGCACATGAAGATGATACGTATTGGACAGCTGCACCTGCGTCCCGATTTCCTTTAAATCCATAGTGGAAACGGCGCCCTTGATTGCACCCACTGTCCCCACATTCATAAAAACAGGCGTCTGTATAGTGCCATGCACGGTCTTAAGTTCTCCGCGTTTGGCACGTCCTTCCGTCCTCAATATCTTATATTCTGCCATTTATTCTTTTCTCTCCTTAATGAATAGTTCCTTGCAAATAATATGATTATAGCTTGAAATAGCTGAAATTTCAACAGCAAACCGGACAATCCTTGTTAAACTTTTACATTGCCATTTTTCACCTGGTATCGTATAATATTACGGAATATTCTTTGCTGTACATTTTAAATAAGAAAGAATACATCTGTCACTTTTTTGTTATAAATATTTGACAAAACACTTATGACTCTTTATGGAAATACAAAAACGAGGAGGCAAATTTCAGTTTTATGAATCAGTACACATTGGGAATTGACATTGGTTCCACCACTGTCAAAATCGCAATTCTTGACGAGAATGAAACCCTGCTTTTTGCAGATTATGAACGTCACTTCGCAAATATCCAGGAAACACTGGCAGACCTGCTTCACAAGGCTCATGAAAAGCTTGGCGAGCTCACCCTGCATCCTGTCATCACCGGTTCCGGCGGTCTTACACTTGCCAATCATCTGGGAATCCCGTTTGTTCAGGAGGTCATTGCCGTTTCCACTTCCCTCCAGAAAATTGCACCGCAGACCGACGTCGCCATTGAGCTTGGCGGAGAGGATGCAAAGATCATCTATTTCGAGGGCGGCAATATTGAGCAGCGTATGAACGGCATCTGTGCCGGCGGTACCGGCTCTTTTATCGACCAGATGGCATCCCTTTTACAGACAGATGCATCCGGTCTGAATGAATATGCCAGAAATTATAAGGCCCTTTACCCGATCGCAGCCCGCTGCGGCGTGTTTGCAAAAACCGATATCCAGCCGCTGATCAACGATGGTGCCACAAAGGAAGACCTTGCTGCTTCCATTTTCCAGGCGGTGGTCAACCAGACCATTTCCGGTCTTGCCTGCGG
>JALERH010000093.1 GCA_022764275.1 Blautia sp. | reverse complement strand
TGCTGCTCAGAAACTTTTGGGCATATAGAGAAAAATATACCTTCCTGGAGAAAAAATTTGGGGTTTTACGGTAAAACAGAGCATTTTAAAGATGCTTTTGTATCTGTTGCAGATAAAATTTATCCCCAGACCCAGAAAAATGCAAAACTCTGGGTCTGGGGAGTATATATTTCTAATATTAGAGAAAATTTAGAGCAAAACTTTCATATTTTCACTGGAATTTTCCTGATTTTGGGTCTGAGAGAGTATTGTGCGCCATATATGCCCAAATCACATGCTATTTTGTGGAGTTTCCCTTACTGCGATATATGATCTGAGTTGTCCACCGGACCTGGCACGAATCTCTTGCAATACTTAGTATAGTTATCCCACAAAATTTCTGATTGTGCCAGATTTATATCAGAGATTTGGTAGGTTACCCACTATCATGCCAGAAGCCTCATATAAATTAGTTGAAAACAAAGTTTAAAAACGTGCTGCCGTCTTAGCGATGAAAAATCGTTGGGGCGGCGTTTTGTTGTCTCAGGGACAGTGGTGGCGAAACAAAAGAATCCGGAATATTTTATTATATATCCTTACCATTGGGAGGACATTATGGATTCATCCTTATATACCGGAAAAGGTGTCGGGGTAGCCATTCTGGACACCGGAATATTCCCTCACAAAGATTTTGGAAGTCGAATCTGGGCTTTTTATGATTTTTTATCCTTTAAACATCTGCCCTACGATGACAATGGGCACGGGACTCATGTGGCCGGAATCCTGGCAGGAGATGGCCGATCTTCCATGGGAAAATACTGCGGTGCGGCTCCAGGATGCGGCATCATTGCCCTTAAAGTGCTGGACCGTTTTGGAAATGGCAGCAAGGCGGATGTGCTGCGTTCCTTTCGATGGATACGGGAGTACCGGCAGCAGTACCGGATTCGGGTGGTGAATATTTCTGTGGGAACCACCTGCCGCAACCGTAAGGAGCATGAAAGCCTTCTGGAAGGAGTGGAACAGCTGTGGGATGAAGGTCTTGTGGTTGTGGCTGCAGCCGGAAATCAGGGCCCCCGGCCGGGAAGCATCACGGCCCCTGGAAGCAGCAAAAAAGTGATCACGGTTGGTTCCAGTGACATGCTGGAGGGAAAATCCGCTGTGTCAGGCCGCGGCCCTACAGAGGATTGCGTCTGCAAGCCTGATATTGTGGCTCCGGGAAACCGTGTCATTTCCTGTATTCCGGGAAACGATCATTCCTATGGTATGAAAAGCGGCACATCCATGTCTACACCTCTGATATCCGGGGCGATTGCCTGTGCACTGGAAAAGGATCCCACCCTGACAAATGCAGATATCAAGATCATGCTGAAAGACAGTGCCGATGACCTGGGCCTGCCCAGAAATCAGCAGGGATGGGGGGAATTCAACCGTAAGAAGTTCCTTTCCCTGTGATATTGTCAAAAACTTATCATGGTAACGCATAAAAGCGTTGACGAATGAAGGTTTTACGAGTACAATGTAACGTAATTGCAGCTGCCCTATCGTTTTTACCGCGGATTTCGGGCAGGTACAAATTATTTTTATCAAAAGAGGAGGGTAAGAAGTATGGAGAACAGACGGGTATCGATGAACCGCCAGACAAATCTTCTGCAGTTGGAAGAGCATATGTATCCACTGGTGGATGTGCAGACGCCAAACGTATTTCGAAATCTTTTCCCATATTCTGAGGTACCAAAAATCGCATTCAATGACAGGGTCGTTCCGCACCATATGCCGAACGACATCTGGATTACTGATACGACTTTCCGGGACGGACAGCAGTCAAGAGCGCCTTATACCACAGAACAGATTGTGAGGATTTACGATTATCTCCATAAGCTGGGCGGACCGGAAGGAAGAATTCGTGCATCCGAGTTCTTCCTCTACAGCAAAAAGGACAGGGACGCCGTAGAGAAATGTATGGAGAGAGGTTATGAATTCCCGGAGGTGACGAGCTGGATCCGTGCAAGCAAAAAGGATTTTCAGCTTGTAAAGGATATGGGAATGCAGGAAACCGGTATCCTGGTAAGCTGCTCGGATTACCACATTTTTTATAAAATGAAAATGACCCGTAAGCAGGCCATGGAGCATTACCTGAGCATTGTAAAGGAATGCCTGGAGATAGGCGTTTCTGTGCGATGCCACCTGGAGGATATCACAAGAGCCGATATTTACGGTTATGTCATCCCGTTCTGCCTGGAGCTGATGAAGCTTCGCCAGCAGTACGGCATCCCGATCAAGGTACGCTGCTGCGATACCATGGGATATGGTGTAAACTATCCGGGTGCCGTGATTCCGCGTTCCGTACCGGGTATTATTTATGGTATCATGGTGCACGCCGGAGTTCCTTCTGAGCTCATCGAGTGGCACGGACATAACGATTTTTATAAGGCTGTCAGCAATTCTACCACTGCATGGCTGTACGGTGCCTGCGGTGTCAACACATCTTTGTTTGGCATCGGAGAGCGTACCGGAAATACACCACTGGAGGCCATGGTATTTGAATATGCACAGCTTCGCGGAAACCTGGGCGGTATGGATACCACCGTTATCACAGAGCTTGCAGAGTATTACGAAAAAGAGATTGGTTATCATATCCCGGAGAGAACGCCTTTTGTGGGAAAGAATTTTAATGTGACAAGAGCTGGTATCCATGCAGACGGTCTTCTGAAAAACGAAGAGATTTATAATGTATTTGACACGGAAAAATTCCTGAACCGTCCGGTTGAGGTAGCCGTATCCAATACCTCGGGAGCAGCGGGAATCGCGCACTGGATCGACAGCCACTATCGTCTGAAGGGTGACAAAAAAGTCGATAAAAACAGCGAACTTGTCTCCATGATCAAAGCCTGGGTGGACGAGCAGTATGAGGAAGGACGAGTGACTGTACTTTCCGATCCTGAGCTTGAGGTTGTGGTGGCAGATACCTGCAGCCGTCTGGGGATTACACTCGGAGAATGACAGAATGCCGGATACCGGCTGGCATAACACCTGGAGAATGACAGAATGCCGGATACCGGCTGGCACTACACTGGGAGAGTAACCGCATAGCGGATATCCATAGATAATATACATCATAAGCTTTGGCCAGCAATGACGTGGCCGGAATAGGAGGAGATTATGAAAAAAATTCAGATGCAGACCCCTCTCGTAGAGATGGACGGAGAT
>JALERH010000056.1 GCA_022764275.1 Blautia sp. | reverse complement strand
CCTGTAAATGCCGCCATTACCTCTCCCATAAGAGTACCGCTCCTGAAATCATTTTGTTTCTTTCCGTTACATATTCTGCCTGAAAAAATCATCCATTTTATTAAATGGAATTACGTCAATATTATCATAAAGATCGGTATGGACCGCTCCGGGAATTATCAATAGTTCCTTATTTTCTGTATATTTACTGTCCTGAATCATTGCATCATAAGCATCCTTTCCAAAATAAAAGCTATGTGCCTTTTCCCCATGCATGATAAGTACAGCACTTCTTATTTCGTTACTGTATTTTAAGATAGGCTGATTCATGAAAGACTGGCATCCGATGCTGTTCCAGCCATCATTGGAATTAAGACTTCTTGCATGATAACATCTTCCTTTATAATACTCGCTGTAATCCTTTACGTAAAAAGGCACATCCTCAGGAACCGGCAGTGGTAAGCATCCACCTGCTCGTGAATACTCTCCTTTTTTATATTCATCTGTACGAAGTGCACTCAGCGCCTGCTTCTTCTGATATCTGGATTCTTCATTATTTTCAGAATCAAAATATCCATTCGCGTTTACTCTGGTCATGTCATACATAGTAGACGCGACCGTTGCTTTGATTCTTGTATCAAGTGCAGCTGCATTCAGTGCCATTCCGCCCCATCCACAGATACCGATAATGCCAATTTTGTCAGCATCCACATAATCCTGTACAGAAAGGAAGTCCACGGCAGCCATAAAATCTTCCGTATTGATATCCGGCGATGCCATATATCTTGGCATTCCGCCACTTTCCCCTGTAAAAGATGGATCAAACGCAACTGTAAGATATCCTCGTTCAGCCATGGTCTGTGCATAGAGCCCGGAACACTGCTCCTTTACAGCGCCAAATGGTCCACTGACTGCAATCGCAGGTAATTTGGTATCTGCACCCTTTGGTATATACATATCTGCCGCAAGAGTAATCCCATACCTATTGATAAATGTTACTTTCTTGTGATCTACCTTGTCGCTTTTAGGAAATGTCTTATCCCACTCTGTTACCAGCTTAAGTTCTTCTGTTTTCATCATAGAAATGCCTCCATATTTCTTATATTCTTGTAATGAAAAGCAAATTGCCTTATAATGATTACATTGTAGTACCTAAACCCAACTTTAGGTCAATACTCATTTTGCGTTCTCTCCCTCAAATTGTACCAGGCCGCGGACATTCAGCCGATACTGGTATGGGGATAGTATTCCTCCTCTTTAGTGAAAATGTTGAAGTTCTGGTGAGATTTTCTCAACATAGGAAACATTTTTTGGTTACTTTTATAACCATATCCTATAAATATACAATCTGCAATCAGATCGTAAAGGAACTTGAGCCGACTCTGAGAAGGAAAGAAAATCTTGTACAGTATAAAGATCGGTATGTGTACATCAAACGTGTTGCGTGCAAAATCGGCCATAAAGAGCATACCGCTTATGTATACCTTGACTGCGATGTTGATTGTGGCAGTGATGAGTCACGTAAAGCGTTGAAACGTGCTGCGCAGAACCAGACAAGCACTGCTGATCTGCATAAAACCCTGGAAAACAGCGGGTTGTTTATGATTGTCTCCTCACTTCCTTTTGCAGAACGTCTGGATTTTATAATCCGATTGCTTTCAGTGCCTGCTCCAGATCCCTGATAATATCATCCGGATCTTCCAGCCCCACACTGAATCGGATAAATCCTTTCCGGAATTTCTCCGGATATAGATGAATACGTTCATCATAACTTGGCTGTGGAAAAATAAGACTCTCATCATGTCCCAGCGAAACAGCAAAGGTCACCATTTTAAGAGCTGCGCATCCGGTTCTCTTAAATCAACTATCGTCACTTTTGAAAAATCAACTTTAAAAACTCTTCAATCGTTACTGACTTTATGGTATCCTCTTCCATTATTCTTCCTCTCCGAAAAGTATTTCAAATCACATAGTACCATTCTCCACTTTGCTGAATCTCTTCTGTTTTTCGCTTATGATTTCCGGTTTTATATTCCAGCTCCTGATTCTTTATACTGACTTTTGTGTTTGCCGGGATGGAACTGGTAATAAACGCATTTCCTCCAATAACAGCATTTTTCCCAATTACCGTTTCTCCTCCAAGCACAGAGGCTCCTGCGTATATCGTCACATTATCTTCAATCGTGGGATGACGTTTCATTCCGGACAGTTTCTGTCCTCCCCGGGTAGAAAGAGCCCCTATCGTCACACCCTGATAAATTTTTACATTATCACCAATAACCGATGTTTCCCCGATTACCACGCCAGTTCCATGATCAATAAAAAAATATTTTCCTATCGTTGCTCCCGGATGAATATCAATTCCTGTTTCAGAATGAGCATATTCTGTCATGATTCTTGGCAAGACTGGTACATTTAAAAGGTATAGTTCATGTGCAATTCGATTGATACTGGATGCCATAAGCCCTGGATATGCCAGAATAATTTCTTCTTTACATCCGG
>JALERH010000047.1 GCA_022764275.1 Blautia sp. | reverse complement strand
GGGAAAAGATTCCGATCGACGGCATCATCGTAGAGGGCAGCTCCACACTGAATACCAGTGCTCTGACCGGCGAAAGTCTTCCCAGGGATGCGGTCTGCGGTGATGAGGTAATCAGCGGATGCATTAATATGACAGGACTTTTGAAAATCCGGACGACGAAAGAATTTGGCGAGTCTACGGTTTCCAAAATTCTGGATCTGGTGGAAAATTCCAGTTCAAAGAAGTCAAAATCGGAAAATTTTATTTCCAGGTTTGCAAGATATTACACCCCGGCTGTATGTTACGGCGCGCTTGCCCTGGCGATTGTACCGCCTCTTGTACGGATGCTGTTTCTGGGAATGTCTCCACAGTGGGGAGACTGGATTTACCGGGCACTGACCTTCCTGGTTATCAGTTGTCCGTGTGCGTTGGTCATCAGCATTCCGTTAAGCTTTTTTGCCGGAATCGGCGGTGCCAGCAATCAGGGAATTCTGGTAAAGGGTTCCAATTATCTGGAGACCCTTTCACAGACAAAATATGTAGTGTTTGATAAGACCGGAACCATGACAAAGGGTGTCTTTGAGGTTAGCGGCATTCATCACAGTCAGATGGAAGATGCAAAGCTTCTGGAATATGCGGCTCATGCAGAGTGTTCGTCTTCACATCCCATCAGCAAAAGCCTGCAGAAGGCTTACGGTAAGCCGGTTGACAGAAGCCGCGTGACGGATATTGAGGAAATCAGCGGAAATGGTGTCATGGCAAAGGTGGATGGTATTTTGGTAGCTGCGGGAAATGCGAAGCTGATGAAAAAGCTGGGCATTTCTTACCAGGACTGCCATCAGGTGGGAACAGTGGTCCATCTGGCGATTGACGGAAAATATGCCGGTCATATCCTGATTTCGGATATCCTGAAACCTCATGCAAAAGAAGCTATCCGGGAACTGAAAAAAGCAGGCGTTACAAAGACGGTCATGCTTACCGGAGATGCAAAAAACGTAGCGGAGCAGGTGGCATCTGAGCTTGGTATCGAAGAGGTTTACAGCGAACTTCTTCCGGCAGACAAGGTTACCAAAGTAGAGGAATTGCTGGAAAAGAAAAGCGCAAAAGAAAAACTTGCTTTTGTGGGAGACGGAATCAACGATGCGCCGGTTCTTTCCAGAGCGGACATCGGAATTGCCATGGGAGCGCTCGGCTCCGATGCGGCAATCGAGGCAGCCGACATTGTTCTGATGGACGATGATCCTCTGAAAATTGCAAAGGCGATTAAGATTTCCAGAAAATGTCTCCGTATTGTATATGAAAATATTTATTTTGCCATTGGAATCAAGGTGCTCTGCCTGGTTCTGGGAGCACTTGGAATTGCAAATATGTGGGCGGCGATCTTTGCGGATGTAGGTGTTATGGTGATCGCGGTTCTGAATGCCATTCGTACCCTGTTTGTGAAAAAATTGTAAACCATATTGTCAGAAAGAGAAAAGGTGAATAAATGGAAGGAAAAGACGTAGAGCTCTGTGACTCTTTTGAAGTCCATGAGAATCTTTTGAAAATTGTAAATGAGACGATGCCCGAGGAAACAGAGCTTTATGATCTGGCAGAGTTGTTTAAGGTCTTTGGGGATTCCACAAGAATCCGGATTCTGTTCGTCCTTTTTGAGGCAGAGGTTTGCGTCTGCGATCTGGCAAAAGCGCTGAACATGACGCAGTCTGCGATATCCCATCAGCTCCGTATCCTGAAGCAGAGTAAGCTGGTAAAAAACAGAAGGGAAGGAAAATCAATTTTTTACTCCCTGGCAGACGACCATGTGCGTACGATTATCGCCCAGGGCCGGGAGCATATTGAAGAAGACTGAAAATATTGATTATTATGGATATGGATCTTTTTTGAAGTTAAGACAAGAATATAGTCAACACTTGTTCCGTAATCCTGAGAAAGAATGATGAGGCACTCGACAGGAATTGTTCGGGTGCCTTTTTCATATTAATATCCATTATTTCAAAGTGCAAACTGGAACACACAGAATGCAGCATAGATTACCAGCAGTACAATTCCCTGAACACGGGAGAGTTTCCCACGCTTCAGTGCCGGAAGGGTCAGGAAAGCCATCACAAACAGCGTCAGAGGAACGTCGACTACCAGAGAGGCATTCATGCCTGCAATGGTCTTGCTGGAAGGAATGTCAAAAGGAGCCAGTGTGGCGGAAGTACCGCTTACAAGCACCAGGTTGAAAAGGTTGGCTCCGATCACATTTCCAAGCGACAGAGAACCATGGCCTTTTGCCAGAGAGGTAATGGCAGTTACCAGTTCCGGCAGGGAGGTACCGAGAGCCACAAAGGTGAGGGCAATGACGGATTCCGGTACGCCAAGTGCCTGGGCGATGAGGGTTCCGTTATCTACCAGAAGGTTGGCCCCAACTGCGATCAGGACTGCACCGATCACAAGAAGAAAGACATCTTTTGCCGTAGTGTTACTGTTTTCCGATTCCGGTTCAGATGAAGTCTGAGGCTGTGGAAGCTTTTTAACCTGACGGATATTGATAATTACGTAAATTACAAAGACAGCCAGCAGGAGGATGCCCACACCTCTTGAAAAACGTCCGGTAGTATAGGCAACCACTGTATAAATGGCGGCAGCAATGAAGAAAAAGATGACCGGTGTTTTCAGGGTTTTCCT
>JALERH010000009.1 GCA_022764275.1 Blautia sp. | reverse complement strand
GAGAAAATTTGAAGTAAAACGTTCATATTTCCACTGGAATTTCCGGGATATTGGACCTGAGAGAGAATTGTGTGTCATATATGCCCAAACCACATGCTATTTTGTGGAGTTTCCCTTACTGCGATATATGATCTAAGCTGTCTGCCGGACTTGGCACGAACCTCATGCAATACCTAGGATAGTTATCCCACAAAATTTCTGATTGTGCCAATTTATATCAGAGATTTGGTATGCTACCCACTATCATGCCAGAAGCCTCTGAAAAGTTGTGATTTTCCCTCATTTTTGTGGAAAATGGGGTCTGGCGGTGCAAAAATTCCGCATAGACCCCGCCACGCATTCTTGCCAGGTACTCCATGCTTTTTGCTATTAGAATTTACAATGCAGAATTGACTTTTCTCAGATAAGACTATATAATTGGAAACGGAAAAAGATTGGAAAAAGCATTTTCAGGAAGCAGGTGAAATTCCTGCACAAGTCCGTTACTGTAAAGCCAGATACTGATTGCTTTTTCAGGAACAGAATTACCTGCGGCAACCGGGAAATTCTGGTTTTTTACAGGGGAGTTTTGTTGTCACAGGCAGAACTTCTTTTTTTATAGAAACCATCTGGATATGGCATACAATCGTTCATTACAGAAGTGTTACAGAAATCCGTTTATGCAGGAGGCAGATTATGGAACATAAGACCGGTCTTGAGGAATATTACGTGACCCGGGGACAGAAAAAAATGCGTTTGGGTTATACCACAGGTTCCTGCGCGGCTGCAGCCTGCAAGGGGGCAGTGTATATGCTGCTTGGCGGAAAAAAAATTGATTTTGTCACTCTGATGACCCCGAAGGGCATCGAGCTTTCCCTGGAACTTCTGGATACTACGAGAGAAGAAAATAAGGTAACCTGCGCCGTCAGAAAAGACGCCGGAGATGACCCGGATACCACAGACAAAATTTTAGTCTATGCCACAGTCGAGCGAAGATGCGAGCCGGGTATCCTTTTGGATGGCGGAATCGGCGTAGGTCGTGTGACGAAGCCGGGACTTTCCCAGAAAATCGGGGAAGCGGCCATTAACCCTGTACCGAAAGCAATGATCTTGCGGGAAGCGAGGGAGGCGGCAGATGCCTGTGATTACGAAGGCGGCCTTTCCATTGTGATTTCCGTGCCGCAGGGTGTGGAAATCGCCAGAAAAACCTTTAATCCCAGACTTGGCATCGAAGGCGGGATTTCGATTTTGGGAACCACGGGAATTGTGGAGCCCATGAGCGAGAAAGCCCTGATAGAGAGCATTCATGTGGAGATGAAACAGCACGTGGCGCAGGGAGAAGAGTATCTCCTTGTGACACCGGGAAATTACGGAGCCGATTATCTGAGAGAGCATTTGAATCTGCCTTTTGAGAAAAATATCAAGTGCAGCAATTATGTGGGTGAGACCATTGACATGGCTATTGATATGGGAGTAAAGGGAATCCTTTTTGTATCCCATATCGGGAAATTTGTAAAGGTAGCTGCGGGAATCATGAATACTCATTCCCACAGTGCAGACGGACGTGCAGAAATCCTGGCATCAAATGCCATCCGTGCGGGTGGAAGTCTGGAATGCGCCAAAGCGATTCTGGAGAGCAGTACTACCGATGAGGCACTGGACATTATCCATGAAAATGGTATACTGGAAGGCACAATGAAAGAAATTATGAATAGGATTCAGTTTTATCTGAACCATCGTTCCTATGAGCAGATCAGGCTGGGAGCCGTTGTTTTTAACAATATTTACGGTTATCTGGGGCAGACGGAGGATGCCCCGCTGCTGATTGAGAAGATTCGAGCACAAAAAACACAATCATAAAATAAATGTTTTACGGAGGAAGAAGAGGATGAGTGGAAAGTTATATGGGATTGGTGTAGGACCGGGAGACCCGGAACTGATTACGTTAAAAGCCCTGCGCCTGACAAAGGAGGCAGACGTGCTGGCGCTTCCCGGGGAAATCCCCCAGGAAACAGTGGCGTATAAGATCATGAAAGGAGCATATCCCGAAATTGACGAAAAGCGTATGATTCCGGTTTATTTTCCAATGACAAAGGATAAGGAAGAACTGGAACGCTGTCACAGAGAGGGCACCAATACGATAAAGAAGGAACTGGACGAGGGTCACAACGTGGTATTTCTGACTCTGGGTGACCCGACCGTTTATTCCACCTATATTTACGTACACAAGAAAATTCAGGAGCTTGGCTATGAGACAGAGATCATCAGCGGAATCACCTCATTCTGTGCTGTTTCTGCCAGATTTAACACAGGTCTTGTTGAAAAAGCAGAGCCGCTTCACGTAATCCCGGCTTCCTATCAGATCGAGGAGGCGCTGAAGCTTCCGGGAACCAAGGTGTTAATGAAAGCAGGAAAAAAGATGAAGGCAGTGAAAGAGCAGATGAAAGCTCTGGGAGAAGAAGGCATGATGATCGAAAACTGCGGAATGCCGGATGAGAAAATATACAGAAACGTGGACGAAATTCCGGATAACGCAGGCTACTATTCCCTGATCATCGTCAAAGACAAAGGAGAACAGGAATGATTCATTTTGTAGGAGCTGGTTCGGGAGCACCGGACCTTATTACAGTCAGAGGAAAAAAATATCTGGAGGAAGCGGATGTGGTGATCTATGCCGGATCCCTGGTAAATCCCAAACTTCTGGAATATACAAAGGATATCTGTACCATTTATAACAGTGCGAAAATGACACTGGAGGAAGTGCTTTCCGTGATGGAGAAAGCAGAAAAAGCAGGCAAGACCACGGTGCGTCTGCACACAGGAGATCCCTGTATCTACGGTGCCATCCGTGAGCAGATGGATGCGCTGGATGAAAAAGGCATTGCCTATGACTACTGTCCGGGTGTCAGCGCCTTCTGCGGAGCTGCAAGTGCCCTGAATCTGGAATATACGCTTCCGGATATCTCCCAGAGCGTGATCATCACCAGAATGGAGGGAAGAACTCCGGTGCCGGAAAAGGAGAGCATTCAGTCTTTTGCAGCACATCAGGCTACCATGGTGGTATTTTTAAGCACGGGAATGCTGGAGGAGTTAAGCCGACGCCTTATTGAAGGCGGATACAAAGAGGATACTCCGGCAGCCATTGTATACAAGGCTACCTGGGAGGACGAAAAGAAATTTATCTGTACAGTTGGTACACTGGCGCAGACCGCAAAGGAAAACAATATCACAAAAACTGCGCTGATGATCATCGGGGATTGTGTCAATGCGGCACATTATGACCGTTCAAAGCTTTATGATCCCGGATTTACAACAGAATTTCGCGAGGCGAAAAAAGAAGAATGAAAATCGCAATGATCTGCTACAGTCTCACCGGATGGGAGACCGGGGAAAAACTTCTGAAAGGCTTTTTAAAAGACGGAGAAGAAGTATCCCTATCCGGGAAAAGCAAATATCTGCAGGACTCCATCAAGGGCTCCTGCCGTGACTGGACGAAAGAGCAGTTTGAACGGGCGGATGGAATCGTGTTTATCGGCGCCTGCGGAATTGCGGTGAGAAGTATCGCGCCCTTTGTGGCGTCTAAAAAGACCGACCCTGCGGTGCTGGTGGCGGACGAGTGCGGGAAATTTGTGATTTCCCTTTTGTCCGGACATCTGGGAGGTGCCAATGAGCTGGCACTTCGGGCTGCAGACATTCTGGGGGCTGTTCCGGTAGTGACCACAGCCACGGATTTGCATGAGCGTTTTGCCGTGGATGTATTTGCAAAGAAAAACGGCTGTTCTATTTTTCATATGAAGGCGGCGAAGGAGGTTTCTGCCGCACTTCTTGCCGGAAAAAAAGTGGGCTTTTACAGCGAATTTCCCTGGGAAGGAGAGCTTCCGCGAGGGCTTGTCCGGTACCGTGATAACACGGAAGGAGAACTTTTTAGGGAAAAGGAAGAGGGCGAAAGACCGGAAATCGGAGTTGCGGTTACCATTCACAGAGACTGCCATCCTTTTTCCTCGACCGTCCATGTGGTGCCGCCTGTGGTGAGCCTTGGCATGGGCTGCCGAAAAGGAAAAGAGGCAGACGGGATCTTAAATTCCGCCGTGCAGAGTCTGGAAGATCAGAAAATTTACCGGGAAGCAGTGAAAAATCTGGCAAGCATTGACATAAAAAGGGAAGAACCGGGACTTCTTGCTCTGGCAGAAAGCTGGAAGATACCCTTTGAAACCTTTTCGGAACAGGAGCTGTCAGCCCTTCAGGGAGCGTTTACTCCTTCTGCATTTGTAAAGAAGACGGTTGGAGTGGAAAATGTCTGCGAGAGAAGTGCTGTCCTTGCAAGCCATGGAGGGTGGCTGATACAGAAGAAACTGGCGGCAGACGGCGTGACGGTCGCCCTTGCTGTGGAAGATTGGAGGATACATTTTGAATAACGAGATAAAAATTTATGTGGTGGGAATTGGCCCGGGTGCCTATGAAGAGATGACAGGAGCTGCCATTTCGGCCCTGGAAAACAGTGATGTGATCGTAGGTTATACGGTGTATGTGGATCTGGTAAAGGAGCATTTTCCGGGAAAAGCGTTCCTTACCACTCCAATGAGAAAAGAAGTGGACAGGTGTGTTCTGGCTTTCGAAGAAGCGAAAAAAGGCCAGATCGTTTCCATGATCTGCAGCGGCGATGCCGGTGTGTACGGAATGGCAGGCCTGATGTATGAAGTGGGAGAAAAATATCCGGAAGTGGAACTGGAAATCGTGCCGGGTGTTACGGCGGCACTGGGCGGCGCTGCGGTTCTTGGTGCTCCTCTGATCCATGATTTCTGTCTGATCAGCTTAAGCGACCTTCTGACACCGTGGGAAAAGATTGAAAAACGCCTTCTGGGGGCTTCCCAGGCGGATTTTGTGATCTGCCTTTACAATCCGTCCAGTCGTAAACGTCACGATTATCTGCAGAAAGCTTGTGATCTTATGCTGCAGTACAAATCACCGGATACAGTTTGCGGGACTGTGGCAAATATCGCCCGTGAGGGAGAGACTTCTCAGATCATGACGTTAAAAGAGCTTCGTGATGCAAAGGTGGATATGTTTACTACCGTTTTTGTGGGAAATTCCCAGACGAAAAACATCAATGGAAAAATGGTAACACCAAGAGGATACCGAGATGTATAACGTGCTGATTTTTGCAGGCACAACGGAAGGGTACACGCTTTGCCGTTTTCTGGCAAAGCATAAGGTTTCTGTCTATGCCTGCGTGGCTACCGAATATGGCAGCAAAGCATTAACAGAAAATGAATACTTAAAAGTCAGCTCCAGACGGCTGGATGAAGGAGAGATGGAGGCGCTTTTTCAGGAAATCCAGCCGGAGATGGTTCTGGATGCCACCCATCCCTATGCGGCAGAGGTGACGGCAAATATCCGGAAATCCTGCGAAAATACGGGATTTCCATATCAGCGTGTGCTTCGGGAAGAAGGGGAACACGCAAAGGAAGCCGTATATGTGGAAAGCACCGAAGCGGCGGTAGAGTATTTAAAGGAAACCGAAGGAAATATTCTTCTCACCACCGGAAGCAAGGAGCTTGCCAGGTTCACGAAGCTTCCGGATTTTGAAAAGCGGCTTTATGCCAGAGTCCTTTCCCTTCCTTCTGTACTGGAAACATGTAAAAGTTATGGATTTGAGGGAAAGCACCTGATCGGAATGCAGGGTCCTTTTTCCATGGAGTTAAACGCGGCTATGCTTCGTCAGTTTGACTGCAGATATCTGGTGACAAAGGATACAGGAAAAGCGGGCGGCTTTCAGGAAAAAATCGATGCGGCCGCATTGTGCGGCGTGACTCCGGTGATCATCGGGCGGCCTGTGAAGGAAGACGGAATGTCTGTGGCAGAGTGCAAAAGGATGCTTGCCAATCGCTTTGGCTTCGTCTGCAAACCCCATGTGACGCTGCTGGGCGTTGGAATGGGAAGCCATGACACTCTGACCATTGCCGGAGAAAAGGCGGTTCACGAGGCAGACCTGATCATTGGGGCCAGAAGACTGGCAGATGCGGTACGGGAACCGCACCATGCTGTTTATTATGAATACAACAGTGAAAAGATTGCCGCATACATTGAAGATCATCCGGAATATGAGAAGGTTGTCATCGCGCTTTCCGGCGATGTGGGCTTTTACAGCGGTGCCAGAAAGCTTCTGGATATCCTGGGAGAGGACACGCAGGTTCTCTGCGGAATCTCTTCTGTGGTTTATTTCATGGCAAAAATAGGGCTTTCCTGGGACGATGCCAAAATTGTGAGTGCCCATGGAAGGGAGTGCAATCTGGTATCGCTGATTGGGCAGAACAAAAAAGTATTTGCCATTCTCGGGACAAAGGATGGCGTGGCACAGCTTGCGAAAAAGCTGGTATATTATGGAATGGGAGAGGTGCTCCTCTGTGTAGGGGAAAATCTTTCCTATGAAAACGAAAAGATTTTCCGAAAGCCTGCAAAAGAGCTTACGGATTATGAGGGAGACCCTTTGAGTGTGGTCTGCGCTTATCACGAAGCGGATTCATCCGTAAACACAACTCACGGAATCCCAGATGAGGAATTTATCCGTGGAAAAGCGCCCATGACGAAAGAAGAGGTACGCTGTGTGTCCCTTTCCAAGCTTCAGTTATCAGAGGATTCCATCTGTTACGATGTCGGGGCGGGAACCGGCTCCGTTTCCGTGGAGATGGCTCTTCGTGCTTCTTCGGGCAAGGTCTTTGCCATCGAGAAAAAGGAAGACGCTGTGGAGCTTCTGAAGGAGAATAAGCGAAAATTCGCAGTGGATAACCTGGAGATCATACAGGGGACTGCGCCGGAAGCGATGGAGACTCTGCCTGTGCCGACCCATGCGTTTATCGGAGGCTCCTCCGGAAATCTGAAAGAAATCGTGGCACTCCTGCTTCAGAAGAATCCGCAGGTGAGAATCGTGATCAACTGCATTACCCTGGAAACGGTGTCTGAGGCTTTGCAGGTGATGAAAGAATTTGCATTTTCAGAGACAGAGGTTGTACAGCTTTGTGCGTCCCGCTCTAAGGAAATCGGCCGATACCATATGATGATGGGCGAAAATCCTATTTACATCATCACATGTGCAGGAACCAAAGGCAGGTGAGGATGATGAAAATACCGAGAATTTTACTTGCGGCCGGAGCAAGCGGCAGCGGAAAAACACTGATTACCTGCGGGCTTTTGCAGGTACTTGTAAATCGTGGAATCAAAACGGCCTCATTTAAATGCGGGCCGGATTACATAGACCCTATGTTTCACAGCCGTGTGATCGGGACAAAATCCCGGAATCTGGATACCTTTTTTACATCCGGAGAGCGGACCCGTTATCTTCTTGGGATGAACGCAAAGGATTGTGAGATTGCGGTGATGGAAGGGGTAATGGGCTATTATGACGGCGTGGGAGGAACTACCACACGGGCAAGCGCTTATGATCTGGCCTGTGTGACAGATACCCCGGTGATTCTCATTGTCAACAGCAAAGGCATGAGTGTATCCCTTGGCGCATACATCAAAGGCTTTGTGGAATACAAAAAAGACAGTCACATAAGAGGCGTCATTTTTAACCAGATGTCCCCTATGCTTTATCCCAGGATGAAAAAGCTGGTGGAAGAGGAAGTGGGAATCCGTGTATTGGGCTATGTCCCGAAGGTGGAGGACTGTGTGATCGAAAGCCGCCATCTGGGACTTGTCCTGCCGGAGGAAATCCCGGAGCTGAAGGAACGTCTGCAAAAGCTGTCTGAGGTTCTGGAGAAATCGCTGGATGTCGAAGGAATTCTGGCTCTTGCAAAAGAGGCACCACAGCTTTTGGTTCCCGATGAATTGCCCGAGGAAGCCTTTCACTGGCAGATTCCGTGTGTATCACCGGAGTCTGGGAGTGCATCTTGTTCCAATGGCGGAAATCGACTTCGCATCGGGCTTGCAAAGGATGAAGCCTTTTGCTTTTTCTATGAGGACAACTTTCGGCTGCTTCGTCAGATGGGGGCAGAGCTGATTCCTTTTTCTCCCATTCATGATGAAAAGCTGCCGGAAAACCTGGACGGGATGCTGCTGTACGGCGGCTACCCGGAACTGAATGCCAAGGCTCTTTCGAATAACGTTTCCATGCGCCATGAGATTGCCAGTGCCATAAAAAGCGGAATGCCATGCATGGCGGAGTGCGGTGGCTTTATGTACCTTCATGAGGAAATGGAGGGAATGGATGGGGAATTTTATCAGATGGCAGGTGTGATTCCGGGCAGGGTAAATCGGACGCCAAGGCTGACAAGGTTTGGATACATTACTCTGAAGCAGGAAAAAGAAGTTCTGGGCGAGGCGGATTTTGGTCCTGTTCCGGCCCATGAATTTCATTATTTTGATTCGGAAAACTGCGGCAGCGATTTCCACGCCGCAAAACCGGAAAGCAGCCGGGGATGGGAGTGCATTCACGGAAATGAACGGATGCTGGCCGGATTTCCGCATTTGTATTATTACGCCAATCCGCGCATCCCACAGGCGTTCTTAAAAAGATGCCTGGATTACAGGAAAGAACGGATACAAGGAGAAACATGATGGTAAAAATACTGGCCCTGCCTGCAGGGTTTGTTTTGGATTTGATTTTTGGGGATCCCAGATGGCTGTATCATCCGGTATGCCTCATAGGTAAACTGATTTCCCTTCTGGAAAAAGGAATTCGACGGATTTTTCCAAAATCACAGAAAGGAGAGCTGGCCGGCGGCTGTCTGGAAGTGCTCCTGGTGTGTGGACTTTGCTTTCTGGTTCCTTTTGGAATTCTGCATGTACTGTATGGCTGGCAGCCATGGCTTGGTTTTCTCCTGGAAACCTTCTGGTGCTATCAGCTTCTTGCCACGAAATCCTTAAAGACAGAAAGTATGAAGGTATATGACCGTCTGGTGAACGGTACTCTGGAGGAAGCGCGGTATGCAGTTTCCATGATCGTGGGACGGGATACCAAAAGCCTCACCCCGGAGGGCGTGACAAAAGCGGCAGTGGAGACGGTGGCAGAAAACGCCTCGGACGGAATCATCGCTCCCATGTTTTATATGGCAATCGGAGGGGCGCCGTTTATGTTTTTGTATAAAGGGATCAACACCATGGATTCCATGCTCGGATATAAGAATGACCGATACCTGTATTTTGGCCGGTGCGCCGCAAAGCTGGATGATGCGGCAAATTATATCCCGGCCAGGGTTTCCGGCTGGCTGATGGTGGCTGGCACGCTGTTTGTGGGGCTTGACACGAAATATGCGGCTAAGATTTACCGCCGCGACAGGCGAAATCACGCAAGCCCGAATTCTGCCCAGACAGAAGCGGCTATGGCCGGAGCGCTGGACGTGCAGCTTGCGGGAAATGCATATTATTTTGGAAAGCTGTATGAAAAACCGACCATCGGGGATGCCATCCGAAAGGTGGAGGCAGAGGATATTCCCCGGGCAAACCGGCTTTTGTACAGTACATCGGTTCTGGGAATGGTGGTATTTTTTGTACTGCGTCTGGCAGTATGATCTTTACAGACTGAGAAATGGAGACAGATATGAAGAAACATGTTCACGGCGGAGACGTCTATCGTTATGCGGACTGTGTGGATTTTTCCGCAAATTGTAACCCTCTGGGTACTCCAAAGAGTGTGAAGCAGGCGATCACAGAAAGTCTTTCTCATCTGGCGGAGTATCCACGGGTGGGATGTGAGCCGCTAAAGGAAGCAATCGCCGCGTATGAGGGAGTTCCTGCGTCGGAAGTCATCTGCGGAAACGGTGCGGCGGAGCTTATATTTTCTTTGTGCAGGGCAAAAAAGCCGGGGAAAGCCATGGTTTTGGCTCCAACCTTTGCGGAATATGAGCAGGCACTGGAAAGCGTGGACTGCCGGGTGGAGCATTTTTTTCTGAAAGAGGAAGAAGGCTTTGCGGCAGGCAGTAAGCTTCTGGAGGCGTTGGATGAAAGTCTGGATATGCTATTTCTGTGCAATCCAAACAACCCGACGGGACTTCTTATGAAACGGGATTTTCTGATGGAAATCCTGAAACGATGTCGGGAAAAAGGTATTTTTCTGGTGGTGGATGAATGTTTTCTGGACTTTATAAAAGAGCCGGAGGCATATACTTTAAAACCGGTTCTGGAAAAATCCGATGGACTTTTTCTTTTAAAGGCATTTACAAAGCGTTATGCAATGGCTGGTGTGCGGCTTGGCTATGGGCTTTGTCATGATCAGGAGCTTTTGTCCCGTATGGAAATGATGACCCAGCCCTGGAATGTGTCTACCATGGCACAGGAGGCAGGGATTGCGGCGCTTACGGAACGGGAATACGTGGAGTCTGGAAGGCAGCTTGTCTTTACGGAGGCTGCATGGTTAAAAGAGGAGATGAAAAACCTTGGTCTTATGGTATTTCCATCTCAGGCAAATTATATTTTTTTCAAAGGGCCGGGAAGTCTTTTCGCAGACTGTGTGAAAAAAGGCATCCTCATCCGGGACTGCAGCAATTACCCGGGACTTTGCAAAGGATATTACCGGATCGCGGTGAAAACGCACGAAGATAATGTAAAGCTGATCGGGGCTTTACAGGAAATCATGGAAGGATAAGGGAAAGGGGCAGCAAAAAATGGCAAAGGCGATTATGGTACAGGGTACCATGTCAAATGCGGGAAAAAGCCTGCTGGCGGCAGGACTTTGCAGAATCTTTAAGCAGGATGGATATCGGGTGGCACCCTTTAAATCCCAGAATATGGCGTTGAACTCCTTTATCACAGAGGAGGGCCTGGAAATGGGACGGGCGCAGGTCATGCAGGCGGAGGCAGCCGGAATTGCACCTTCCGTTCTGATGAATCCCATTTTGTTAAAACCTACCAATGACACCGGCTCCCAGGTTATTGTAAACGGAGAGGTGCAAGGATGTATGAGCGCCAGAGAGTATTTTAAATATAAGAAAAAGCTGGTGCCGGATATCATGAAAGCATACCAGACTCTATCGGAGCAAAATGACATTATTGTGATCGAAGGGGCAGGAAGCCCGGCAGAAATCAACCTGAAAAGCGATGATATCGTGAATATGGGAATGGCGAAAATGGCAAAGGCGCCGGTCCTTCTGGTGGGAGATATTGACCGCGGTGGCGTGTTTGCCCAGCTGATCGGCACGGTAATGCTCCTGGAGGAGGACGAGCGTGCCATGGTGAAAGGCCTGATCATCAATAAATTCCGGGGTGATAAGACGATCCTGGATCCCGGAGTAGAGATGCTGGAGGCGCGAAGCGGCATTCCCGTGGTGGGAGTGGCACCTTATCTGGATATCCAGGTGGAGGATGAAGACAGCCTGACAGAACGGTTTGAGCGAAAGCAGGAGGTTGGCCTGATCGATATTGCGGTCATCCGGGTACCGAGGATTTCCAATTTTACAGATTTTAATCCGCTGGAAAGCATCCCCGGCGTATCCCTGCGGTATGTGAAGCATGTGAGTGAACTGGGAAATCCGGATCTGATCATCTTGCCGGGAACCAAAAATACCATGGAGGATCTTCTGTGGATGCGGGAAAGCGGCATGGAGGCAGCCGTTCTGAAGGCTGCAGCGAAAGGAAAAATGATCTTCGGTATCTGCGGCGGCTATCAGATGCTGGGGGAAACGTTAAGTGATCCCTATGGCGTGGAAGCGGGAGGTACCATAAAAGGAATGGGTCTTCTTCCCATGGATACCGTTTTTGCCAGGAATAAGACCAGAACACGGGTAAGCGGAAGGTTTGGCGCGCTGACCGGTGAGCTTTCCTCCCTTTCCGGTGCGGAGGTGGAGGGCTATGAGATCCACATGGGAGAAACCGTATTAAATGGAGAGGCAAGACACTCACTGTCCATCCGTGACAGCGTAAGCGGCTCAGAAAAGGAAGATGGCGTTTATCTGGGGAATATCTGCGGCACCTATGTACACGGTGTTTTTGACCGGGAAGAGTCGGCTGAGGCACTTATCCGGACGCTTGGCAACCAGAAAGGAATTGACGTTTCACAGATGGCAGGCGTGGATTTTGCCGCATTTAAGGAAACACAGTACGACATTCTGGCCGCAGAGCTTCGGAAGCATCTGGACATGGAGAAAATTTACAGGATATTAGAGGAAGGTATCTGAAAGAAAGGTGGTTCGGCATGAAGATTGATTTGGAAAATGTAAAGCCTATGGATATTGAGAAGCGCAGCTTTGAGATCATCACAGAAGAACTGGGGGATACGCCGCTTGTTCCGGGAACGGAGCTGATCGTAAAGCGCTGCATCCATACCAGTGCGGATTTTGACTATGCAAAAAATTTATGTTTTTCCGAAAATGTGGTGGAAAAAGCCATGCAGGCCATCAAAGAGGGTGCCTGTATTGTGACGGATACCCAGATGGCAAAATCCGGCATCAACAAACGTGTTTTGTCCCGCTATGGCGGAGAAGTTTACTGTTTTATGTCCGATGAGGATGTGGCAGCCATTGCAAAAGAAAATGGATGTACCCGTGCCACTGCGTGTATGGACAAGGCTTTGACGATGGATAAAAAGCTGATCTTTGCCATCGGAAATGCTCCTACGGCGCTTGTTCGTCTCTATGAGCTGATTCAGGACGGGAAGCTTTCTCCGGAGCTGATCATCGGCGTTCCGGTAGGATTTGTCAATGTGGTGCAGTCCAAGGAGCTGATTATGCAGACAAACGTGCCTTATATTGTGGCAAAAGGGCGTAAAGGCGGCTCCAATATCGCGGCATGCATCTGCAACGCTCTTCTTTACATGATGGACAATGACCGCGGCTGAGCAGTCTCTCCCCTTTATCAGGATATTTGTCCGGGCCAGGCGGTCACATCAGACTGTCCGCGGCTTCCTTTAAAACCTGACAGGCAGGGACAAAATCCTCAGCGGGCATGGAGGAACAGGATAAAAGAACCGTAACATCCTGATCGGTTTCACGCAGAATCTGCAGGCGCAGGCCTTTGACCCGTGCCTGCTTTTTTAATGCCTCTCCCGGAGTGACGGAAAGGGTAAGGGCAAGGCTCGTACCTGCAGAGCCGATCTGAATGCGGCTGTTTTTGCCGAATACTTCCCTCACTGCATGCAGAAGCTCTTTCAGCTTTACGGAATAAAGACGTTTCAGCTTTCTGGTCTGTGCGGCCAGGTGACCATCGCGGATAAACTGACACAGGGCAATCTGCTCCGCCTTGGAGGCAGTCTGGTTATAACAGTCTGCCTTTTTTTTATACGCATTTAAAAGCGGAGCCGGAAGAACCATAAAGCTGATTCGGATGGAGGGAAGCAGCAGTCTGGAAAAAGAGCCGATATACACCACGCCATTTCCGCCTGACAGACCAAAAAGAGAAGGAGTGGGCTTCTGAAGATAAACAAATTCATTTTCAAAATCATCTTCGATCACCAGGCTGTCGTGCTCTTCAGCATACCGAAGCAGCTCCAGACGCCTGGAAACCGGCATGATCTCGCCCCACTTTGTCATATGGGCAGGGGCAACATAGATGACATCGCTGTCCTTATTCCGGTAGCGCACATCAAAGCCAAAATCCTGAAAGACGGTGCTGCCCTGGACAAAAGATGGCGTGGGGAACGAAACGGTTGGCATCTCATCTGTCTGGTGCCTATGTTCAGGATACAGAGATTTTATAAGCGGGCACAGAAGCTGCAGAAGACTCTGAACGCTGGCGCCTACCACAATATCATCGGGAGAGCACAGGATATTTCTGCGTTCCCGGATATAGACAGCCAGAGTCTCGCGAAAATCCAGTTCTCCCTGGGCTTCTCCGTAAGTCAGCATCCTTTCATCCTGGCGCAGTGCACTTTTGATATAGCGGCTCCATAAGTCGAAGCGAAAGCTTTCCCGGTCCACACCGGAGGAGGCAAAATCAAAACGGTAATGTGGGGCGGTCTCCTGTATTTTTTTTGCATCCGGATGCCGGTGAGCGGCGATATCGGTCACATAATAGCCGCTCTGAGCCTTTGCAATGATATAACCGTCGGCTGCAAGCTGAAGATAGGCATTTTCGATGGTCGTCCTGGAAAGCTTCAGCTCCTGGGAACATTTCCGAAGAGAAGGCATCTTGCTGCCGGATGCGAGCTTTCCTTCCAGGATCAGATTTTTATAATAATCGTATACCTCCAGATAGAGGTGTCCCTTTTTATTGTCCTTTTCGATGTCTAACATAAACTGTCCCCTTAAAAATAGTTGTTTTTGGATATTTATCAAGATACACTTAAGTGATATTCTATATCAAAATTATAGAGAAAACAAGACTGGAGTGACATATTTGAAGAAACTGGCGGTGATCAATGATTTATCCGGACTGGGGAAATGTTCCCTGACAGCTGCGATTCCTGTGATATCGGCGATGGGCGTGCAGGCGGTTCCTCTGCCTACGGCGGTACTCAGCAATCAGACAGGGTATGATTCTTACTATTGTGACGATTATACAGACAAAATGGACGACATTATGGAGGAATGGGAAAAAAGAGGCTTTTCGCCGGATGGAATTTATACGGGATTTCTGGCAGGGGAGGCCCAGACAGAAAAGATTTTTTCGTTTTTTCAGCGGTTCTGTAAAGAAGATACCCTGGTATTGGTGGATCCTGTGATGGGAGACCAGGGAAAGGTATACGGCATTTATTCTGAGGGACTCTGTCAGCAGATGCGCCTTCTTTGCGGGCGTGCTCAGGTGATTACGCCGAATCTTACGGAAGCACTATTACTTTTATACGGGAAAGAGGGAATGGAAGAACACTTTGATTCCCTGAAAAAAATCCGGGGCGATGCGTATCTGGCAGAAATTGAGAAAATCGGGAAAAAACTGCACGAGAGATTTTCTCTGGAATCGGCCGTGATCACGGGAATCGATTTTTCGGACGGGGAAAAACCGCTGCAGATTGGAAACCTGGTAATCACAGGAGAAAAGTCAGACTGGACGTTTGCCGAAAAGACAGGCGGGAGCTATTCCGGAACGGGAGATCTGTTTGCATCCGTGTTAAGCGCCGGACTGGTAAAGGGAATCCCCATGGAAAAATGTGTGGAAAAGGCGGTTGACTTTTTATCCGCCTCCATACGGGATGCAGTGGAAGAAGGCAGTGACCGCAACGACGGCGTATGTTTTGAAACGTACCTGTACAAATTGTGGGAACTGAATCAGAGGGAATAGCAGAATTCTGACGGCTCCTGTATGGGCTCCGGCGACGATCATTATCAAGATGCTCATCTGCCTGCCCTTTTCCTCAAAGGCCGGTAAAATCGTAACAAAGAGAAATGTGCTCGCACTTTTTCTGGCATTCTGGATTTCCGCAGCAGGATATTATGTGGCTGAGGGAATCATGTTTGGATTTACGGCAGCCTTCTTTACATCTCTTTCCGGAAGCATCATTCAGTCCGGCGGAAGTGCCATTGCATTCCTGATCGTGGGCGCAGCACTTGACCGTCTTGGCTTTAAACAGAACATTGTGAAAGGAATTTAAAAATCATGACAACAGATATCGTATATCGCTATAACCATCAGGTTTATTTTAACATTACGAACAAATGCCCCTGCCGGTGCACCTTCTGCATCCGCAATAACGGTGATTCCGTTGGAGAGGCAGAAAATCTCTGGTTTGAGCATGAGCCGTCCATGGAGGAAATCTGTCAGGCAATCGATGCCTTTGATTTTGACGGCTGCACGGAAGCCGTATTCTGCGGTTACGGAGAGCCTACGATGGCTTTGGACAAAATGATCGCAGCAAGTAAATACCTTCGGGAGCGCTATTCCTTCAGGCTTCGCCTAAATACCAACGGTCTCGGAGATCTGATTCATAAGCGCTCCATTGCAAAAGAAGTCTGCGAGGCGGTGGACTGCGTATCCGTCAGCCTGAATATGCCGGATGCAAAATCCTACAATGAGGTAGTCCGTCCGGCTTACGGGGAAAAATCCTTTGATGCCATGCTGAAATTTGCATCCGATTGCAAGAAATATCTTGATGATGTCCGTTTCACTGTGGTAGACTGTATCGGTGAAGAAAATGTAAGAAAAAGTCAGGAGCTTGCCGACTCCATCGGGATACCGCTCAGAGTGAGGGAATACTCCGGAAAGTAGAGGAAATAAGGATGCTCAGTGAAGCGCAGCAGAAACATGTTTTGGAACTTGTAAAGGAGACAAGGTCTCTGATCTACCGGGAAATGGGAAAAGAAAAGGTTACCGTAAAAGGCGCGGCCGATTACGTGACGAATGTGGATTTTGCAGTTCAGGATTTCCTGAAAAGCAGACTGGAACAGGAATTTCCGCAGATTGCCATGATTGCGGAGGAAAAGGAAAACAGAAATCTTTCTCCGGAAAAATCCTACTGGATTCTGGATCCGATTGACGGAACCACCAACCTGATTCAGGATTATCATATGAGTGCGGTAGCGCTGGGACTTTATGAGGCGGGAGAAGTCACATTCGGAGTGGTATACAATCCTTTTACGGAGGAACTGTTTCATGCGGTAAAAGGCGGAGGGGCCTTTTTAAACGGAGAGCCGATTCATGTATCCGGGCTTTCGGATTTTAAAGACGCTGTTGTTTCCTTCGGTTCCTCTCCCTATGAAAAAGAGCGGGCAAAGGATTTGTTCCCGGTGTTTTACAGGGTTTTTATGAAATGCGCGGATTTCCGCCGCACAGGTTCTGCCGCCCTGGATCTGTGCTATGTGGCATGCGGCCGCCAGCACGCTTTCCTGGAGCAGAATTTAAAGCCGTGGGATTATTCTGCCGGAAGCGTGATCCTTACAGAAGCAGGCGGCACTGTGACGACATGGAGCGGAGAAGCTTTGCCGTATCTGAGAAACTCTGATGTGCTGGCATGTGCGGCGCAGTTTCAGGAGACACTGAGAGAATTGTTATAGTATTCCGGGATTACGGAAACAGCATCTGGTAGTTTGCTGCAGCCTGATCCCAGTTTACGATGTGGAACCAGTCGGAAATATAGGCAGCACGCTCATTGTAGTGTTTCAGATAATAAGCGTGTTCCCAGACATCCAGGTTCAGGAGTGGAAAGAGATTCTCTGACAGAGGACAGTCCTGGTTTGCTGAGGTCAGAATCAGCAGACGTCCAAAAGCATCGGCCACAAGCCATGCATAGCCCGAACCGAATACAGAAAGTGCGGCATTTGTGAATTCAGTCTGAAAACCAGAGTAATCTTTAAAATATTTCGCAATCATCTGGTTCAGAGGATGGGGTGGTTCTTCCATTCCGGGATTTTTCAGACAGGAAAAATACATGATGTGATTGTAAACGCCCCCGGCATTATTCCGGACTCCGGTCTGGATTTCCGGGGGCAGTGATTTCTGATACATCAGGAGTTCTTCCAGGGAAAGCTGATGGTATGCGGGATAATCCTTCAAAATACGATTCAGATTATCCACATAGGTCTGGAGATGCCGGTCATGATGGAGGTGCATGGTAAGTGTATCAATGTACGGCTCCATTGCCTCATATGGATAGGGTAGAGGGGGATTGGTGAAAGGGTAATGTTCGTTCATAGAATATCCTTTCTTTGGCTGCTTCATCCCAGTATATGAAGTAATAACATGTAATATGCAAATGAATTCCTGGCCCGCAGGGTCGGGCAAGCCAAACGGATTATTTCAGGAAATCGGGGAATTCAGCACCTCCTGCACATGGCGGACAAAGATCTCCTGAATTCCTTTATATTCTCCCAGTCCTTTTAAAACCGGACGAACGGAAAAACCGACATTTTCAAACTGGCTGAGCCAGGAATCCGGGCTGTCGCCTGCCATATCATGGTTGGCATGGTCTCCCGCGACGATCATAAAAGGAGCCAGTGTCACCCGGGAGGGGTTGTAGGACTTTACCATTCTGAGAAGCTGGTCAATGCCAGGATAAGCTTCCACTGTGCCAAGAAAAATATGAGGATATCCCATATCCTTAAAACGGAAATCCAGTGCCGCATAAATGGAATTTGCATAGTGGGTTGTGCCGTGTCCCATAAGCACCAGTGCCTCTCCGGACGGGAGACTGCGAAATTCTTCTGCAATGGCATTGATCACAAGTTCCTGGTCCTCTTCACTGGTCAGCAATGGTGTACCGAAACGGATGGAACCAAAACGGTCGGAAAAACAAAGCACATCTTTTTTCATCTCGTCATTTTCAATTCCATTGATCACATGAGTTGGCTGTACTACAACATCGGTAATTCCATCGGAAACCATTCGTTCCATAGCTTCCTTTACATTGTCAATGTGAAGACTGTCTCTGTTTTTCAGCTTCGCCAGAATCTTTTTGCTTGTCCATGCACGATAGTGCATACAGTCGGGTAAAGCTTCCCGGATGGAAGCCTCGATGGCCTCAATGCAGTTTTTTCTTGCAGCAGGATAGCTGGTGCCAAAGCTCACAGCAAGAACTGCTGTCTTTTTTTCTGAGTTCATGTAATATTCCTCCAAAAGGGATAGATTTTCCGCGCATTTATCTACCGGAAGGTATTATAATCTGGAACTCAGGTTCTTGTCAATAAAGTAACGGATATCAATTGACAATCCCGGATTGAATGATTATGATGTTAAGGTGATTGATTACGTTATCCGGTAAGTAAAACCGGGATGACGGCTATGAGGAAAGTACGAAGGAGAACAGAGAAAATGAGCATTTCCATGATAGGAATCGACCATAATGCGGCTTCGGTGGATATCCGTGCCCTTTTCGCTTTTACAAAGAAAAATGCAGGAGAGGCCATGGAAAGGCTGAAGGAACAGCCGGGTATCTACGGATGCGTCGTTCTCTCTACCTGCAACCGCCTGGAAATCTGGGCCAGCGTGGATGATGATGTCTGTCCTTCCCTGTATGAAGGACTTTGCAGGCTGAAAGGCATTTGTGATGATACTTACAGAAAATATTTTACAGCAAGGCAGGACAGAGAAGCTGTGGAGCATCTGTTTTATCTGACAAGCGGTCTGAAATCCCAGATTCTGGGAGAAGATCAGATCCTTACGCAGGTAAAGGATGCCCTGAATCTTGCCAGGGAACACTTTACGACGGACGGTGTACTGGAGGTTTTATTCCGTATGGCAGTCACCGCCGGGAAAAGGATCAAGACAGAGGTTCCTTTTTCCCACGGGAATCCTTCTGTTATCCATCAGGCCATTTATACTCTTGAGAAGCAGGGGTATGATCTGCAAGGGAAAATCTGCATGGTCATTGGAAACGGAGAGATGGGGAAGGTTGCCGCACAGACGCTTAAGGAAGCAGGCGCGGATGTTACGGTTACCGTCAGACAATACAGAAGCGGCGTGGTAAACATTCCGTTCGGCTGCAGGCGGATCAATTATGGAGAAAGGATGGAATACCTGCCGAAATGTGATCTGGTGGTCAGCGCGACGGCGAGCCCGAATTTTACATTGAAAAGAGAACTGTTCGAAAACATTTCCCTGACCAGACCGCTGATCCTTATCGACCTGGCTGTTCCCAGAGATATTGAGCCGCAGTTAGGAGAAATGGAGGGAATTTCCCTTTATGATATGGACAGCTTTCATATGGACGAAACACCGGCAGAGCTCCAGGAAAATCTGGAAGCAGCAGGGGGCATTGTGAGAAGCCAGATGGAAGAATTTTTTCAGTGGCTGGATGGCAGGGACGTCATTCCGCGCATCCAGGAGATAAAAACAGATGCGGTAAACGATTTTAATCTCAGAATCGCAAAAATACTGAAAAACACACCTATGGAAGAAAACGACAGAAAAAAGCTTCTGGAAACCGTGGATAATGCGGCAGGGAAAGTCATAAACAAGCTGATCTTCGGCCTGCGGGACAGTCTGAACCAGGAGGCATTTCTGGAGTGTGTGGCAGGACTGGAGAAGATATATGAAGAATAAACCATTTTTTCCCATGTTTGTGGATTTATCGGATAAAAATATTGTAGTGGTGGGAGGCGGAAAGATTGCCACCAGAAGAGTCGAGACACTTCTTCTGTTTACCAGAAACATCACGGTCATTGCACCCAGAATGACGGCAGAGCTTCTTGAACTTGGAAAAGCCGGAAAGATTACCATACAGACCCGTCCTGTCAAACGTTCGGATTTTAATCTGGCATATATGGTTCTTGCCGTAACAAATGACTGGAAATTAAACGATGAGATTTATGAAGTCTGTAAAGAGGAAGGGATTTATGTCAATGTCGCCAGCGATAAGGAAAAGTGCGATTTTTATTTTCCCGGAATCTGTATGAAAGACGGAATGGTGGCCGGTATTACGGCCAGCGGCATGAATCATAAAAAGGCAAAGAAAGCCAGGGAGAAAATCCAGGAGGTTCTGGAAGAAATGGCAAAGAATGAGGATGATTATGAAGAATAAGATTGTGATCGGAAGTCGTGAAAGTAAGCTTGCAGTTCTGCAGAGTGAGATGGTGCGGGATTATATTACAGGCAGGAATCCGGACCTTGACGTGGAGATCCTGACCATGAAGACCACTGGCGATAAGATCCTGGATCGTACTCTGGATAAGATTGGCGGCAAGGGGCTTTTTGTAAAGGAGCTGGATAAGGCACTTCTGGATGGAAAAACACAGCTTTCTGTACACTGCGTAAAAGATATGCCTATGGAGCTTCCGGAGGAGCTTCCCATTGTGGCATTTTCCGTCAGAGAGGATCCAAGAGATGTTCTGGTACTGCCAGAGGGCGCAGAGTCACTGGATAAAAGAAGGCCTTTGGGATGTTCCAGTCTGAGACGTACCCTGCAGCTTAAGGAACTTTATCCGGACATGGAGGTAAAAAGTGTCCGTGGAAACCTGCAGACCAGGCTGCGAAAGCTGGAGGAGGGAGAATTTTCCGCACTGATTCTGGCAGCGGCCGGACTGAAGCGTCTGGGGCTTGAAAATCGGATTTTCCGCTATTTTACGCCGGATGAGATGGTTCCGGCAGCCGGACAGGGAATTCTGGCTGTCCAGGGGAGAAAAGGACTGGATTACTCTTTTATCCGTGATTATGATGACCGCGATGCGCATTTTGCCGCTGTCGCAGAGAGGGCTTTTGTGCGGTATCTGGATGGAGGATGTACTTCTCCCATAGCTGCCTACGGAGAAATTCAGGACGATGATATCTTCCTGCGGGGACTGTACTTTGACCCGGAAACCGGAAGATATCTGAAGGGAACCCGGAGAGGAAAGACATCTGAGGCAGAAAAACTGGGAATTGCCCTGGCAAAAGAATTGAAAGAACGATGCAGTAAAGGAGAAGGAAAATGTCAGTAGGAAAGGTATGGCTGGTAGGTGCCGGACCGGGCGATGTCGGCCTTTTTACCATAAAAGGGAAAGAGATTCTGGAAAAAGCGGAAGTAGTGGTATATGACAGCCTTGTGGGACAGGGCATTTTGTCACAGATTCCTTCCTCTGCCCGTCTCATCAATGTGGGAAAGCGGGCAAATCATCATACCATGCCGCAGGAGGAGATTAATCAGGTGCTTTTAAAGGAAGCTCAGGCGGGCAGCCGTGTGGTGCGTTTAAAAGGCGGAGATCCCTTCCTTTTCGGACGGGGAGGAGAAGAACTGGAGCTTCTGGCTGAGCACGGGATTCCCTATGAGGTCGTTCCGGGGGTGACATCTCCCATATCGGTACCGGCTTACAATGGAATTCCGGTTACCCACAGGGACTTTACTTCTTCCCTGCATATCATCACCGGACATAAACGGGCCGGGAAGGAATACGATATTGATTTTGAAGCGCTTGTGCGTACCCGGGGGACGCTGGTTTTTCTCATGGGGATCGCATCTCTCGGAGATATCTGTGCCGGTCTTTTAAAAGGCGGGATGGATGCCGATATGCCGGCTGCTGTTCTTCAAAAGGGGACGACAGCAGGACAGAAACGCGTCGTGGCTACAGTAGGCACTCTGAAAGCAGAGGTGGATCGTCAGGGCATCGAGACACCGGCTATTATCGTGGTGGGAAAAGTATGTACCCTTGCAGATGAGTTTTCGTGGTATGAAAAGCTTCCGCTTGCAGGCTGGAAGATCCTGGTGACCAGGCCACGGAATCTGATTTCCCAGACTGCCGCACGGCTTCGGGAAAAAGGTGCAGAGGTTCTGGAGCTTCCTGCCATCCGGACGGAGGCGCTTTCAGATGAACAGCGCCTGTATGAAGCATTTGATCATTTAGGCAATTATCAGTGGATTGTATTTACAAGTCCTACCGGCGTGGAAATCTTTTTTGCAGAAATGCAGAAACGGGAGCTGGATATCCGTTCTCTGGGAACTGCAAAGATTGCAGCAATCGGAGAAGGGACGAAAAAGAAGCTTGCACAACATGGCCTGTATGCGGATTTTCTGCCATCCGTCTATGATGGGGACACTCTTGGAACGGAACTGGCAGCAAAGCTTTCCGGAGGAGAGCATATCCTGATTCCGAGGGCGGAAAAGGGAAATGAAAATCTGGTAAGATCTCTGGCGGAGGCCGGGGCAATTGTGGATGACGTGCCAACCTACCGTACACTATATGAGAAAAGCCTGCTGATTGATGAGAAAAAGGAATTTGAGGCCGGAAATATCAACTGTGTGGTATTTACCAGTGCTTCCACGGTAAAAGGATTTGTGGAAGGAACGAAGGGCCTTGATTATACAAAGGTAAAGGCGGCCTGCATCGGAAAACAGACGAAGGCGGCAGCCGATGCCTGGGGAATGGAAACCTATATGTCAGAAAAAGCCACCATCGACAGTCTGATCACCCTGGTGGAAAAGTTAAAAAGGAGCGAAGAAAAATGAATCTGATTCAGAGACCAAGAAGATTAAGAGGCAGCGAGACACTGCGCAAAATGGTGAGGGAGACAAGAATGGATAAATCGTCTCTGATCTACCCTCTTTTTGTGATGGAAGGAACGAATATTCAGGAGGAAATCCCTTCTATGGAAGGTCAGTTCCGATACAGTATTGACCGCCTTCCCTATAAGCTGGAGCAGCTTGCAAAGGCAGGAGTGGGCAGTGTCATGCTGTTTGGAATCCCGGATCATAAGGATGAAGTGGGAAGCGGCGCCTATGCGACTGACGGAATCGTACAGAAAGCTTTGCGTGAAGCAAAAAAACAATTCCCGGATCTTTACTATGTGACAGATGTCTGTATGTGTGAGTATACTTCCCACGGTCACTGCGGCGTGCTGTGCGGACATGATGTGGACAATGACAAAACTCTGGATCTTCTGGCAAAAACAGCCCTTTCCCATGTGGAGGCGGGGGCAGATATGGTGGCTCCATCTGATATGATGGACGGACGTGTAGCTGCAATCCGTGCCTGCCTGGACGAAAACGGCCATAATACCACTCCGATCATGTCTTATGCCGTAAAATATGCCTCTGCTTTTTACGGTCCTTTCCGTGATGCTGCAGGAAGTGCTCCGGCTTTTGGTGACCGCAGAAGCTACCAGATGGATTTCCACAACCGAAGAGAGGGAATGAAGGAAGCGCTGACGGATATTGAGGAAGGAGCAGATATCATTATGGTGAAGCCGGCCCTTTCCTATCTGGATATGGTATCTGAGATTTCCAAAGCCGTAAATGTTCCGGTGGCTGCTTACAGCGTAAGCGGTGAATATGCCATGGTAAAAGCTGCTGCCAAAATGGGCTGGATCGATGAGGAAAGAATCATTGGCGAGATGGCAGTGGGCGCATACCGTGCAGGTGCACAGATTTATATCACATATTTTGCGGAGGAAATTGCAAAACTGATGGACGAAGGGAGAATCGGCTGATGACGAAATCAGAAGCATTATTTGAAAGAGCAGTAAAAAGAATCCCTGGAGGGGTAAACAGTCCGGTACGCGCTTACGGCGCCATCGGAGAAGCACCAAGGTTTATCGACCGTGCAGACGGATGCTATATCTATGATGTGGACGGCAATCAATACATTGATTACATCGATTCCTGGGGGCCTATGATCCTGGGACACAATTTTCCGGAAATCCGCGAAAGCGTGGTAAAGGCATGCGAAAAGGGACTGAGCTTTGGCTGTGCCACAGAGATTGAAGTGGAGATGGCGGAGTTTATCTGTGAACGGATTCCTCATGTGGACATGATCCGAATGGTAAATTCCGGTACGGAAGCCGTAATGAGTGCCATTCGTGCTGCCAGAGGCTACACCGGAAAAAATAAGATCATCAAATTCATGGGCTGTTATCACGGACACAGCGATGCCATGCTGGTAAGCGCAGGCTCCGGCGTGATGACAAGCGGTGTGCCGGACAGTGCCGGTGTGCCGAAGGGATGCACCGAGGATACCATGCTTGCGGTTTATAATGACCTGGACAGCGTGAAAATGTTAATGGAACAGGCCAAAGGACAGGTGGCAGCCGTGATCGTGGAGCCGGTTGGCGCCAATATGGGGGTTGTTCCTCCAAAGAATGGCTTTCTGGAAGGCCTGCGCCTCCTTTGCGATGAAAATGATGCACTTCTTATTTTCGACGAAGTTATCACCGGATTCCGTCTGGCATTTGGCGGCGCAGCGGAATATTTTGGCGTAAAACCGGATCTTGTCACCTATGGAAAGATCATCGGTGCCGGAATGCCGGTAGGTGCTTATGGCGGACGTCTGGATATTATGGAGATGGTCGCTCCGGTGGGAAAGGTTTACCAGGCTGGAACCTTAAGCGGAAATCCCATTGCCATGGCAGCAGGACTGACACAGTTAAAATATCTCTATGCTCATCCGGAGATTTACACTTCTCTGGAAAAGAAAGGAAGCAGGCTTTACGGAGGCATGGAGGAAATTCTGAAGGAAAACGGACTGCATTACCATCTGAATCATATATCTTCTCTGGGAAGTCTTTTCTTCACGGAAGAGGAGGTCGTGGATTATGCTTCTGCAAAGACTGCTGATACAAAAGCCTTTGCCGAGTATTTCAAGGCTATGCTGAATGCAGGAATTCATATGGCACCGTCTCAGTTTGAGGCAATGTTCCTGTCCATGGCACATACAGATGAAGTGATCGATGAGACTCTGGAAGCGATAAGAAAATATTTCAGATAGGCATTCAGAAACTTGTTCTTGGAGAAGTGTTGTGCTATAATAAAGTTACTTAACGAGCAGGAGGCATGACTTATGGGGAATAAGAAATATGTGGCCTATGTGGGAACGTATACACATGGCACAAGTAAAGGAATCCAGGTATATGATGTCAATGTAGAGGAAGGGACGCTTTCTGAGCGAAGCGAGGTTCAGGTCAGCAACGCATCCTATACGGCAATTTCCAAGAATGGAAAATACCTGTATTCCATAGAAGATGAAGGCGTGGCTGTATTTTGCAGGGATGCAAATGGTGATCTGACCCGAATCAACAGCGTAGATATTGACGGAATGCGAGGCTGTTTTCTGTCAACGGATGTGGATGGAAAATATCTTTATGTGGCAGGCTATCATGATGGAAAGGTAACGGTTGTACATACACATCGTGACGGAAGACTTGGAAGTGTAATGGACGGAGTATTCCACAGAGGCCTTGGAAGTGTGGCGGAGAGAAATTTCCGACCTCATGTAAACTGTGTCCGTCCTACTCCGGATAACAAGTATCTCTGTGCAGTTGACAATGGAATCGATCAGGTTAAGGTTTATCGTATCAATAAAAGAACGGATAAACTGGAACTGGTGGATATTATCCGCTGTCCGAGAGAGAGCGGACCTCGAATCATCCGTTTCAGCGCGGATGGACGTTTTGCCTACCTGCTATTCGAACTCAGCAATGAGATAAAGGTTTACAGCTACGATGGAAGCGGAAACACGCCGGAGTTTGAACTGCTTCAGAGTGTGACGACTCTTTCCAAGGAAAACGATAAGGATGCATCACATAACGCAGCTTCCGGTCTTGCGCTGGCACCGGACGGAAAGCATCTGTTCTGTACAACCGCAGGAGAGAATACGGTTTCCATGTATGAAGTTGATCAGGAAAGCGGACTTCTTACAAAGAAATTCACACTGCCGATCAGCGGCGATTATCCAAAGGATCTTGTAATCTTCCCGGATAATCAGCATATTGCTGTGGCAAACCATTCCAGCAACAGCATCACCACATTTAAGGTGGATTACGAACAGAACATTCTGGTGATGAAAGGAAAACCGAGAAGGATTGAGACTCCAAACTGTATTAATATCTGGCCGGTACCGGATGGCGAGGATATTGAGGATCATTTTTAAGTTCGGAGTATCTGATAATTACATATTCTAAAAGAAAGGCCTTGCTTATGACAACAGTCACAGGCAAGGCTTCTTTGTATTTTTATTTCTCTTTTTTATAAAAATTCTTCACGGAATCCATTTTGGCGGTCATATTAGACAGAAGTGCATCTACCAGGGTGATGGCTGCCATGGATTCTACCACAACGACTGCTCTGGGCACGATAATGGGATCGTGCCGCCCTTTAATTTCGATTGTAACATTCTCACCGTCTTTTGTAACGGTCTGCTGCGGCAGGGCGATAGAAGGAGTGGGTTTTACGTGGGC
>JALERH010000007.1 GCA_022764275.1 Blautia sp. | reverse complement strand
CAAAATAAAAGCCCGGATTCCCTTTATTTACATGGGTTTCCAGGCTTTTGCCAATTATTCAAACTCAATCGTCGCCGGTGGTTTCCCGGTGCAGTCATACAACACCCGGTTCACATTCTTAACCTCATTCACAATCCTGCTGGTGGTCTTTCCAATAACCTCCCACGGGATTTCCGCACTCTCAGCGGTCATAAAGTCGGTTGTCGTGACTGCTCGCAGGGCGATTGCATAATCATAGGTTCTCTCATCGCCCATGACACCGACGGATTTCATATTGGTCAGGGCTGCGAAATACTGGTTTACTTTCTTGTCCCAGCCGGCATTGGCGATTTCCTCACGCCAGATGGCATCGGCATCCTGAACCATTTTTACCTTCTCTGGGGTAATGTCGCCGATGATACGGATACCAAGTCCCGGACCCGGGAATGGCTGGCGAAATACCAGGTAATCCGGAATTCCAAGTTCAAGTCCGGCTTTACGGACTTCATCTTTAAACAGGTTGCGAAGCGGTTCGATGATTTCCTTGAAATCAACGTAATCCGGCAGGCCGCCTACGTTGTGGTGGGATTTGATGACAGTAGACTCGCCGCCTACTCCGCTCTCCACCACATCCGGATAAATGGTTCCCTGAACCAGGAAGTCCACGGCGCCGATTTTTTTCGCTTCTTCCTCAAAGACGCGGATAAATTCCTCACCGATAATCTTACGCTTTCTCTCCGGCTCAGTCACTCCGGCAAGCTTGCTGTAAAATCTCTCCTGAGCGTTCACGCGGATAAAGTTCAGGTCATACGGGCCATCCGGTCCGAATACGGCTTCTACCTCATCTCCTTCATTCTTTCGGAGAAGACCATGGTCTACAAATACACAGGTAAGCTGATTTCCCACAGCCTTTGACATCAGGACTGCTGCCACGGAGGAATCCACACCGCCGGACAGCGCGCAGAGCACCTTGCCATTTCCGACTTTTTCGCGGATAGCCTTGATGGATTCTTCTACAAAGGAGTCCATCTTCCAGTCGCCGGCACAGCCGCAGACATTGTATACAAAGTTGGAAAGCATTTTCGTTCCTTCCTGCGTATGAAGTACTTCCGGATGGAACTGAATTGCGTAAAGTTTTTTCTCCACATTCTGGATGGCTGCTACCGGACAGTCGTTGGTCCAGGCACAGATTTCAAAGCCCGGAGCCTGTTTGGAAATGTAATCGTTATGGCTCATCCAGCAGATGGTCTTCGGAGAAACGTTTGTGAAAAGCTTTGAATTCGTGTCAACGTTTACTTCGATTTTTCCATATTCACGGACAGGAGCCTTTTCCACGGTACCGCCAAGCAGATGCATCATAAGCTGTGCGCCATAGCAGATACCGAGAATCGGCACACCCAGTTCAAATATTTCTTTTGTATAAGTCGGGGAATCCGGCTCGTAGCAGCTGTTCGGACCGCCTGTAAAAATAATTCCTTTCGGCTGAATCTCTTTTATTTTCTGGATATCTGTTTTGTAGGAATAAATCTCGCAATATACATTGCACTCTCTGACACGACGGGCAATCAGCTGATTATACTGCCCTCCAAAGTCCAGTACAACGACTGTCTCTCTTTTCATCGTTTTCCTCCTTAACGTGACAAAATGATCGGGTTCTTCTTCATATTTCCTTATTATAAAGAAGTGCGGCATATTTTGCAACGGTATTTTTGCCTGAAATACGCATGATACATACGAAGGCATTTTCGACTTCCATACGTGCAGCACGCTTCTTCATTTTTTCTGCGCACGTCTTACTTTCCCGCTTTTTCATCCCAATAGGTACAGTCATCTCTGCCAATGACTTCTGATGTAAAAGGAGTGCCATCGTTTTTCCTGAAGTGCTTTGTTGCGCGGAAAACATATTTTGCACCCACATACACGATTGGAACGTTGAAATATACGATCAGGATATTTCCAAGGTCAGAAAATGCCCACAGATTTCCAAGCTCCAGGCCCGCAATGTTGCAGAGGATTCCGAACGCTGCCACAAACAGAGCGACACAGCGTACAATATTAATGCACACACGGTCTCTGCGGATACGGTTTGCCGCGATTTCGGAAAAACTGATCATGCCCAGAAGGCAGGTAAAGGCAAACATGCAGAAGCACAAGGTAACCAGGAACGTAATGATCGCATTAAATGCTGTCCCCGGAGTAAGGACTGCTATGGATTCCGTAAATTTCGGCAGCTTGTCAAGTGCTGCCCAGGCCTGGGCATTTTCACCGGTCCAGCAATGTGCCATGACGACTACAAACCCTGTCAGAGTACAGATCACAATCGTATCCAGAAAGACACCGACAGATGCCAGAAGGCCCTGCTCACAGGGATGTTTTGCATCGGAAGCCGCAGCAGACATGGTAATGGTACCTTGGCCGGCTTCGTTGGACATCAGTCCACGTTTTACCCCCTGTGCCAGAACAGTTCCGAATACACCGCCGAAAAACGCTTCCGGTTTGAATGCACCGCCGAATACAGTCTC
Source organism: Blautia sp. (assembly GCA_022764275.1). GTDB lineage: Bacteria > Bacillota > Clostridia > Lachnospirales > Lachnospiraceae > Blautia_A. The sequence continues at coordinate 108 of JALERH010000007.1, read as the reverse complement.
AAAGAAGTAAGGAATCCTGCCAAGATTCAGGATGATCAGGATAAAAACAACTGCAATATATAGAACCGCCATAACCGGCACCATCTTGTCTGTCCATTTTGTCACCTT
>JALERH010000205.1 GCA_022764275.1 Blautia sp. | reverse complement strand
AGACAAGACGAAGTCGCAGGCTGAGGTTAGGGTTTTGGTCGTTCCATTGAACGAAGTGAGATGGAACTTCCGAGATTACGCAAGGTAAGATGATTTTCAGGGAAATGTCACATGTATGTAGTTTTGAAGGTGCAAACCTTAGTGAGACGGTAACCATTTCGGTTATCGTTTTTTATATTTTGTTTTCCTTATTCTGTATTAAGAAATGTTTATCAGAACAAACTATAAAGGAAATACAGAAAGAGAGGATCAAAATATCATGAAGAAAAGAATGATTCTTGCAGCAGGAGCGATAGCAGCGCTGGTACTGGTGGGATGTCAAAATCAGCAGAGCCAGACCCAGACAAATGTTTCGGAGACCGAAAAGTTAAAAGAACAGATTGCACTGCTTGAACAGCAGATTACAGAGCTGAAACAGCAAACTCCTGACAGCCAGACTTATGATCACGAGCTATATACGATTGAAGGACTTACCCAACTGGTTGAAGAATATGCAGCCAAAGTAAAAGAAGCGCAACCGACAGGTACGGATGAGGAGAATATGTCACTGTTTTTTGAGCTGAAGAGTGAAGGAAATAAGATTGAAGAAGAACTGGATTATTATGAAGAGGAACTGGAACGCCTGTATCGGGAAGGAAGCCTGACAAGAGAAGAATACCGTGCAAAAGAACGGGAGGCGGAGTTTCTGGAGAATGAACTGGATCAGTCAGAAGATACCCTGGAATATGCATTTGGAATGAAAGATGAATAGATAAAAGGAAAAGCAGCGAGAGCAATCCACATGATGGGATGTCACGTTGCTTTTCTTAGTTGTGCCTGTTTCTTATTCGCCTACTCTTCCTACTCTTTCACCATGATCGCATTGGGATAAATCCGTTTCATGCGTTCATCCGGAAAATGTTCATCCAGGAAAGAAGATATAGTAGAATCCGATGCAGCTGTCCCGGCATGCCGTTCATTGTAACGAGCAAGAGCCAAACCTGAAATTATAATATTTACGGTCATAAACACAATGAGTATCCACGTAAGTACAATTCCCGGCTTTGGGGGAATCTTTTCAATCAGGTTGGACAGGAATGGATATAAAATTTTCAGCCATACCACAGCCGCAATTCCCCAGAAGAAACAATATAACAGGTTGATTCTTCCGCCCAGGTTGAAGGGAATTTTGCTGTAATCCCAGAAAACAGTTCCAAACACAAGCTCTGTAAAAACACTGCATATGTACTCATAGGCACCGCCAACCACTGTTCCAAAAATAAAGATATAGGAATCGCTGCGATTACGGTATTGGTATAAGATGGCAGTCAAAAGCACACAGCCAAGTCCCCAGACAATGCTGAATGGTCCGTAGACCACACTGCTGCGGCTCATCAGCCTGCCTGTGGTGGCATAACAGAAAATTGTCTCTGCGATGTCTCCCAGAAACGCACCAAGGAAAAACAGACATACCAGCTTATAAAAGGAGCATCCTACCGCAAATACGCCGGCTTTTTCTTTTTCCTCTTCAAGCTTCCGTTCTTTTTCCATTCTTGCGGCAAGAAGTTTATTAGCCTCCAGGTTTGGATAGGCACGGGAGAGGTGCTTTGATACCCAGCCGGTAAGTCCTTCTCCCATGAGATCTGCCGTTTTTTGCAGATTCTCGGAAACCTCACTTACGACAGAAAGCTTTCTGATACGGGAATTTACGGCCAGTACACCGGTAACGCTTCCCACCAGGTCAATTCCTATGATGGAAAACAACACAATGAGTAAAATGTTTCCCACATTCATGGGAATGAGTGAAATCAGCCTTTCCAGAAAAGGGTTCAGAAAGGAAATAAATACCACAGCCAAGAGCCCCCACACGACGGTGTAAGGCATATTGACATAGCCTCCAAACTGGAATCTTTTCCTGGAATAATCCCACCATTTTCGGTGAAAAATTCTCTCCAGCACAAAGCCTGTGAGCAGCGAAACGAGAAAGGATAAAACCACCCCGCCTAAAAACAGGAAAAACAGAGAGTTGTGCAGCTCAGATAAAAACAGTACAAAAAGTACTGCACCGAATCCATATGCCGGGCAATAAGGTCCATACAGAAAACCTACGTCTACAAATTTCTTTTCCCTGACGGCTGCTGCGGACGTACTGAGAATCCAGCCTATAAAAGAACAAAGCACAAAAATCCAGGAAAGCTGATACAACGAGTAATCCATTACAAATCCTCCTTCTTTTGTAATCTGCCATAAAAAGCAGGGCATTTACCTTCCATATTATCATATACTTCCTTGCATTTTGCAACCGCCAAAGCGAAAATACAGCAATTAATTGATATATCCAATATTGCTGAAATGCATAGAATCAGTGAAATATTGCCATATTAAAGGTGTTGTTTCAAATCAGTAACTGCACATGGGATTTAAGGAGGTTATATGCCGGAATTTGTCTATATTATTGCACTTTCGCTGGGGTCTGTTGCGGCAATCTTTATTCTGACCAAACTGATGGGATACAGACAGATGTCTTAGATGAGTATGTTCGATTATGTAAATGGAATCACCATAGGTTCCATTGCTGCGGAGATGGCGACTTCACTGGAGGAAAGCTTTGTTCAGCCGCTGACTGCAATGATCGTCTATGCGCTGGCGGCACTACTCTTATCCTGGTTTAGCTCCAAGTCTATAAAAGCCCGCAGATTTATAGAAGGAGCCCCGCTTATCCTGATGAATCATGGAGAGCTATATCGCGAGAATCTGAAAAAAGCGAAGATTGATGTATCAGAGTTTCTGGTGCAATGTCGTGTGAACGGCTACTTTGATGTGTCAAAGCTGGAGACCGCGATTCTGGAAGGAAACGGAAAAATCAGCTTTCTGCCAAAGGTATCGGATCGTCCGGCTACGCCGTCAGACCTGAATCTTTCTCCGCAGCAGGACTATATGGTCGCGAATGTCATTCTGGATGGAAAAATCATGGAAGAAAATCTTAAGCACACCGGAAACGATGAGAAATGGCTGAAAAGCCAGATAAAGGGACAGGGAGCAGACAAGATTTCCGATGTCCTTCTGGCAACCTGTGATTCTTCCAATCAGGTAACAGTGTTTTTAAAAAACAGCCGAAAAAAGCCAAAAGATGTATTGATGTAGAATAATAGCATTTTTATGAAATAATGCTTGAAATCCTTTCCATTTTATTGTACCTTAGTATTCAATACGTTCAAATGGAGAGGGGATTTATTATGGTAATGACCGGAGAAAAGACTGGATTCCGGAAGAAGTTTATAGGTGATAAGGCATTTTATAAAATGGTACTGCTTGTGGCGGTTCCGATTATGATTCAGAATGGCATTACGAATTTCGTGAGCCTTCTGGATAATATTATGATCGGGCGGATCGGGACGGAACAGATGTCCGGAGCGGCCATTGTGAATCAGCTTGTATTTGTGTACAATCTGTGCATATTCGGCGGAGTATCCGGTGCAGGTATTTTCACAGCACAGTTTTTCGGGCAGAAAAACCATGAGGGTATCCGGCAGACATTCCGCTATAAGCTCTGGCTGGCTGCGATTCTGACTGGCCTGACAGTTGGTCTGTTTTTGACAGCAGGCGATTCGCTGATTGGAATGTATTTAAAAGGGGAGGGCACTGCGGAGGCCATTGCAGCGACCAGGGCGTATGGAATGCAGTACCTGAAAATTATGCTTTTGGGACTTCCCGCTTTTATGCTGGTTCAGGTGTATGCAAGCACCCTCAGGGAGTGCGGAGAAACTGTTCTTCCTATGAAGGCAGGGGTTACCGCGGTACTTGTAAATCTGGTCTTTAACTATCTGCTGATCTATGGAAAGTTCTGCTTTCCGGTATTGGGAGTGCGGGGGGCAGCCATTGCCACTGTACTTTCCAGATATGTGGAGGCGGCCATCGTACTGTCATGGACTCACAGACATACAAAGAAGAATCCGTTTGCAGCAGGTTTGTACAGTACCATGAAAGTACCGCTGGAACTGACAAAAAAGATTCTGATCAAGGGAACGCCTCTTCTTGTGAATGAAACCCTGTGGGCTGCCGCAATGGCCATGCTCACACAGTGCTATTCCGTACGGGGGCTGAACGTGGTTGCAGCACTGAATATTTCCAATACCATCAATAATGTATTTAACATTGTCTTTATTGCGTTGGGAGATTCCGTAGCCATTCTGGTGGGGCAGCTTCTGGGCGCCGGGAAAATGAAAGAGGCGAGAGATACGGACAATAAAATGATAGCCTTTTCCGTTATGTGCTGTACCGGTGTGGCGCTGATCATGCTGGCGATGGCACCACTTTTCCCGAAATTGTACAACACAAACGCCGGGGCGAAATCCCTGGCAAGACAGTTCATCATGGTGACGGCCATTTTTATGCCTCAGAATGCATTTCTGCATGCTGCCTATTTTACGCTGCGCTCCGGTGGAAAGACCATCATTACGTTCCTGTTCGACAGCGTATTTATCTGGTGTGTAAGTGTACCGATTGCATATATTTTAAGCAGGTTTACGGGTCTTCCGGTAATCGCAATTTATACGCTTGTTCAACTTGGGGATATACTGAAATGTATCGTAGGATTTGTGCTGGTAAAGAAAGGCGTGTGGATGCATAATATTGTTTCATAAAATAAGATTGCGGTAATGCCAGAACTCATATGGTATTACCGCGATTTTTTGAGCAGAAAAAGCAGGGATAAACGAAAAACATCCGAACCCACGAATGAGTTCGGATGCATTTGCAAGAACAGGGGATGAGAGAATCGAACTCCCACCAAAGGTTTTGGAGACCCCTATCATACCATTTGACCAATCCCCTAAAATCTTGTTCTTTTTGAATTATACATACAAAAGGAACGATTGTCAAGGGATAATCAAAAGTTTTCGGAATCTCCGCACGGGGCTAATTCCGGCTGTCACGCTTTCTCAGCCATGCAAAGCAGATGATAAAGAAAATGATACCATATACTGTGGAAATCGGAGCTGCAAGTCCTACCATTGTCAGCGAGGTATCCGCAAGCCTTGACATCAGAATCGACACCGGGATACGGACACAGAAGGCGGACGTGATTCCCTGTACCATGGTGGGAATGCTTAAGCCACGGCCATTGAAATATCCGATGCTGCTGAAAAGAATGCAGGTCAGGATACAGTCTCCGGAAAAGCCTTTCAGATAAGCTGCACTTTGGGCGATTACCTGAGGGTCATTGGTGAACAGAGACGAGAGCCATGCACCTCCGAAAAATCCGATGAAGAAAATCACGATTCCTATGGAGCAGCCGGTGATCATAGCGGTAAATAGTCCCTTTTTTGCACGATCCTTTTTGCCTGCACCGATGTTCTGTGCCACGAATGCAGACACGCTCTGCATTACAGAGGAAGGAACCAGCATAATAAAGGAAATCAGCTTCTGGGCGACTCCATATCCGGCAGACTGCATCAGTCCCATGTTGTTGATAATGGAAGTGATGACGAGAAAAGAAATCTGCACCACAGTCTCCTGAAGCGCGATGGGAATACCTACATTCAGGATTTTTTTCAGTTCGATTCCGTAAAAACGGCACTGCTTTCGGGAAAAGGAAATGGGAATATCCTGTTTCCTTAAAACACCAAGAGAAGCCACAACCGATACAAACTGAGCCAGAACCGTGGCGAGGGCAGCACCGGCAACGTCCATATGGAAAACGCCTACAAACAGCAGGTCGCATACAATATTCACCGCACAGGCAATTCCGACGAACAAAAGCGGAAGATTGGCATTTCCTACGCCACGAAGCACACTGCTGATCACGTTATAGGCAATGATGACAAGGATTCCGCCGGAACAGATTCGGATATAGAGAATCGCCTTGGAGACAGATTCTGCCGGAACCTGAAGGATATTTACAATGGAACCGGCGGTAAACTCCAGAATTACCGTCATCACGATTCCCAGTATTATAAAGAGGCAGATGGTGGTTCCCACGGCATTTCCTGCATCTTCGGGCTTTTTTTCCCCGATGTGCTGGCCGATAATGACAGTAGAGCCCATGGCAAGGCTTGTGATGATAAAGGTGACCATCTGCATAAAAGAACTTCCGGTTCCCACGGCAGAGATGCTGGCTGCATCCCCGAATTTTCCCACCACAAGAAGGTCCACAGCTCCATAAGCCGCCTGCAGAATCAATGCACCGAGCACAGGAATGGCAAAGCGGATCAGGGAGGAAAAGACAGGGCCTTCTGTAAATGATATTTCTTGTTTTTCTTTTCTCAAAAAAGACACTCCTTTCCAATACTCGTATATGTTTCTACCACGTTTGGCGGTATAATGTCAATATAAAACGCCTGCGAACGACTATTCTGTCTGCAGGCGTTAAAACGGAGATGGGGAGATTTGAACTCCCGCACCGGTTACCCGGCCTACCGCATTTCGAGTGCGGACCCTTCAGCCACTTGGGTACATCTCCTGATTCCCGGCAAAATCCGGAACCGTTCTTTATTATATCGGGATTGAGGGAAAAGGTCAATTCTTTTTGAAGAATTTGTAAAGTTTTCTTTCGGGGTATTTATTGACGAAAAGGGATTCGTGTAATATTATAAATAACAAACGACAGAGGAGACGGATATGAGCGATAAAAAAACATCCATTTTGAATGCGGTAGAGCGATTGACGGAAAATTACCGCCAGGAAGAACTGTTTTTGCCGAAAAGCGGAAAGAGCCTGCCCAGCAGAGCGGCGGTCATTGACTTTTTAAAGGATATGCGGTCTGTGATCTTTCCGGGATATTTTGGTGTGGATTCAGGAGCGGATATGTTTCCGGAGCATTATACCGGATATCTTCTCAATGATCTGTATGAACGGATAAAGGCTCAGATTGAGATTGCCTTTTTATATCAGGGAGAAGCGCAGGAAACTGCTGCAGACCATGCCCAGACTGTTGCATGCCACTTTTTTGAAAAGCTTCCGGATATTCAGGAGATGCTTCTGAAGGATGTGCAGGCAGGTTTTGACGGTGACCCAGCGGCAAAGAGCAAGGAGGAAATCATTTTTTCCTATCCGGGGCTGTTCGCTATTTATACCTACCGTCTGGCACATGAACTATATCTGGAAAAGGTACCCTTTATTCCGAGAATTATGACGGAGTATGCCCACGACCATACGGGAATCGATATCAACCCGGGTGCCACCATTGGAGAATATTTCTTTATTGACCATGGAACCGGCGTGGTAATCGGCGAGACTACGGAGATCGGAAACAATGTGAAGCTGTATCAGGGAGTGACTCTGGGAGCTCTTTCCACCAGAATGGGACAGCAGCTCGCAAATGTAAAGCGTCACCCGACTATCCGGGATAATGTGACGGTTTATTCCAATTCTACGGTTCTCGGCGGCGAGACGGTAATCGGAGAAAACACCATCATTGGTGGTAACACCTTCATTACGGAATCCATTCCGGCAAATACAAAGGTAAGTGCGAAAAGTCCGGAGCTGGTCATCAAACAGCCACGGACGCAGGTTTCTGCCACGAATGTGTGGGACTGGGAGAATTAAACTCCCGTCCTGCACAAAACCATTGAAAAATTTGGGTAAAAAAATTCCTGAAAAATTTTAAAAAAGTGGTTGACAAATACGGAAACATCCTTTATACTAATCATCGTTGCAGCGGTAAAAACTAAATCATGCGGGTGTAGTTCAATGGTAGAACACCAGCCTTCCAAGCTGGATACGTGGGTTCGATTCCCATCACCCGCTTATGCGATAGTGGCGTAGTTGGTAACGCGCGACCTTGCCAAGGTCG
>JALERH010000125.1 GCA_022764275.1 Blautia sp. | reverse complement strand
ATCCAGATCAAAGCAGGACTCATCCTCCTCGGCCACCGCATAATCCGCCGGGGTCTCAAAGGGAATCATAGGGAAAGACAGAACATCCGTGGCAGACTCGATACCACGAAACTCTGTATTCACACGTTTGATCTCTTCATTGTCCACCAGAACCAGATTCACCTGGGCATCGTAAGGACATTTTTCCATTTCCAGAACTTTTTCCGCTACCAGCTTTGCAAGAGCCTCGCAGTCCAGCCCAAGGTCAAAATCCGTCTCACATTCATACTGTATGGATACCATTTCGTATCACCTCCCGTGATTCTGCGTTCTCGAAGGACGTCTTGACGCCTTTTCCGGCTTCTGATGTTTCTCATAATCATCATAAGCCTGTACGATCTGCTGTACCAGCGGGTGCCTTACCACGTCCTTGCTGGTAAGCTGGCAGAAAGCAATGTCATCTATTTTCTTCAGTACCTTCATAGCCACATCCAGACCGGAAACCGCATCCTTTGGAAGGTCCTTCTGGGAAGCATCTCCGGTCACGATGACTTTTGACCCAAACCCGATACGGGTCAAAAACATCTTCATCTGCGCAGGTGTGGTGTTCTGTGCCTCATCAAGGATGATAAAGGCATTATCCAATGTTCTTCCCCTCATGTATGCCAGCGGCGCTACCTCGATCAGGCCACGCTCCATATTTTTGGCAAAGCTGTCTGCCCCCATAATCTGGTAAAGCGCGTCATAAAGGGGACGCAGATAAGGGTCAACCTTGCTCTGTAAGTCTCCGGGCAGAAATCCCAGCTTTTCTCCTGCTTCGATGGCTGGTCTGGTCAGAATGATGCGGCTGACCTCCTCATTTCGAAAAGCAGTAACCGCCATCGCCATGGCAAGATATGTTTTTCCCGTTCCTGCCGGGCCCACGCCGAAAACAATCATCTTTTTGCGGATCTGATCCACATATTCCTTCTGCCCCAGCGTCTTTGGCTTAATGGGCCTGCCCTGTATGGTATTGCAGATGAAATCCTTATCAATCTCCGCGAGCACCTGATTTCTCTGCTCCAGTGCCAGGGAAAGTGCGTAGTTTACATTCTGTGTGGTAATGGTATTTCCTCTTTTTGCCAGGAGAAGCAGTTCCTCGATCAGTTTCTTCGCCTGAGATGCACTCTGCTCGTTTCCAAGTATTTTTAACGTCCCGTCCCGGGAAATCAAAGTAACGTTTAACGTTCTCTCAATGAGCTTCAAATGTTCGTCGAACTGGCCGAAAACATTTCCCTCCTGGTCTGCCGGCACTTCGACATGTAATTCTATAATGCTGTTCGCCATCCTGTGGTGTCCTTTCTCTGTTCGCAAATGTCCTCTTTTTGCAAATTGTCATTTCTCTCTATTTTAACACCATTCCAGAATATTTGAAGCCCCTTTTGCATAGATTTTGATGCCAATTTCTAACCAATCGTAAAGTTTCTTCTGGTACATCAGCTCATCCTTTTCGAGAATGAAATATTCCTCCCATGTGGATGGCCATGGCCGCTATAACAATGAAAAGTTTAACAATTTCCCGGACGATCTCACCCTCACAATCTCCAGTTCTTCCGGAACTGCCACACAAACCGGACCAGCAGATACCCGATTACTGCTCCGATGCTGTTTGCAATGATATCATCGATATCACTCTGTCCAAGGCTGAAAATCATCTGCGCTCCTTCTATCACGGTACTGCAGACAATTCCACCCAGAAAGGCAAAAGAACATCTTCTGATGCTCTCCGGGTTCATCGCCGGAATGAGATAGCCAAAAGGGACAAACATGAGTACATTTAACACCATGTGCTGCACCATCGCCGGGTCTCTGTACTGAATGGCATTTTTCAGATCATCAAAAGGTGTGGTGACAATACTTGTGTCCACTGTCCCGATTCGCATAAAAATCGTCAGATACAATACTACTGCAAAATATACCAGAAATAATATAACATTAACCGTTTTCATACTGTATCTGTTCTGAACGCAAAACCTGATGAAACAGATAATCGCAGCCAATACTCCAAGTCCCAGAGCAGCATAAATAATCAGCATGTCGCAGCCGCTGTATATATATAGCAATCCCACGATGCCGCATACAATGCTATACATGACTGCGACCACGACATCAATTAAGACCGTATTGCCGGATGAATACCGGGACCTGCGTGATACCGCATTTACAGCCTGAATCATCGCGAGATAACCGCAGATCAGGAGAATAACGGTGATTATGATTGGCATAGATGAAATAGCAATCATGATTTTTCTTCTTCCTTCTGTTGTTCTGTTTTCTCCGGCTTGTTGTACGGTTTTCCTGAACTTCTAGGATAACCGTAACGACCGTAATAACCATATTGTCTCTTTGTCAATTCTCTGACACCATTGACAACGCATCCCATAATTTTCATACCCGATTTATCCAACCTTGCCAGGGAATCCCGAATGGTTTCCATGCTTGCCCCGTCAAACCGTACGACCAGCAGGGCGATATCCGCCAGCTGGTTTAATCTCATAGTGTCTGCCACCTGTCCCACCGGAGCAGTATCTATGAGAACCACATCATAGTTCGACTGAAGTTCACTGATCATCTTTAGAAGCGCGTCATCAAGGGGAAGATGTCTCCTGTCCAGTACAGCCGGAAGAATATCCAGGTTTCCTGTCAGACTTGTGATGGCCTCCTCCTGGCTTGCTTCGCCACGGTACAGTGCATTGATCGAATTATGATACTCTACCTTATTCAGGAACAGACCTCCAAGCTTCGGATTTCTGGTATCAAAATCAATGACCAGGACTTTCATGCCGATCTCAGCCAGCTGCACTGCCAGATGGGCTGTAACCGTGGTTTTTCCCTCATTCTGTGAAGCAGATGTGATATATACACATGGATGAGTCATCTTCTGTAATTTATGCTTCAGAATATGAGCCAGCGATACAAAGTTATCCAGCACGTCCGGATTATCGTCGTCATCATCATTGAATAAGAGCAGATTCCGCCTTTTTTGAAAGTATTTTTTCCGCTCAGGGATTTCTCCCAGGACTTCAACCGCAAATGTCTGCTCCATATCCCGGCTGTCGAGCAGCGTAGGACGAAGCAGAAGCTCCAGAATCGCAAAACCGATTCCCAGGCACATTCCGAGTATCGCCATGTAGACCCACATCTTTGCATTAATGTTTCCGCCGATCAAATATCTCGCAGTAGGTGCATTGATCACTGAAACATTGCCAATCTTTAATGTATCTATCAGGATTTCCTGGGCCACTTCATTGATAGCTGACAGAATCTCCACACCCTCCTGGGCACTTCGCCAATATAACGTAATCTCTATAATCTGTGTCTCGTTATACTGACTCAGAGAAAGATTGTTATAAATATCCTTTGTTGTAATACCCAGCAGATTCAGACGCTCTACAGTGGCATTCAGTGTCTTGTCGCTTTTCAGCACGTACATTACAGAATCCACCATTTCCTCTGCCAGATAAATGTCCGTTGAATTAGGATCATTTGACTGTGCAGTAAACAGACCGTTTTCATTCTGAGAGGTTACCGCAATGGAAGTCGTAATGGCATACTGTTTGCTCATCTCTCCCCTCATATAGGAGACGATTGAAAGAATAATTCCCAGGACAAGACCTGCAGCCGTAAGCAAAGCGATCATTACCGTATGTTTTCGAATTGCGAAAATAAAATCAGAAAGCCTGATTTCCTGAGTGGTCTGCAGTTCATTCCGTCTCGTCTGTGCTCCATATCTGTGTTCATCTGCGCTTCTATTGTGGTTTTCATGCTCCATACATTCTTACTCCTTGTCTTCTGGTTTTCTCTGGTGAGCACGTCTCATGAAAATGACCATAAAAGCAATAAATCCTATGATAAACAGGCATAATGCGAGGATTACTCCTAAATCAGCGGTTGTCCAGCGTTCAAACTGGAAGTTCTGTATTTCTGTTTTATCCTCTACCACAATTTTATTTTCCTGACGTTTATCCCCATCGAGTATAACTGTATATTCGCCCGTTTTCAGACCCTCTATCGTCTGCTCCAGACCTGTCGTATTCCATGTTCGGATCACATTTCCCTCTGTATCACAAAGTGCGGCATTTACATCAGAAACCTGACCTCTGAACAGCTTATCCTGAACGCCGATGGAAATCCGTATGATCCTGTTGCGTATCTGAAAATTCGCTTCTTTTTCTCCGTCAATCATCCCCTCGCCATTAACGGTAAATGAATAATCCGCGTTATCTGCCTGATAATCTGAAGTCGTGGATACCTGCCTGATGTGATAGGTGGTATTCTTTTTCAGGTCTTTGACTGTAAATCGCCCTTCCTCATCTGTCCTGAAATTTTTCGTCATACTTTCGTCATCCGAAGAGAGGGTAAATCCTGCACCGGACAGATAGGTCGTTTCATACAGTGCATCCGTCAGGGTTACATTCACACTTGTCTTTTCTTCTGTCAGTTCTCTGATTCCAGTTCCCCCTGTCTCTGTTTTGCTTTTAACCTGAATGACTGTATCTGCAGTGTTTTTTGCGTAATATTCCGGAACTTCAGTTTGTCTCAGCAGATAGTTTCCAAGATATAATTCCGTACTTTCTCCATACCCCTCTTCGTCCACATTAATCGTATCGACAACATCGCCCTCTTTGTACCGGATTGTTCCGTCCTGGGTCACGATATTTTCCGCAGCCACCACATCAAAAGAAGCTCCTGCGACAGGTTCTCCGTTATCCAGATCCACAAGTTTCATCCTGATGATGTTTTTAGACGGATAAAGAGCTACGGTTACAACATATGGATCGCTCCAGTCATAGCAATCGTCAATCGTAAACTCTGTTTTGTCTGCGGTGTCATATCCATCCACAGCTGACAGACCATGGAGATAATAACTGGAAAGAGGCAGTTTTTCCGGAAGATAAAATACCCCCGTCTCATCTGTCTCGTATTTTTTGTAATCTATTTTTTTCGGGTAATAGGTACTCAGAACCTGCAGGGAGGAATTGGCGCCATAGAGTTCAAATTCCAGCCCGCTTTTTTTGACGGTACGCCCTGTTTCCGCGTCTACAACCTGTACGAATACAGCGGCTCTGTCCGTTCCGTCTCCTTCTCCGACTCCGGGATCAGGATCCTCGAACTGGTATTGGTCCGCATCGTCTCCGCCGTTTCCGCCGCCTCCATTGTTTTCCTCATAGTCCTGCTCATCCTCCCACTCGTCTCCTTCTTCATCGTAGGAAACACCATATGAATGATTTCCCCCGCCATCCTCAGCGTCGTCATACTGTTCATAACTGTCTCCCTGCTCCAGATCCACATATTCCTCATCAGGAATCCGAACCAGATACAGGATCAAAAGAAATGTGATCAGCAGGATACAAAGAAGCAGACCAACCAGGCTGTCTGCCATGGACTCCCAATAATTCACCTCATCATATCTTCTTTTATTTTTCTTCATATTGTTATTTCTGTCCTGACGCAGTCTCAAAATCCTCAATACTCATTGGTTTATGGAAATAAAATCCCTGCCCGACCATACATCCGGCTTTCTTTAAAATAGAAATCTGTTCGGTATTTTCAATACCTTCCGCCATGATCTCTATACTCAGCTTCCGTGCCTGTTCAAAAATTACCTGCAGCTCATTTTCCCGGTATTCGCTCATAAATCTCAGATCCAGTTTCAGAGCATCTGCCTCCGTGTTATTCAACATGTTCACGGAAATATAGTCTCCATCAAATCCGTCCATGATCACCTTGAATCCAAGACGCCTTAAGCTTCCTGCCACATCGTTGGTTGTTTCCGGATTCTCTACATAAGCATTTTTTGCGATTTCAAGCTCCAAAGCTCTTGGCGGAATCCGGTACTTATCCAGCATCTCTCCAAAAAATCCGGCAACATCCATTGCCATCAGGTCTGTCTTGGAAAGATTCACAGAGATTGGTACAGGACGGATTCCTGCATCAATCCATCTGCGAACTGTCTTGCATACACATTCCCAGATATAGGTATCCATGCGGGTGATAAATCCGTTTTTCTCCAGAAGCGGTACGAAAGCTGACGGAGTTAAAAGTCCAAGAGTACTATGGTTCCAGCGGACCAGTGCCTCTGCCGCAACAGGTTTTCTGGTGTTCAGATCGACTCTGGACTGAAGATAAAACGTGAATTCTCCCTTTTTTAATCCTTCTCTGATCTGCGGCATCAAAATCTGCTCATTTGCCATACTTTTATTTCCGCTTCTTTCCACAGAGATGGAAAATCCCGGATTCTTCGGAATACGATCCAGTTTGCTCAGAATATTCCGGATATCGCGATTCATTTTTTTGCGTGTCTGCTCCTCCACAGAAGGGATGACAGTCTTATGAAAAGTTTCCGTAAAAAGCCCGTATTCCCGAAGCATAGAATTCCATATGATCCGATTTAACGTATTAAATATAATAGACAGAATCACCCCTGCAATGGATGTATAAAATGCCGTTTCAATACCGCCAAGCAGTACCGCGATGCTTTCCAGTGCCGCTTCTACAGAACTGAAGCCAATGGAACTGATACCTGTGATCAATCCTATAAAAGTTCCCAGAATACCAAGTCCTGTCAGGATTCCCGGAATCTGGAGCACAAATCCCTGCCAGGTTCTCAGCGACAGTACATCCTCATTTATGTATTCCTCCACGTCACTTACAATCTCATCGTCTTCTTTTTGCTGCTCCACTTTGTTTTTGTAATCTTTAAACAGATTATCCAGTGTTTTCTGTCTGAACAGGAATTCCATTTTAAATACTGCGATCCAGGTTTCTGTAGACTGCACATCCAGCGCCTGTTCAATATTCTGTCTGGCAACCCTGAAACCTGTACCATACATAAGGGAAGGCATGAGTCCGAGGAAAAATCCCAGGGCAATAAAGGAACTCATAATAATCAATATTAACATGGATAATGTATCTGGCGCCAGACTCAGCAATAAGCCGTCCGCAGCGATAAGCAATGCTGCTGTACATACAATCATTTTTTTCATGGTGCCTCTCCTTTATCTCAAATTGTTCTCAGGCTTTTTTGTTACATGAACGATTTTAGTATTATAACATGGCCGCCGTAACCAAACCGTAACCAAAATGCCTGTTTTTACAATTTTTTGCAAGATTCTTTACTTTTTTCATTTTTCAAGACAGTTCCTGACGCAATTCTGCTAAGCTGTGCATTTCTCACTTCAGCCCAGGAATACTCGCGCATATATTCACCGCAGTAGTTTTTCAGCGCATCCGTATCTCCGGCCAAAATCCGGTAAAGATCGCAGTCCACTTTTTCTGTCACGATGTACCTCTTTCTTCCATCTGAGGCGACAATATCCTCAATCCCCGCTTCTCTCAGCGCATCCATAAGTCTCTTATACGTCATGCGGCACAGAGACCGGGTATTTTCATCAGCATATCTTCCCGGCCACAGGCAGGAGATCATTTCTCCTGTGGTAAGGCCCCCACTTCCATAGTCAACCAGAAGTGCCAGAAGTTCTTCCGTTTTTGCTCTGCCCAGGACAAGCCTTTCTCCGTCTACATAAACGACGAAATCCGGTATTGTCTGGATACGTACCCTTTTTTGGGGAAGCGGATGGAATCTTGCTGCCTTCTCCAGTTCTTTTTGTACTTCTTTCCGTGAGTAAGGCTTCAGTATGTACCCGATCGCATCCACACCAAAAGCCTGCAGTGCATACTGTTCATAGGCAGTCACAAAGACAATCCGTATGTCCCGGTTTATTCTTCTGAGTTCTTTCGCCACCTCAAGGCCATTCATGCCCTGCATCTCCATATCGAGGAAAGCCACATCTACAGGGTTCTCAGCGGCCCAGCTTATGGCCTCCTCTCCTCCGAGAAATACCTGCAGATTTTTTACCATGGAAAAATTTTTTACCGTCATCCGGAAATTATCCAGTGCAGGCATTTCATCATCCACACAAATTACGTTCATTTATTTTGTTCCTTCTTCTTTCTGGTATGGTATTGTTATGGTTACTTTTGTTCCGTGACCCGGACTGCTTTCTATGTTTATCCTTCCATTCACCATGTTCTCCAGCCGGAAACGGATATTTTTAAGAGCCATGGACTTCTCTTTCACCGGTTGTCCTGTATCAAATCCAACTCCGTCATCCTCTATGGAAATCATGACATTTTGCCGGTCTGCCCAGGTACGCAGTAAGATCATTCCTCCGTCCGGTTTCAGCAGAAGGCCATGCCGTATTGCATTTTCTGCCAGAGGCTGCAGAATCAGTGATGGAATCTCAAAATTGCTCACTTCAATATCCGTTACAAATTCGATTTTTTCTCCAAAGCGAACCTGTTCAAGCGCGACATAATCCTCCACATGCTCCAGTGCTCTTACAAAGGGTACCGGCCTGTCTTCCTCCATAATGTCCATGTTGCTCCGCAGAAATCTGGCAAAACGCACCACCGTTTCATCAGCCTTATCCGGATCGTATTTGCACATCCCGCTGATTGCATTCAGAACATTAAAGATAAAGTGTGTCCGAATCTGACTCATGGAAAGTGTAATGCGGCTGTTTTTCAGTTCCTCCGCCAGCTCTTTTGCTTTTATGGAAGCACGATAATCTGCCGGAACCGTCATGGCAGCCCTGACCATATGGAAAAGGAAGATCACAACAAATACTGTTTTTACCACGACTCCGCTCATCCACCAGTATGTACAGGTATTTGCAAGTTCCAGAAGCACAGCTGCAAGAACGATCAGAAAAGACAGGAGCATCGTATGTTCTTTCTTTTGTCCGTTTTTCCACTCCAGGATACAGCATCCGAAAAGGACTGCCGAAAAAACAGCCTGTATTCCTACCCAGAATGGCAGCGTATCATATACCACCACTTTACCTGCCAGAACCGGAATCAGTAATATTCCTATGGATACTCCCAAAGCGGACACGGATGCCCTTGCTATCCTGTGTGCCTTGCCGGAAAGACTTTTTGCGGCACAGATTCCCAGCTCCAGGCCTGCCAGCATGATGCACAGCTGACGCCCATACGTGTTAAAAACGATCAGATGACTTTTTAAGGAAATATCCGGTGTGTCCAGCAGTATGTAGACACCTGCCAGAAATGCCAGCATCCCCATGTGCCAAAGTTCTTTCCCATATGAAATACGGAGTGCCAGAAATCCGACTGCCATACCGATCATTGCAAATGCAACAACCACAAGTACAAAACCGATAACCCAGAATGGCCTGGTATAGCCTCCAAGCCAGTTTTTAAAGTAATCGGTTTGTCCTCCATACACAGATTTCAAAAAGTCTGTATATGCGGTTTTATTTCCATAATGATGAAAATTGTGCAATTGGATTTCTACAACATCCTCTTCCCCAATTCCTGTGGAACTCCAGCTATCCCAGATTTCCCCGCACAGGTCAGCCCCTGTATCATAAATCATATTGCTGGTTGTATAAACCTCTTCTCCATTTACGGAGATCCTTATGCCGATATGATTCAGGTAAAAATTAAGATAACTTCCCTCTGCCATACTCATGTTGAAGTTTCCCCGCAGAAGCAGATCCCCGTCAAATGCGGAAATGTCCGGATTTTCTGTGAGAGGTTTCCATTCTTCTCCATCAAGGCTGTATTCCCCTTCAAAGGAAAATAACTTCTCGGAATTAGCATAGACCATCTGATGATAGACAGATATCACAATAAGTAAAACTGAATATAGAATGGTGATGGAAGAAATCTGACCTGTTTGAAGCTGAAAATATTCAATGGGCACGACTTTTAGACATAGTGGAAAACTATGTCTTGAAAAAAAGTATGGTAT
>JALERH010000124.1 GCA_022764275.1 Blautia sp. | reverse complement strand
TTATCATCCTTTCTCTGATTTCTCACTTCTACCAGCTGATCGTGCCTAGCCTTTAAATCCTTTGGAAGTCTCACAATGTCGTCAGTGGTATCGTATCCCTCTTCTCTTGCCATACGCAGGTAGTCTCTCCATATGATCGTGAATTTACTTGGAGCTATTTTCTGTTTCTTCAGATAGTTGACCATCCGGTTTACGCTTTCAAGTTCATTAAGGATATCCTGGCAGTCACTTATTTTTAAATTCTTTCCGGCAATCCATTCCAAGCTTTCCTGTGTAATCCGGATGTCATTGTCCTGTTCGTACCTGAGCCATCCCAGGATGGCGGCTCCACCGTTTATCGTTTTCAGCCTGTTTAAGTGGTTTCCGTCCAGCATCAGTGCTTCCTTGAGATTCCTTCCGTTTCTGTTGATCTCTACCCAGTAACCATTTACGATATCTGCTGCCAGTCTTGTCAGACCGGCTTTTGTCAGATATTCCAGATAAGGGTGGTTGTGGAAGGATATGATATAGATGTTTACGTTGAATTTCATGCCTGCATATGCAAGGATATCCATTCCGCTGTGTTCCAGTCCTCCGGCTTTTAACACTTCCGGAAGATTTCCGGGATACAGGTATGACGGAACAAATCTCTTTCCATGCGGTTTGTCCCAGAATTCCTGTGCAAACTCATCTGCTTCCGGGATTGTGCCGTACCATACTTTCCCCCAGGTTTCCCTTAGCGGTATGATGGCTCTGATCTTCTCGAACAGTTCTATGTCTTTCTTCCCTGCTGTCCATCTGCAGACTGCCTGGAACTGACGCTCCACCCACTTTTTACCATATTGCTGCAAGATGGTTACCATGGCTTTGGCTGTCTTTTCCTCCTGTCTGCTGTTTGTCGTTACCAGTGCCTTGCATTTCGGGCATATGGTTTTTTCTCCATGCTTCCATCCACTCTTTCTCCAGCCGGCATAACCACAGGCGGTACAGCTGAATACAGTCCGTTTCCCTTTTTTCTTAAAAAACAGGATGTTTCCCGGAAATAGTTTATCTTCTACCCACCTCTCTGCTTCCTCCGGCACACAGGGGACTTCTGCCATCATTTCATTGATTCTTTCCTGCTTCCGGATGTATGCCATGTCTCTTTTTGTTTCATTCACTGTAGCCTCGTAGCTGTCGATACTGTAGGTATCCAGAAAGTCATAGACCCTGTCTTTATCTTCCCGTGCAGCCCACTTCATATCCGGAGCGCTGTGGTAAAAGTCGTTTTTCAAAACCGGCTGGCCCATGCAGAGTCTTAGTACATTTTCGAACTTGCAGGTTGTCCACGTCTCATTTACCCATGTACTGTGGTTCTCTTTATCTGCAAAATACCGGGCTTTCAGTTCTCCTTTTACGAACAGGCTGATTTCTACTGCCCGCTCTCCGTCCGCCTCAAGAAGCTGGCTTGCAGCAATCACACTGTCGGAGTCTTTTACTTTTGGGACTGTGCATGGGATGCAGCGCAATAATTTTGTCCGCTTCATGCCTTTGTCCCTCCCATGTAGTAATCCCGGATCAGTTCCTTGGCTTTTGCCATGCCCGGAACTCCAAATGTCACCTTGCCGGCGCTGACTCCTGCTGCCTTTATAATCGTTTTATCTACCGTGATCTGGTTTTTAAAAGAATATTCCAACAGAACCGCCATGCATCCCTGCAGAGTCTTTCCTTTCTTGCGGATTTGGTGGGCGATCATCTCATTCTCCATACAGAGTCCCTTGATGTACTCTACCCAGTCCAGCATCAGTTCCTTAGGTTTTAATTTCATGCATTCCACATCGATCTTACCAATAGCTGCAGATGTGGAATCGCAGAGGGATGGGATGGCTTCTTCCAGATACATCTCTACATAATCATCCGGAATGCCGTTTTCCTTTGCCAGTTCTTTTAAGCTGTCCAGATCTCCTTCCTGCAGAAGATTGGCTGCCAGTTCATTGATCTCTGTGTATGAATTCATTTCTCCAAATTTATCAAACATTGTGTTCTCCTCTCCTTGTGTTAAAATTCCGTCTGGAATCTTACTGCATGACCGCTGAGCTGTTTATCTATCTCCTGCCAGAGGTCTGCATTTTTTAATTCCCGGTCCCCGCTTCTTTTCCATCCGTTTGTCTTCCATACGTTAAGGTTCTTATGACCATTTGCAAGATATTGGCAGGTTGTATGGATTGTGATCAGGGACGGTCTGCGTATTCTTTTCAGGGCAGCGATCAGTCCCAGCATGACAAGGCGGTGTGGTGTGGTATCTTCTGCTTCTTCTCTGCCGCTGATCGGATTCCCCGGACCTTTGGGAAAATCCTGGCTGGCAATGATATATACACACCTGCCCTTCTTTATCCTTGCGCTTTTATCCCTGACAATAAGGGAAATATCTACTCTTGCCATTTTCTGGTCCATCTTCAAATCCTCCTGTCTATCTTTACAAGTGTGTAATGGCGGTACGCGTATCCTGTCACAGGATTGATCCCTTTTTTGATGGAATCCGGATCCACATAGTAACCTTTGGGGGCTTTGGGTTCTC
>JALERH010000116.1 GCA_022764275.1 Blautia sp. | reverse complement strand
GCACAAAAACAAAACCATATTGGCAATGTCCATGGGGTTTCCCACTCTTCCGGCTGGCTGCTGGTCTGCGTCCGCTCCTTCATAAACCGTATAATCCGTATCAATCCATCCCGGCGAAATAGAATTGACCCTCGCTTTTCCGGCCAGGCTCACTGCCAACGCATGCGTCAGCGCTGCAATTCCACCCTTCGCCGCCGTATAGCTTTCTGTCTGTGGCTGGCTCATCCTGTCTCGGGAAGATGAAATGTTAATGATGGAAGCTCCCTGAGACAAATATGGGAGCAACAGCTTTGTCAGATAAAACGGTGCCGTTACACCAACCGAAAGCGCATACTGAAATTCTTCATAAGAACATTCCTCAATTCCCTTCATCAGCGGCAGCGCATTATTCACCAGCACGTCCACGTGGCCGTACTTTCGAATCACCTCCCCAGCAAATTCTTCCAGAACTTCTTTTTTGCTGATATCACCCACATAGTGATTGCCTTCCGCTTTATCTATTACAACAACTTTTGCTCCTTCTGCCGAAAAAGCTTCGGCTATAGCTTTTCCTATTCCATGGGCACCACCGGTGACCACAACCACTTTATTTTCATACTCTATGTTCAATTTTCTTTTTCTCCTTGTTACTTCAGTCTTGCCCGAAGAAGCCATTTCTGGTCTATCACCCGCAATGCATCTTCAAATCGGATATGCAGTCGGACTGATCCGGGCATCTGCTCAATATGTTCAATACTTCCTGCTCCGAACTTCGGATGCTGGATTATTTCCCCAATTTCATACTGAATCACCTGATTTTTCTGGCTCTGATATTCCCGTTCCCTTCTGTAATTATCCCGTATGGAAACGGTCTTATCATGTATGGGGTTCTTCAGAATTTTCCCGTAATCATGCTTCATGAGAGACTCTCCGGCCCTGTAATAAGGCGTCGGAGCTGCGCCAACCAGAGAGCAGCAATATTTCCAGGCGCTCCCGTGGATTCCTGTCTGCCACTGATATTCCTTTGGAATCGGCATGTTGTACTGCATATAATGTGCATATTCGTGCTTGTAAAGATCCATACGGTCTTCTTTCCCGAGAGGATTCTTCACGGCGTACCCCACAAAAAGCAGGGAAAAATGGAAATGTTCTTTCTCGCCCTTTCCAGCCTGTGTATAGGAACCCAGTAAATCCGTCTCAAAACCAAAGGTAATGGGCACCCTGGCTCCAAGTAGGTGAAATTTCCGGTCCAGTTCCGCATACAGCGCACGAATCTGAGCGGTCAGAATTGGAATTTCGTTATGAAGTCTGTCTTTCTCTATGTTTCTGTCAACTCTCATTTGTTATCACTTTCTGCTTTTGTCTTTCGACTTTTCTGTCATCTTAATTGATAATCCTATCATACCATAGATTGATAGTCTCTGTTAAGTCTGTTTGCGTTATATCGATAAATGGTTTATACTACTCGAGAAGGAGGCCGCACCATGCAGGAAAAAAAATCAACGATTCTCAGAAAACTGTTTTTCTCAACCTTATATTTAAGTGCCTTTACTTTTGGGGGTGGCTACGTAATCGTAACACTGCTGAAAAATAAATTTGTGGATCAATACCATTGGATTGACGAGGAAGAAATGCTGGATCTGGTTGCCATTGCGCAGTCTTCCCCCGGTGCCATCGCTGTAAACGGAGCTATCGTCGTCGGGTACAAGCTTGGCGGAATTCCGGGAGTTCTGGTTTCTGTGCTTGGGGCCATTATCCCTCCGATGCTCATACTGTCTGTCATTTCCTTTATCTATGACATTTTCATCGCCAATCCCTATGTCCGTTCCATGCTGAACGGCATGAAAGCCGGAGTTGGCGCTGTCATTATGTCTGTTGTCTATGATATGGGAAGTACGATCGTAAAGAAAAAAGACTGGATTCAGATTGTGATTATGATTCTGAGCTTTATCCTCTGCTATTTCTGCAAAGTGAACGTGATCTATATCATTCTTGTGGTTGCTGCATTCGGTGCAGTTCGCACAATTCTGTCTGAAAGGGGGAAAAAGAACGAATGATTTACTTACAGTTATTTTTAAGTTTTCTTCAGATCGGCTGTTTCAGCTTTGGAGGCGGATATGCCGCCATGCCCCTTATCCAGGAGCAGGTGGTCATCCGGCATTCCTGGCTGACCATGGACTCTTTTTCCAACCTTGTGACCATAGCAGAAATGACCCCCGGTCCTATCGCCGTCAACGCCGCAACCTTCGTCGGGACGCAGATAGCCGGACCACTGGGTGCCATTATCGCAACTGTCGGATGCATTCTTCCATCCTGTATTTTTGTAACTTTACTTGCTTTTATTTACACGAAATACCGCAATCTTGCCGTACTTCAGGGTACACTTGCTTCCCTTCGCCCTGCCGTCGTTTCCATGATTGCAAAAGCTGGTGTTTCCATCCTGATCTCTGCTTTTTTCGTCAACGGCGTTTTCTCCCTGGCACTGGAAAACATCTCCGTCCGAATGGTCATCTACTTCGCGGCTTCCCTTGTGATGCTGCGAAAATTTAAGATGAACCCCATTCTGGTCATGGTTTTATGCGGGGTGTGTGAAGTCGCGGCATACGCAATATTGTAACCGGTTCTTATACCTCCAGCAGCTCCAGGATTTCCTCCCGGCTCATGCCGCCCAGGCTTGCACTTTCGCCGCTCATCACCTGGTCTGCAAGATTTTTCTTGGTCTCCTGCAGCTTCTGGATTTTTTCTTCTATAGTATGTCTGGCAATCAGTTTATACACGGTGACCTTTTTGGTCTGCCCGATACGGTGCGCACGGTCTGTGGCCTGATTCTGAGCAGCAAGATTCCACCATGGGTCGTAATGAATGACCACATCTGCGCCGGTCAGGTTCAGGCCCACTCCGCCAGCTTTCAATGAAATAAGAAATACCGGTACATCCCCCTCATTGAAATCCTTTACCAGTTCCAGACGTTTTTCCTTGGACGTACTTCCTGTAATGGTAAAATACGCTATTCCAAGGTTTGTAAGGTTCTTTTGCAGAATCTCCAGCATAGAGGTAAACTGGGAAAACACCAGGATTCTATGTCCGCCGTCCATTGCACTCTGGATCAGCTCCAGGCAGGCCTCAAGCTTGGCCGTCTCACCTTTATAATTTTCAAAGCACAGAGACGGATCGCAGCAGATCTGGCGCAGTCTGGTAAGTTCTGCCAGAATCTGCAGTTTGTTCTTATTAAATTCCTCCGGATTCTGTCTGGCAATCTGCTCTTTCATATGAACCACCTGTCCGTCATATACCTTCTGCTGCGCATCTCCCAGGCGGACATAGCGAAATTCTTCCAGTTTATCCGGAAGATCCTTCAATACGTCTTCTTTCAGCCTTCGCAGGATAAATGGTCCCACCATTTTCTGCAGACGCTTCATGGCTTTTTCATCGTTGTTTTTTACGATCGGGTTTTCCATTTCTTTTCGGAATGTATCATAGGTGTAAAGGAAGCCGGGCATCAGATAGTCAAAAATACTCCAAAGCTCGCTCAGCCTGTTCTCAATAGGCGTACCCGTCAGTGCGTAGCGGATTCTGCTGTGGATCACCTT
>JALERH010000129.1 GCA_022764275.1 Blautia sp. | reverse complement strand
CCCACCTGTGCCGCCTCATGAAATGGGATAGCCTTTTCAAACCAGGGTGTTTTTACCATCCGTTCCTTTCCGCTTTCGATGTTTCCTGCCGCATCCTTTACCAGAAATCCCACACAGTCGATCAGGCGTACCTTTACCTTCTGGTCATCGCCCAGAACTACAGGAACCGCTTCCTTTGGAATAAACTTCGGTTCCACCGTGGTGATCATTTTACCGGAACCGCTTAAAGGAAGCTGATCGCGTACTTCCGCCTGTTTCTGTTCTTCCATTCCGGGCAGTGCGATAAGCTCCATAAATCTCCGGATAAATGTTGATTTTCCGGTACGAACCGGACCTACCACGCCTATGTATATATCTCCGCCGGTCCGTGCCTGGATATCCCGGTACACCTGAAAATTTTCCATAAAAAAGCCCCCTTGCATATATTTTTTCACACAATCCCATGTATTGTTATAAATATATGCGAGGGGGCCGAGGGCTATTCTATCACTTTATCAATAAAATTCATTGTGAAGAAGCTCGTGTTCTTTTCCTTTCAGGAATCCATTGTACAGATTCTGGATCAATGGGTTCATATCGCACTTCTTGATCATGCTTTCATTATCTGCAGCGTAAATTCCCTGAGCTCTGGCAGCTTTTGTTCTTGGACCTGCACCGACAGGCTGTCCGCCGCCCATAACACATCCACGTCTGCATGCCATTACCTCGATGAGGTGGTACTGTGCTTCACCGTTCTTTACACGATCCATGACGATTCTTGCATTTGCAAGACCGCTTACTACACAGATCTTTACATCGATTCCATTGTATGGTACAGAGAATTCCTTGATTCCCTCTTCACCACGAACACCGCACTGTGCGATGGTCTGCATGGATTCCTGTGCCTGATCCGGAGCAAGACGACGGAGAACCGCCTCGGTCACACCGCCGGTTACGCCGAAGATCACACCGCCGCCGGATCCAAATCCGAATGGCATATCGCATTCTTCCGGCTCCAGCTTGGAAAGATCCAGGCCGTACTCTTTGATCATACGGATCAGCTCTGTGGTAGTGATCACGATATCCGTGTCACGCTCGCCCTTTGTCACACTGTTGGGACGGGCAGCTTCTGCTTTCTTTGCGGTACAAGGCATAATAGAAACCACAACGGTCTTCTTGCCTTTGGCATTTTCCGGATCACGGAAATACTCCTTAATAACAGCAGACATCATTCCCTGTGGAGAACGGCAGGTAGACACATTCGGAATAAACTCTTTATACTGGTCTGTGATGAGCTTCACCCATGCCGGACAGCAGGATGTCAGAAGCGGGAATGGGCCGCCTTTTTCCACTCTCTGAAGGAATTCTGCGCTTTCTTCCATGATGGTAAGGTCTGCGCTGAAGTTTGTATCATATACTTCGTCAAAGCCCATCTTACGAAGTGCACTGACAATCTGTCCAATGGCACTCTTTCCTTTCGGAAGGCCAAAATGCTCGCCTACTGCCACACGTACAGAAGGAGCGATCTGCGCTACCACACGTACATTCTTATCTTCCAGTGCACTCCATACATCGGTTCTGTTGGAATGGATGGTAATCGCGCCGGTCGGACAAACCACGCGGCACTGTCCGCAGTTGACACACTCAGTGGTTCCGATTGCCTTATTGAACGCCGGAATAACCATTGCTTCTGTACCGCGGTTTACGAAACCGAGAACGCCGATGCCCTGGAGTTCCTCGCAGGCACGTACACAGTTTCCGCAAAGGATACACTTGTTCGGGTCACGAACGATAGATGGAGAGGACATATCGATTTCGTGCTCTTCTTTGTAATTTTCAAAACGAATATCACGTACTCCCAGCTTATGAGCCAGCTCCTGCAGCTTACACTCACCGCTGTCACGGCAGGTCGTACAGTCACGGCAGTGGGAAGCCAGCAAAAGCTCCACAATTAATTTTCTGTTTTTCCTGACTTTTGCTGAGTTGGTATAGATCACCATTCCGTCTCTCGGTTCTTCTGAACAGGAGGCAAACGTTCTTCCTCTGTCATCTTCTACCGTACAGAGACGGCATGCACCGAAGGTGGACAATTCGGAATGGTAGCACAATGTCGGGATATCGATACCGGCATTGCGGATAACTGTCAGGACATTTTTTTCATCGGTAAATTCCACTTTTCTACCGTCAATTGTCATAAATCCCATGATAATCCTCCCTTCTATGCTTCCACGTAAATCGCATCAAAGTTGCAGTTTTCTTTACAGGTACCGCACTTGATACAAAGTTCATTGTCGATATGATACGGGCTCTTAACCTTTCCGGAAATTGCGCCTGCAGGACAGTTCTTTGCACACTTGCCGCAGCCGATACAGAATTCCGGATTGATATGGAACTTGCGAAGTGCTGTACAAACCTTTGCACGGCATTTCTTGTCGCGGATATGCTCCTCGTATTCATCGCGGAAGCGTTTCAGGGTACTGATAACCGGAAGAGGTGCACTCTTTCCAAGTCCGCAAAGTGCCATGCTCTGAACCATATTTGCCAGTTCTTCCAGTGTATCCAGATCAGACATTTCGCCCTTTCCGTCTACGATCTTCTCCAGAATCTCCAGCATACGCTTGGTTCCCTCACGGCACGGAACACATTTTCCGCAGCTCTCACGCTGGGTAAAGCTCATGAAGAAACGTGCAACCTCAACCATACAGGTATTCTCATCCATAACAACGAGACCGCCGGAGCCCATGATCGCATCCAGTTTCTTTACGGAGTCAAAATCAAGCGGGGTATCCAGCTGTTCTTCCACCAGACATCCGCCGGAAGGTCCGCCGATCTGTACGCCCTTGAACGCAGCACCGCTCTTTAAACCGCCGCCGATATCATAAATGATATGGCGCAGTGTGGTTCCCATCGGAACCTCGATAAGGCCGGTGTTTTCGATGGAGCCGGTAAGGGAGAAGGTTTTGGTTCCCGGGCTTCCCTCTGTACCGATGGTGCGGAACCAGTCAGCACCCTGAAGGATGATCTTCGGAACGTTTGCATAGGTTTCAACATTATTCAGAACGGTCGGCTTTTCCCACAGACCTTTTTCCACTGTACGAGGCGGTTTCACACGAGGCATTCCACGTTTTCCCTCGATGGAAGCTGTCAGCGCAGAACCTTCACCGCAGACAAACGCGCCTGCACCACGATTGATATGTAAATGGAAGTTTACGCCGGAACCAAGGATGTTATCTCCTAACAGTCCATAGTTTTCTGCCTGCTCAATCGCCATTCTCAGACGTTTTACGGAAAGCGGATACTCAGCACGTACATAAATATATCCATTTTCTGCTCCAACTGCATAGGCGGCAATGGTCATACCTTCGATCATCTTGTACGGATCGCCTTCCATTACGGAGCCATCCATAAATGCTCCCGGGTCACCCTCGTCACCGTTGCAGACAACGTAACGAACTTTTTCCGGCTGACGTGCAACCTGTGACCATTTCTTTCCAGCCGGGAAGCCAGCGCCTCCACGTCCACGAAGTCCGGATTTTGTCACTTCATCAATAACATCCTGCGGTTTCATCTCAAAGAATGCCTTTGCCATTGCCTGATAGCCGCCGGCTGCAATATATTCGTCAATGGATTCCGCATCGATATTTCCACAATTTTCCAGAACGATTCTTGTCTGCTGATTCAGGAAAGGAATATCAGCAGGATGCGGACAGAGCTCTTCGTTATGTTTGTAGAAAAGACGCTCTACCGGTTCTCCCCGAAGGACTGTCTTTTCCACGATTTCCTCGCAGTCCTCCACCTGAACATGGACATACTGGAAATCATAAGGTTCAATGCGCATCAAAGGCCCCAGCTCACACAGTCCCTGGCATCCGGTTTTGATCACGCCGATGTGTGGAAGGTCTTTCTGCATCTCAACCTGAACGCCCTCTGCTTTTTCACAGAGCTTTGCCATCTCATCGTAAATCTTCTGCGCTCCGGAAGCCATACATCCTGTACCGGAACAGATGAGAACGCGGCAGGTATAGGAGTCAATGTTTTGCTGGATTTCCGTTTTTTTCTTCAACAGATCTTCTTTACATGCGATACTCATGCTTGCTCACCTCTCAATTCATTTAAAAGTTCAACTGCTTTTTCCGGTGTCATTTTCGGATGTACTTCATCATTGACCGTACAGGTCGGAGCAAGTCCGCAGGCTCCCAGACAGGAAACTGTCTCCACGGTAAACAGCATATCATCCGTGGTATGTTTCTTGTGGCTCAGCCCAAGCTCCTTCATCATTGCTTCTTTAACCGGCATGGATTTTCTCACATGGCAGGCCGTTCCGTCACATACTTTAATGATGTACTTTCCTTTTGGCTCAAAGGAAAAGTTTTCATAGAAAGTCGCAACACTGTAGGCCTTTGCTTCTGTTACTCCGATTTCCGCAGCTACGTAAGTGAGAAGCTCTCCCGGCAGATAACGGTACTCTGCCTGGATGTCCTGCATGATTGGGATCAGCGAAGCCGGTTTGCGTCCATAGTGCTCGATGATCTCATCTGCCTTTCTGTAATACGTCTGGTCTAACATCCCATTCCCTCCTTGTGAAATTTTTAATTATTTTGTTAAATTTTCATGCAATTTTTAGTTATTTTGCACATTTGAACATGGGAATATTATAGCGCATGTAATCATATTTCACAAGTTAATAAAGTATTAATTTGTAAAAAAAATGGGATTTTCTGAGAATTCTCACTGTTGAAAAGAGAGAATAACCACCCATCCAGATTCACCGTTCAAAGATTTAACAGGCACTAAGGAACATGAAATTTCACCTCATTCTAAATTGAAGTTCCTATATATAGAAAATTTGCCCCGAAAATCCAGAGTTTCTTCTGGATTTCCGGGGCGAATGGGGTCTGGAGACGTAAAAAACTTGCATAGACCCCGTCGAAAAAACACTTAAATATTCTGGCACTTCACTGAATTTACTTACCAGAACCGTTTCATGTACTCTTCCGCTTTTTCAGTGGGAAGCTCATATTTCTCCGCAATCTTATGGACTGTCTGCTCGTAGGACAAATGGAATTCTTTACAGTTCTCTATCACAACCTGTATTCCTTTCTCTATTCCTTTCTCTATCCCAGCCTTTTCAGCCTCTTCCAGTTCATCTTTCATCAATTCCTGTAATGCATTACACATTCCTCTCACCTCCACAAACTTCTTCTTGTTTGCCTTCATGATAATATCCATTACAGATTGATACAGATTATTCTCTCTGTTCTTTCCGTAATCGTCTATCAGTTTTTTAGCACTTTCTGCTTCCTTCATATCATCCGTCAGATTTTTCAGCCACAGGTTTTCCGTCTCTGAAAGCTTTGATGTGACGATAATCTGAATGGGAAAATGATCTCCTTTCACATAATAAATACCATCTTCTGAGTTTTCTATAGCGTACCCTCTTTTTTCTTTCAAGTGTTGAATAAGTTTGAATGGATACCGGGAAGATACCAAGGTTATTGTCAACTCATCCGAACGAATTTCATCTGCCGCTCCCGTATCGGCCTTGTAAAAGCAGGCATATCCGTAAACCTTATAAAAATCGTCAATACTCAGATAGTCCTTCGGACTTTTGTACTCAATAATATTGTGTTTTCTGAATATTCTTCCTATGTTCTTCCGGACAGGCACATCTTTTTCTTTTTTAATAACAAGTACATCAATCTCCATCGGCTTTGTGCTCAGCTGATGTTCATTCTCAAAGCTCAGATTCTCCTTGTCATCTTTCAGTTCAATCTGAATCCCCGCAAAAAATGCGGGATGCCATTGCAGCGCTTCTTTTTCAGCAGGCATTTCTTTCATCTGCATTCCTCCTTTTTCATTAACTTTTGGTTATTGCAGGAGGCTTCTTTTAAGAAAACTCCTGCTGTCTGATGGATATAAAGCATGAATTTTCTAAAAGAAACAGAGCAGATACTCTGTATTGTGAATAGATTTCTCAGATATCCAAAACATCTATTTGGATTGAAAGAATAAAAAGAAAAATATGCTTTCACATATTATACCAAGTACAGTGGTGTTTGTAAATCGTGGAATAAAACCATGTAGACGAATTATCCCCTGTTATCATCTATAGATTTGGCTCGCCCGAACATCTATGATGTCCCGACGGGGTCTATACAAAATTTTCGCGTCATTGGAGTACTTTTTCAGAATAATTTCACGTAAAAAGCAACATTTCCTGTCTCGAAAGTATCTATACAAAAAAAGTACTTCACCAGACCCCGGAATTTCTGAAAAACGGGACCTCGGAAGATATTTTTCTATATAGAGAAAATTTACCCCGGAAATCCAGGGTTTCTTCTGGATTTCCGAGGCAAATGGGGTCTGGAGACGTAAAAAACTTGCATAGACCCCGCCAGAGAATTTTAACCCGATATTCCCGCTATTTCCTTAAATTATACTTATAAGGGTAGGCACGCTGGCTCTAACTTCAGAAAAAGATGTTGGAGTCAAAAGATGCCAAACGGATTGTTTCGCACTTCGTACTCCCACAATCCTGAATCACAAAAATCTCCCCAAGCCCAGAGGTTTAACTTACCCGGGTCCGGGGAGATTATTAAAATTCTTATGCGTTTACTTTTCTCATAGCTGCTTCCACTACATGTCCTACCAGTACGGAAGTGGTAACGCTTCCAACGCCGCCCGGAACCGGTGTGATGGCATCTACGATCGGCTCTACAGCCGCATAGTCAACATCGCCGCAAAGCTTACCTTCTGCGTTTACGTTGATTCCCACATCGATGACGATCTGGCCTTCTCTTACGTAATCTGCCCCTACAACACCTGCGCGTCCTGCTGCAACGATGAGGATATCGGCCTCACGTGCTACGGATGGCATATCAACGGTTCTTGTGTGGCAGATGGTCACGGTTGCATTTTTCTTAACCAGCATCATGGCTGCAGGTTTTCCAACTACAAGGCTTCTGCCGATGACAACCGCCTTTTTGCCGGTACAGTCAATTCCGTAATGATCCAGGATTTCCATACATGCCTGTGGTGTACATGGCGGGAAACCGATCTTCTTTCCGGTGAAAACGCCGGACATAGAAAGGTCTGTCATGCAGTCAACGTCTTTTTCTGCTGCAAGTGCATTCTCGATCACTGCCTGATCCAGATGCTTCGGCAGAGGACGGAATAACAGAACGCCGTGAATGCTGTCATCTTTGTTTACTTTGTCGATTACAGCAAGAAGCTCTTCCTGAGATACATCTTCCGGAAGAAGGATCTTCTCACATGCTACGCCTAAAGTTTCGCAGCGCTTGGTAGCACCTTTTTCATAGGAAACATCACTTGGGTTCTCACCTACGCGGATGATTCCCAGAGTAGGGGTAACTCCTTTTGCCTTTAACTCTGCAGCATTTGCTTTGATTCTCTCATTTAATGCTGCAGTTACTTCTTTACCTAATAACTGTTTTGCCATTGCTTTCTTCCTCCAATACCTGTTATTTCAGTCTTGCCAGTACGCTGTCAAAGGTTTCGTCAGCAAGCTTTGTATATTTCTCCAGCATTTCATCTGCTTTTTTATTCAGCTCTTCTGCATACTCTCTGTCAGCCATGGATTTGGTATTGATATACACATTCAGGCTGGCACCTTTTAAAGCAGCCTTGCAGAAGGTTGCTGCTACACCGGCATCGCTGATTGCAAGCTTGGAACCTTTTGCGGCAAACTCTTTGATCAGGTCAAGTGCTTCACAGCATTTTTCCATGATTTCCATAGGTACGGAGCAGGCATCCTTTAATACGATTGCCATCACTCTGGCTTTTTCTGCTTTCTCTTCCTCAGTTTCCTTCGGCATACCATATGCTTTGGAAAGAGGCTCGAATACTTCTGCGTCTCTTTCGATGAGACGAAGGAAATCCTTCTGAAGCTGATCGCATTTGGCTTTCAGCTCCCACATTTCCTCTTCCACATCTGCATATTTCTTCTTTCCAACGGTCAGGCTTCCTACCATGTTTCCAAGAGCGGTACCTACCGCACCAACCAGTGCGGATGCGCCGCCGCCGCCCGGAACCGGTGCTTTGGAAGCAAGAACCTCAACAAATTCCGTACAAGTGCTAGTTGAAAATCCCATTTGTTTTTTTCTCCTTAAAAAATAATACAAAAAAGAATGCGAGGGGAGAGCTCGAAGTTGCGAAGGCCGCACTCCCCTCGCGCTCCCCTGTTGGCCCCGCCCCAAAACTGAAGACTCTTTTTTTCCTGTCACTTTGTCGCCGTGAAAATACTTCGATAAAGTATAACAATTGGACTCCAACAAAAAACAGAGGTTGTATTTTCCGTTTCGAAATGCGGGCCCAAGAAGGGGGAGTCTGAGGGGGACCTTCGGGCTTCG
>JALERH010000121.1 GCA_022764275.1 Blautia sp. | reverse complement strand
GTTTCCTATCTGGGAGAATTTTCAGATGCTTTTAATCTGATGACAAAACAGTTACAGGAAAGAGAAATTTATCTTGCCAGGATGGCTTTTTGGGATCAGCTGACAGGAATCAGAAACAGAAGATTTTTCATGGATTATATGGATAATTTTCTGAAAAAGAAAAAACAGGCAATTTTGTGTTACATGGATCTGGATGGTCTGAAATATGTCAATGACTTTTATGGACATCTCGAAGGCGATGAATATATAGGCAGTTTTGTGAATGCGATACAGGAAAATCTGGAAAATGTCAGTCTGTTTGCACGACTTGGTGGGGATGAGTTTTGTCTGCTTATTGAGAATGATACCATGGAAGCGGTTAGCGTTAGCATGGAACATATTCTGCAGGAGTTTGTAAAACAGAATGCGAAAGATTACCCGGTAAGCTTCAGTTATGGATTGGTGGAGATTACAGGGGAAGAAGAAATCCCAATTGATAACCTTCTGACCAGTGTGGATGAAGCCATGTATCAGAAAAAGAAGAAAAATAAGGAACAGTTTCATGGAGGACAATCATAAAAGCTTCAGCGTAGAATAAATCCCATTGCCGCAGGCAATTTTCAATGGATTTTTGCTCGTAACTGTGAAGGTACTGAACAGTTACGAAATTGTCTTTATCAGTCGCCGCGAAGAACCACACGGATTCTCTTGTAGATCAGAAATACGATGACAGATGTCAGGGTATACTTAAACAGGTTAAATGGTACGATGATCATCACTGCAAAGGTAAGGAGATTGTTTACGCCGCTATGTACGGCAGCTCCCATCTCAATGAATGCCTCCACCGGCATTCCGAATGCCTTGCCATAAGCCGGAAGCAGAACAAATGCGTTCATGAAGCAGGCCAGGACTGTCGTCAGCACAGTTCCCAAAGCCATTCCCATAACAGCGTGTTTTCTGGTCTTCACGTGACGCATACGGTAAATAAGACCTGCCGGAACCACATAGGCACATCCGAACAGGAAGTTTGCCAGATCACCCACACCGGCGGTCATGGTTCCTTTTGTCACCAGATGAACCAGAATCTTCACCAGCTCGATCAAAACGCCCGCTACAGGTCCCATTGCAAAAGAACCGATGAGAACCGGGACTTCGGAGAAGTCAAGCTGATAAAAGGAAGGTGCCAGGAAGGGCAGCGGAAATTCAAAATTCATCAGCACACCTGCCACTGCTCCCAGCATTGCCACCTGAGCAATGGTTCTGGTACGGCTTCTCGCCATTACGTTTCCGTTTTTCAATACTTGTTCACTCATACTTTTTTGCTCCTTTTGAAATTTTTCTGAAAAGAAAATTTCTGCATGGAATAAAAACGCCCCGGAACGAATTCCGGGGCGGTGAGCACATAGACTAAAATCTCTTACCTGTGTTCTTCTCTCATCCAGACTATACTGTCGGTTTTGGAATTTCACCAAATCAGCCGCCAAAGCGGGTCGCGGACTATACCGCCGGTAGGGAATTTCAAAGCGAAGCTGCTTTAATCACCCTGCCCCGAAGAAATTTTCTTTTTATGCAGTCTATTATAACTCTATACAGAGCTGATTTCAATAGTAAGAGCAGTTTTGTCTGTATTTTTTTGTCATAGTCGGCGGAGCGGTTCCTCGAGAATATATTTCATTAATTCATCTTTTAATCAAAACTTTTTTTCCTTCAAATGCAAATCCATAGCGCCGGATATGCTCTTTACAAATTCCTTTTGCAATAAGCTGTTCTGCATACTTTTTCTGTTCAATCTGTTTCAACGCCATTTGAGCTGTTTCTTCCAGTGATTTTTCTTTCTGACGATTGTGCACCTTAAATTCCAGTATGATTGCATCATCCATATCCGGCTTTTTGGGCTCCAGAATTACATCATAGCGTCCAAAACCGCTTTCTCTGTTAGATGTGATTATATACCTTTTCTGAAGATCCACCATTAATCCCAGTACAAATCCGTGATAAAACCGTTCAGGTTCCTCCTCGCCCGGATTTTTTCCTGTGTCAAAGTAGCTGAAAGTCCCCAATGCCACCCGGTTCATGTATGCATTCATTTCTTCCAGATCGTCATGAAGCATTGCAGATATAAAATCATTATAGTCTTCCTTCGCCTCATTAAACCACCCGCGTACCATACTGCCAAACATCCGCGTCACCTCATAGTTGGTCAGCATCAGTTCATACTGTGGTTCTTCTCCCTCATCCAAATCTTCCTCTTTTTCATAGTTCAGTACTTTCAGATAACCGCTGGCTAAAAGAAGGCTCCAGACTGCTGTCTCGTTTCCTTCCAGTTGGCTGTAAACAATCTGTTCATCAACGGATGTCCGTATCGTTTCTCCCCGAAGCAGCATTTCAAACTTTTCTTTAATCCTTCGGTTACCCTCTCGCAAAAGCCTTCCTATCAGAGTATTTGAACTGGTATTTGCCCAATAAGTACTCAATCGTCCTTTATCCAGAAAATTCAGCACAGACCATGGATTATAAATATCCTTGTGCGTACCAAAAATAAAGCCGTCATACCATCGTTTTACATCATCCTTTTTCTCTCCCAGTTCACATTCATCCAAAGCAGCAAATACTTCCTCTTCTGTAAAACCAAAAGAGGGTTCATATTTATCAGATGTTGTAGTAACTACTTCCAGATTATTCAGATCTGAAAAAACAGACTCCCGACTAACTCTCGTAATCCCGGTCATAAGAGCGCGCTCCAGCCAGGGATTCGTTTTAAAACTTGCATTAAACAGGTTTCTGGTAAAAGCTGTCAATTCATCCCAGTAACCATCAACATATGCTTCCTGCATAGGAGTATCGTATTCATCCAACAGGATAATGACCTTTTTTCCGTAATAACGGAAAAGAAAGTCCGATAATTTATAGACAGCAAGGGTTGCCACAACTTCCGGCATGTTTGTACAGACAGAATCAAAAAAAACCTTGTCTGACTCCGTCATCCAGTCACATTCTCTCAAAAAATGATATTTTACATATAAGTCTGTAAGCAACTGACAGATTCTCTCTTTTGCGTTCTGGTAATTTGTTTCCTTTACATTTGCAAAAGAAAGACTGATAACGGGATAAGTTCCCTGAATTTCCCGATATGCTTTTTCCGACCAAACAGAAAGCCCCTGAAACAGTTCCCTTTGTCCGGCATAATTCACAGAAAAAAAGTGCTCTACCATGCTCATATTCAGCGTCTTACCAAAACGCCGCGGGCGGTTGATCAGGGTCACACTGTCACCGTTTTCCCACCATTCTTTAATGAATGATGTTTTATCTATATAGAAGTATCCTTTTTGAATCAGATCGCCAAAATCCTGTAACCCAATTGCTACTGTTCTTCCCATAATACCTCCCTGTCAGATTCTGCTCGATGCACTGTTCCGTCTCAATAAATATCTGCTTTTTAGTATAACAGCATTCAATCCGAAATACAATCTCGCATATTCCTGGTATCTGCATTTTATTTCCCAAGTCTGAATTTTTCATAAATCTTTACAAGCATGGGGATTTATGTTTATAATAGGTAGAATTTACAGATGTAAAAAAGATAAGGAGTTTAAAGATATGTCATCTTCCGAAAAGACATCCAATTTAACCGTAAAATATTCCTTTATTCAGGGCTTTTTCTGGATGAGTTTTGCAGCGATCATGGGATTTTCCAGTATTTATCTTCTGGATGCAGGCTTTTCCAATACACAGATTGGTCTGCTCATCGCAGCCGCCGGAATCATCTCGGCCATCCTGCAGCCGATTATCGCAAGCTATGCGGACAAACCAACCAGCCCTTCTCTGAAAAAAATTGTAGTAATATTGGTCTGTCTGATTCTTGCCTTCGGTCTGCTGCTGATCCTGTGCAAGAGTTCCCTGGTACTTACAGGTTTGTTTTATGGTGGCTGCATTACCTTTTTGCAGCTTTTGAATCCGCTTGTAAATGCCCTGGGAATGGAAAGCATTAACCAGGGAAGAAGGCTGAACTTCGGAGTATCCCGCGGTATGGGTTCTGTAGCCTATGCCATTGCAGCTTACGTTCTGGGAATCGCTGCAGACAAGGCAGGTGCCGGAACGGTACCAATCACGATCATACTGAGCTTCGCCCTGTTCCTTTTTGCCCTGATCGCATTTCCTTTTCAGAAAAGCATCAGCCCCGCAGAGAAGGCCGAAGCAGGAGGTCAGAGTCCTCTGAATTTCTTTCGACGCTATAAAAAATTCACGATTGTACTTGTGGGATGTGTCCTCCTTTACATCAGCCATGTGCTGCTGAACAATTTCACCTTCCAGATTGTGGAAAGCAAAGGAGGAAACAGCGCGGATATGGGCTTTTCCATGGCACTGTCTGCTCTGATCGAGCTGCCTACCATGTTTTTCTTTGGATATATGCTGAAAAAAGTAAGATGTGATATCTGGTTTCGGATCACTGGTATTTTCTTTATGCTGAAGTGTCTGGGAACCCTGCTGGCCCCCAACATTCCCGTATTTTATGGAGTCCAGTTTTTCCAGATGCTGGGCTGGGCACTCATTGCTGTGTCTTCCGTATATTACGTGAACTCCATAATGGATGCACAGGACGCGATCAAGGGGCAGGCTTATCTCACCATGACCTATACCCTGGGTAGTGTACTGGCCTCTCTCCTTGGCGGTGCACTGATCGACAAAGCAGGCGTCAATGCCATGCTCATTTTTGGCACCGCAGCAGCATTTATCGGAATGATCATTCTCCTTTTTGCCACAGAAAAACCATCCGCCTGACCGGCAGATGGTTTTTTAATGTCCGATAATCAATCTGCTGCTTTCCTGTCGTCCCACAAACAGCAGCTGCCCTTGCGCGCTCTCTTTGCACGATACATTGCCTGGTCTGCCCGCTCAATCATTTTATCAGAAAACGTTTCATCCACAGGGCACAGGGCAATGCCCCCGGAGCAGGTGGCATGGAACTGCGCAGTCACAAAATTATCATGGAATGCCCGGCAGATGTCTTCTCCTTTTTTTATCACGGCCTCTGCGTCGTTTTGACGCTTCAGAATCATCACAAATTCGTCTCCTCCGTAACGGCAGAGAATGTCATCCGCCTTGCTCTGTCGTCGA
This sequence comes from Blautia sp., assembly GCA_022764275.1. Taxonomy (GTDB): domain Bacteria; phylum Bacillota; class Clostridia; order Lachnospirales; family Lachnospiraceae; genus Blautia_A. The sequence goes on along the minus strand of JALERH010000121.1, from coordinate 12,616 downwards.
AGCAGTTCGGCAAAGAACTGAATCATCCGGTCCCCTGCATCATGTCCACAGGTATCATTGACTTTTTTCAGGTCATCCAGGTCAAGCAGGTATACCGCCATCGGAAAATCTTCTTTATGGAGGGAATCCATAGCTTCCTGGAGTCCGCGCCGATTGAGCAGACCTGTCTGATAGTCCCGTCTTGCTTCCTCCCGCAGGCTGCACTCGCGAGCCTGAAATGCCGCCATACCGATCAGGCGCTCGACTCGCCTGCGCAGATCTCTCTGTGGATGACATTTGCAAAGAAAATCGTCGGTATCCAGCTGCAGGGGCATATCTTCTATAATTCCGCCTCCCGGTATGGTTGCCAGAACCGGAATCTGCCAGAACATGGGATTCTGCCGCAGGGCTTTCAGAAATAAGGCGGCTCCGTCCTCCGGCAGTGTCATGCTCAAAATCACAGCAGAAACAACGTCATGCCCGTTCTCCATAATACGCGTGATGGCATTGTGCGCGTCGGATGCTTCCAGAACCTGGTATCGTCCTTCAAAAGTCCTGCGGACTCTTTCCCGGTATCCGGCATCTTCATCTATCACCAGAATCCTGGCCATGTCAGTTTCATTCCGTATTTCATTCTTTGTTTCCCTCCAAGCAGGAGCTTCGTACCTCGGAGGCTGAATTTTCAGCAATTCTTCATATTCCGCGACGGGCATGGGTTTTGCAAGAAAATAGCCCTGAACATAATCGCAGCCGAACCCCCGCAGCCGTTCCAGCTGCTCCCGGGTCTCCACACCCTCTGCCACCACGCTCAGTCTCATCCAGTGGGCAAGGCTGATGATGAATCGCAGAATGCTTTGATCCGCAGGTTTTTCCATCTCATTCTGGATAAATTTCATATCCAACTTCAAAATGTCCAGCCTCATCTGATTCAGCATGTTCAGAGATGAGTATCCGCTGCCGAAGTCATCCATCTCTATGATGAATCCCTGCTTCCGAAGTTTATCAACCGTGCTGATGATCTGCTCGGGGTTTTCCGCATATGCGCTCTCTGTGATCTCCAGATGAAGATACACCGGGTTAACACCATGCTTTTGGGTAATTTCCAGAAGTGTCTCCGCCAGATCAGACTGATAAACATCTGCTCTGGACACATTGACAGATACCGGCAGAAGGGGATATCCCTTTTCCTTCCACTCACGAAGCCGGATACACACCTGCTCCCAGACATACTGATCTAGCCGGGTAATGAATCCATTCTTTTCAAACAGAGGGATAAACTCTCCGGGAGACATAAATCCCCACTCCGGATGTATCCAGCGCACCAGAGCCTCCGCTCCGCTCATACCATCATCGTTCAGGCTGTACTTGGGCTGAAGGTAAACGACAAACTGCCCCTCAGCCAGTGCAGTCTCCATTGCATCGGTAATAGCCTTCTCACGCAGCAGCTTCCCGCGGAGAGCATCGTCATAAACAGCAATTGACTGATTATACTGCCCTTTGATGCTGTCAGCCGCCAGAAGTGCCCGGTCACACATCTGTTCAACCGGAATGGAACGGTCAGAAATCTCATAGACTCCCCATTTGACAGATACATTTTCCATCTTTGCGGAAACATCGGAATGTAATTCGCCCAAAAAGCGTACTCGATCCTCCATTTCCTGCTCCCGTTCCTGCAGGCACAGAAAACGATCCGCGCTGTATCGGCCGCAGATTCCATGCTCGCCAACCTCCTTCTGCAGATTGGAAGCGGTTTCCTGCAGCAGTTTGTCTCCCGCCAAAACGCCGAAAATATCGTTGTACAGTTTGAAATTTTCAATATTGGAGCAAACGATGGTATATTCCTTCTCCGGATGCTCCAGCAGCCTTTCCTTCACTTTCCGATAAAAAAATTCCCTGCTGTAAAGTCCGGTAAGCCGGTCATACTGGAACAGGTTTACCATAGCTGCGTTCTCCCGCAGCTTGATAATGCTTGCTACACGATGAAGGATTACCTGAGGGCGGTAGGGTTTGGGCACAAAGTCTGTCGCGCCGTGGGTCAAAGCGGACACCTCGTCAGCCTCGCCTTCACTCTGCGTCATAACAATAACCGGAACCAGAGCCAGCTCCGGGTCCGCCTTTACCCGGTCCAGAAAAGTATACCCATCCATTACGGGCATCATGACATCCAGAAGAATAAGTGAAATGCTGTCCTTCTTCTGTTTCAGGATGTCCAGCGCCTCCTGGCCGTTTTCGGCCTCCAGCACCTGATATTCACCGGACAGGATTTCGCTTAACATAGCCCGGTTGAGTTCGTTGTCCTCTACAATTAAAATCTGTTTCTGTGGCATCATAACCCATTTCCTTTGCAGTATCTTTTATTGATGTACATGCACATCAAGCTGATTATAGGGTATCTTGATTCCCTGCGCATCAAATTCTTCTTTGATCCGCTCATTCAGACGCCATCTGGCAGCCCAGTAACGATCCGTAGGAACCCAGACGCGAAATCCGATTACCACTGCGCTTTCCGCCAGCTCATCCACGAAAACAACCATATCCTTGTCATCTTTTGTGTCCGGATCCTCCTTCAGAAGCTTCTCCAGAATTTCCTTTGCCTTTCGGATATCCGAGTCATAGGAAATTCCCACCTTGATTTCCAGCTTTCGCAGATCCCTTGCCGTCACGTTGATAATGGTGCTGTTAGACAGGGTACCATTGGGAATCACGATGTGCTTATTATCGACGGAAAGCAGTGTGGTATAAAACATCTCTATTTTATAGACAGTGCCCTCGCATCCTCCGGCCTGATCCTGGATGATATAGTCTCCCACCTGAAACGGTTTAAATAAAAGGAGCATCACCCCGCCGGCCAGATTTGCCAGACCACCCTGCAGTGCCAGACCGATCGTAACACCGGCCGTTCCCAGAAGTGCCGCTACGGACGACTCCTTTACTCCGAAATAGGTGGCAATGTTAAACAGCATCAAGGCGTAGAGCAGAAATTTTGAGAGAGAACACACAAACTGTGTGACTCCCTTATCCACTCCCGCTCTGTCCATGGAGTTACGCACGATCTTAATCAGCCACTTGATCAGTTTTCGTCCGACAAAAAAGACGATCACTGCCAGAATGACCTTGAGGCAAAATCCAACCAGATCCGGTATATGATCATTCACGTACTGCTGATATCGGCTCACATCCGTACTGATCTCCTGAACTTTTTCCTCAATTGCAGCCTGTTCCAAACCGTCACCTCCCAGTCACGTTCATCCAATATACCAGTACCGCCTGCGCGGCAAGAATCGCAGGAACCCCCAGACGAAATTTCCATTTGCGAGTCTTATGGTGAAAAACCTGCATCCCGACCAGTGCTCCCACAGAGCCGCCTGCCGCGCACAGCATCAGAAGCTGTTTCTCCGGTATACGCCATCTTTTCTCGCGTGCTCTTCTTTTATCTGCTCCGAACACGGAAAAAGTAAGAATGTTCACAAACAGTAAGTAAACGATTCCTATCTGCTGTATCACTTATGAATTCCTTTCATGGAAAGACCGATTCGTTTCTTCTTTACATCCACGCTCAGCACACGCACCTCCACGATGTCGCCTACGCTCACCGCTTCCAGTGGATGTTTGATAAATTTATCGCTCATCTCAGAGATATGCACCAGACCGTCCTGATGGACACCGATATCTACAAATGCGCCAAAGTCAATGACATTTCGTACCGTTCCCTTCAGGATCATGCCTTCTTTTAAGTCCTTCATATCCAGTACATCCGTACGGAGAATTGGCTTTGGCATCTCATCTCTGGGGTCACGGCCCGGTTTTTCCAGTTCCTTCACGATATCCCGAAGAGTAATCTCGCCGATCTCCAGTTCTTTGGAAAGCTTTTTGTAATCCTTAACCTGGCGCGAAAGGCCCAAAAGCCTTCCGCCTGTTATATCGTCCGGCTTATATCCCAGCTTTTCCAGAAGCTTTGTCGCTGCTTCGTAGCTCTCCGGATGCACACTGGTAGCATCCAGCGGATTCTTTCCGCCGCTGATGCGCATAAAGCCCGCACACTGTTCAAATGCCTTTGGTCCCAGCTTTGCCACTTTCAGAAGGTCTTTTCTGCTGGTAAACTTACCATTCTCTTCACGGTAAACTACGATATTTTTTGCGATTACCTTACTGATACCGGAAATATATTCCAAAAGGGATGCAGAAGCCGTATTGAGGTCTACGCCAACCTTGTTTACGCAGTCTTCCACCACTCCGGACAGAGCTTCTCCCAGCTTTTTCTGGTTCATATCGTGCTGATACTGACCAACGCCGATAGATTTCGGATCGATCTTAACCAGCTCAGCCAGTGGATCCTGTACTCGTCTGGCAATAGACGCCGCGCTTCTCTGCCCCACATCAAAATTCGGGAATTCCTCCGTAGCAAGCTTGCTCGCAGAATAAACAGAAGCTCCCGCTTCGTTGGTGATAACATACTGTACCTTTGCCTCCGGAATCTCCTTCAGCATTTCTACGATTACCTGCTCAGATTCCCTGGAAGCTGTTCCGTTTCCGACAGAGATCAGGGTAATGCCATATTTTCGAATCATCCTTTTGACCGTCTCTTTGGCAGCTTTAATCTTTGCTTCCGTAGTAGGCGCGGTAGGATAAACGACGGTTGTATCCAGAACCTTTCCGGTAGCATCCACCACGGCAAGTTTACATCCGGTACGGAAAGCAGGATCCCATCCCAGGACGATCTGTCCGGTGATCGGAGGCTGCATCAGGAGCTGTTCCAGATTTTTTCCAAACACTTTGATCGCGCCGTCCTCTGCTTTTTCTGTCAGGTCGTTTCGGATTTCCCGCTCAATGGCCGGGCCGATGAGACGTGCGTAGCTGTCGTCCACCACTTCTTTCAGAACCGGTGTGGTAATGGGATTCTCCTTCGTGATCACCTGATGCTCCAGATAGCGGAGAATATCTTCCTCCGGTGCATTCACCTTCACAGTAAGAACTTTTTCTTTTTCTCCACGGTTCAGAGCCAGGATTCTGTGTCCTGCAAGCTTTTTAATGGGTTCTTCAAACTCATAATACATTTCATAGACAGACTGTTCTTCCGGATTCTTTGCCGAAGAGCTTACGCTTCCCTTATCTGCAGTCAGATCACGGATATGAATCCGGTAGTCTGCTTCATCGGAAATATGCTCCGCAATGATATCCTTTGCTCCATCTATGGCATCCTGTACGGTTTTTACCTCTTTTTCCTCAGATAAAAAGGCCTTTGCTTCTTCCTCCAGAGGTTTTTTCGTCATCTGAAGCATAATAATATTTGCCAGCGGCTCCAGTCCCTTTTCTTTTGCAATGGTAGCACGTGTCCGGCGTTTCGGGCGGTAAGGACGATATAAATCCTCCACAACCACCAGGGTCTGTGCATCCAGAATCTGCTTTTTCAGCTCGGGAGTCAGCTTGCCCTGCTCCTCGATGCTTCCCAGCACCTGAGTCTTTTTCTCTTCCAGATTTCTTAAATAAGTGAGCCGCTCATACAGATTACGAAGCTGTTCGTCATTGAGTGTACCGGTCGCCTCCTTACGGTATCGGGAGATAAAAGGGATCGTATTTCCCTCATCGATCAGCTTAACAGCTGCCTCTACCTGCCATTTCTGGACTCCCAGTTCCTGCGTAATTACCTGATTAATATCCATTCTTATACTCTCCTGTTAAATCCTGATAGAACACTGCAAAGGACATTTCCATATAGGGAATGATCCACAGCAATGCAAGATACAGCGTAAACATTGACAGAAACAATAAAGGAATAAAACTGATCTGAAGCAGCAGATATCTTCCCATGTTTCCTTTCATAAGCCGTGCACTCGCCTTCAGAGCCTCTATCCCGCCCAGATTTACATCGTCTGCCATGAGATAAAAGGTCATGGCAAAGGGCAGGCTGATCAGCATATTCAAAACCATTGACAGAAGCATCAGTAAAGAAATTGTGGACATCCACGTCATCTGCTCTTCCAGAGTAGTACCTCTGTCCATCGTATAGACTGCATAACTATACGGAATTTGTGCTGCGACCTGAATGAGCGCCAGCACAAAGCCAGCTATGATCACTCTGTCAGGCTGATTTTTGAAAAAGAAGATCAAATCTCCCAGAGAATATTCTCTTCCTCTGGCAATGTTCAGCTGCATATAGCAATAGCCTGCGGAAAAAATCCCCGTGATCAGCGATACGATCAGGGCAAACGCCTCGCCAAGCACGACGCTCATGGTGGAGGTTCCCCCGAACAGGCTGGATGCCATACTGCCTCCCAGCATGTCCAATCCGAAGACTGCCAGCATTCCCAGGATCATAATGCCATAATGTCCCTGCAGAGACCTTCTCGCATTGTATTTGATTACCCGAATTTTTGTTTTCATAAAATCTGTGTCTCCTTAGTTGGTACGCTCGCTTCCCCAGAAGAACAGGGCAACAGTACCGGGACCTGTATGACTTCCAATGGTTGTTCCAATGGAATAAATCTCCACCTTTCCATCTAATTTCGGAAAACGTGCTTCCACAAGATCTGCCACTTCCCGCGCATCCTCATAGCAATCGGACTGGGAAATATAGCATTTTCCGCAGTAGTCCAGTCCGCCTTCCGCATACTCTTCCATTTTATCCACAATGGCACGGATGACTTTCTTTTTGGTACGGATCTTGTATCTCGGGATCAGCTTTCCATTGTTATCCATGTTCAGAAGCGGGCAGATATTCAGAACTCCTCCAAAAAAGCCGGATGCCTTGGAAATTCTTCCGCCCTTGACATAAAAGGTCAGATCTGTGGAGAAAAACCAGTGATGAACCTTCAGTTTGTTTTCCTCCGCCCACTGATAAACTTCTTCCAGAGTTTTTCCTTCATCCCGAAGGTCAGCCAGGCGGTCCATCAGAAGACCATATCCGGAAGAAGCCCCAAGGGAATCCACTATCAGGATCTTTCTGTCCGGATAGCGCTCCGAGAGCTCTTCCTTTGCAATCAGGGCAGAATTCATAACCCCTGTAATTCCTGAGGACAGGCAAACATGCAGAATATCTTTTCCCTGTTTCAGGAATCCTTCAAAATAACTTTCAAATTCATCTGCGTTTATCTGTGAAGTTCGGGTATCGGCTCCCTCTGCCATTTTTCTGTAAAAGACATCAAAGGGCATCGTCTGTCCCAGATCATCGGAATACTGTTTTCCATCCATTTCATAGTGAAAACAGATGTACGAAATGTCTCTTTCTTCAAAATGCGCTTTTGTAAGATCCGCTGTTGAACAGCAGCTTAAAACATAATCACTCATATTCCTCTCCTTTATCGCGATATCATTCTGACAGGCCAAACGCATCGTGTACCGCATTCATAGCTCGAATACCGTCCTTTTCATTGATCAGAACCGTAACGCGGATTTCCGATGTAGAAATCATGTTAATGTTTACTCCCTCATTATACAGGCTCTCAAACATCTTTGCTGCCACACCCGGATTGCTCATCATACCTGCCCCTACAATGGAAAGCTTGGCAATATTTCTCTCAGCATGCAGTTCCTTATAGCCCAGCCGCGCCTGGTTGGCTTCCAGGGTAGCTACTGCGTCATCCAGGTCATTCTTATCCACAGTAAAAGAAATATCCTTTGTCCCTGCACGCCCGATGGACTGCAGGATTACGTCTACATTTATATTTTTCTTTGCCAGAGTATCAAATAATTTAAACGCCATTCCGGGCACATCCCGCAGGCCAAGCACCGCGATACGCACCGCATCTGTGTCCAGTGCCACGCCGCTGATCAGCATTCTTTCCACGCTAACTACCTCCTTAACCACCGTTCCTTCACTGTTATTCAGACTGGAGCGTACTACAAGGGGAACGCCGTATTTTTTCGCCATCTCCACAGAACGGTTGTGAAGAACACCAGCTCCCAGAGTTGCCAGATCCAGCATTTCATCGTATGTGATTTCCTTAAGTTTTCTCGCTTTCGGCACCTTTCGCGGATCCGCCGTATAAACGCCGTCCACATCGGTGTAAATTTCACAGGCGTCTGCGTGAAGTGCAGCTGCCAGAGCCACTGCGGTGGTGTCTGAACCACCCCGTCCAAGGGTCGTATAGTCATCGTATTTATCTACCCCCTGAAAACCGGTAACGATCACGATTCTCCGTGCCTCCAGCTCCCGGCGGATACGCTCGGTGTCGATTCTTTTTAATCTCGCATTCCCATGGCTGCTGGTGGTATGCATGGTCACCTGAAATGCATTCAGGGAAACAGCAGGCACACCCAGTTTATTCATTGCCATTGCCATAAGGGCTACGGACATCTGTTCTCCTATGGTGAAAAGCATATCCATCTCCCTTTTAGGCGGCTTTTCATTAATGTCGTGGGCCATGTCAATAAGTTCGTCCGTATATTTTCCCATAGCAGACAGCACCACGACCACATCATTTCCGTTTTTATAATCTTCGATACAACGGTTGGCAACATTGAAGATACGTTCTTTGTTTGCCACCGATGTACCGCCGAATTTCTTTACTATCAGCATATACTCTCTTTCCCTCCGCCTGGCCTCAGAGCAGGCTATATGGTATGATTTCTATTTTTCAAACAGGTATTTCATCATGTCCCAGCCGTGTGCAACTGTAATGCCGCTTTTTGCAGCTTCTTTCTCATTATAGTGCCAGGTATGCTCCTGTGGTGCGCTGCTGTCATAGAGCAGGTACGGAACCGGCTCTGCCACATGCGTCCGCACTTTAATAGGAGTGGGATGATCCGGCAGGATAAGCATCCTGTAGTCTTCCCCGGATGCATCCATTCCTTCTTTTACCAGTCGGATCAGGCGTTCATCCAGATACTCAATCGATTTTATTTTTTTCTCCACGCTTCCCTGGTGTCCCATCTCATCGGGTGCCTCTACATGAATATAGGCAAAATCATATCCCTTTGTTGTGAGTGCTTCAACGGCTGCTTTGGCTTTTCCTTCATAGTTGGTATTCAGTCCGCCGTTTGCGCCTTCCACCAGAACTCTGTCCATTCCGGCACCGACTGCAATTCCCTTCAGCAGGTCAACAGCAGAAATCATCACACCTTTTTTATGGTAAGCTTCCTCAAAAGAGGTGAGAATCGGCTTCGTACCTGCCCCCCAGAACCAGAAGCTGTTGGCCGGGTTCAGTCCCTTCGCCTTTCTCCGGGCATTCAGCGGATGATTTTTCAGGATTTCATAGCTTTTCTCCTGCATTTTGCGCAGTACTTCATCCTTTGGAAGATACTGCCCGATTTTCTGTGTCAGCACATCATGAGGCGGCGTCAGCTCCAGAACCTGCCCATTTTCCCACACCATACAGTGGCGGTAGCTGGTCCCGGTGTAGAAATGATAACCAGGAAACTCCTTCTCCAGTTCACGGCTGACTGCTTTTAAGAGCACGTCCGCATCCTCTGTGGAGATTTCATCCGAGCTGTGATCCACGATGCTCTGCTCCTCATAGAGAAGCCCTTCCTCTTCAGTCAGAGTCACAATGTTACAGCGGAACACCACATCCGTATCCTTCATATCCACGCCAATGCTCAATGCCTCCAGCGGAGAACGGCCCGTATAATACTTTTTCGGGTCATATCCCAGAACCGAGAGGTTCGCGGTATCACTGCCCGGTGCCATTCCCTCCGGGATGGTGGCAACCGTACCAATCTCGGAAACCTTTGCCAGTTCATCCATGACAGGGGTTTTTGCACAGGAAAGAGGCGTACCGCCGCCCAGTTCCTCCAAAGGCCAGTCCGCCATTCCATCCCCTAAAATTACCACGTATTTCATAATCTCCTCCAACTGCACTTTCTCAGTCTTTTACACGAATCATGGACAGGACTTTTCCCTCCAGATTTTGAATCTTTTCTTTATATTCCTTCTGTGCCATTTCACAGGTAACGAAGCCAAACTCATCTGAAGAGTCCTCCAGATGGACGATCATCTGCACTTTTCCAAAGATCTCATCCACCTTTTCCACAGTTGTGTCTTTCACCCGTACAAAGTAACGGCCCTTCACTTCATCCAGGTCCATAAGCTTTAATGGGTGGCTGGTCCAGTTTGTCATAATGTTTCTGTGGAGATGCTTTGCCTCATCCACCACATCTGCAACCACAGCACTGGCTGTCGGCAGCTTTCCTGCACCGCTTCCATAGAACATGGCGTCACCAAGTACGTTTCCATGCACAAAAATGCCGTTAAATACATCATTTACACTGTACAGAGGGTTGCCCGGCCCGATCATAAACGGAGCTACCATTGCATAGAAGGAATCTTCTCCGATTTTGCGGCTGGTTGCAAGAAGCTTGATGGTCATCCCCAGTTCTTTGGCATAGGCCATATCTTCCGGTGTGATTTTTGTGATTCCCTCGGTGTAAATATCCTCATAATTCAGGAAACTTCCATAAGCCAGGGAGGAAAGGATGGCAATTTTACGGCAGGCATCGTAGCCTTCCACATCTGCGGTAGGATCCGCTTCCGCATATCCCATCCCCTGTGCCTCCTTCAGTACCGTATCAAAGGCACTTCCCTCTGTGCTCATTTTGTACAGCATGTAGTTGGTCGTTCCGTTTAAAATGCCGGTGACCTCATCAATCTCATCTGCCGTAAGTGAGCAATTCAATGCCCGGATAATGGGAATCCCGCCTCCGCAGCTTGCCTCAAACAGGAAGTTGATATTCTGTTTTTCGGCAATTTCCATCAGTTCAGGACCATGCTTTGCTACCAGCGCCTTATTGGAGGTACATACACTTTTTCCTGCTTCCAGGGCACGTTTTACAAAGGTATATGCCGGTTCGATACCGCCCATAACCTCCACAACAATGTCCACCTCGGGATCATTGACAATGATCTCATAATCATGGACCAGAATTTCCTGTACCGGATCCCCCGGAAAATCCCTGAGATCCAGAACATATTTGATGTTGATCTCATCCCCTGCACGCTTATTGATGCTTACATGATTTGTATTGATGACCTCCACGACGCCGCTTCCTACGGTACCGTATCCTAATACTGCAATATTTATCATTTGTCTGTTACTCCCTGCCTAAAATTTTGAGATAGTATATTCCTTCCATCTGTTCAATGTTTTCCACCATGGCTTCCGCATCTCCCTCTCCGGGAAGGATCTCCACACTCAGGGTCAGTGATGCTACTCCGTTGATCGGGATACTCTGGTGAATGGTCAGAATGTTTCCGTGAAAATGGGCAATCGTCTTAAGAACGTTTGACAGAATTCCCGGCTCATCTTCCATCTGTATGAGGAAAGTGATGGTCTTTCCCTTCGCCTCCTCGTGGAACGGAAAAATATCATCTTTATATTTATAGAAAGAGCTGCGGCTGATTCCGGTCTTGTCCGCCGCCTCCTGGACGGTGGACGCTTTTCCCGAATCGAGAAGTTTCTGTGCCTCCACAACCTTGAGCAAAACCTCCGGTACAGCACGCTCTCTTACTACATAGTATTTCTTCTTTTCTGTTAATTTCTGCATTTCGTTCCCTCACAGACATGCTATTTCTTCGCAAGGGCAATCCATTTCAGATATGCATTGATAAAGATATCAATCCCGCCGTCCAGAACAGCATCTACGTTTCCTGTCTCCTCGTTGGTACGATGGTCTTTTACCATGGTGTAAGGCTGCATAACATAAGAGCGGATCTGATTTCCCCAGCCAATCTCCGTAACCTCTCCACGGATACCGGAAAGCTTTGCCTCTGCTTCCTGCTGCTTTAAGAGATACAGCTTTGCCTTCAGCATCTGCATCGCCTTGTCTTTGTTCATATGCTGGGAACGCTCATTCTGGCACTGTACCACGATTCCGGTAGGGAAATGGGTGATACGGATAGCCGAGGATGTCTTGTTAATGTGCTGTCCGCCGGCACCGCTGCTTCGGTACGTATCAATACGGATATCCTCATCATTGATCTCCACATCCAGATCCTTCTCAATATCCGGCATAACATCGCAGGATACAAAGGAAGTCTGGCGTTTTCCGGCCGCATTGAAAGGAGAAATACGCACAAGACGGTGTACTCCTTTTTCTGATTTCAACAGACCATAGGCATTTTCTCCGTTCACCTGGAAGGTTACAGACTTAACACCTGCTTCGTCACCGTCCAGATAATCCAGCACTTCCATGGTAAAGCCTTTCCTGTCTGCCCAACGGCTGTACATACGATACAGCATGCCGCACCAGTCGCAGGCCTCCGTTCCGCCGGCACCGGCATTCAGCTTGATGATGGCGTTTTCACTGTCATACTCGCCGGAAAGAAGCGTTTTCACACGGATGTTATCAAAATCCCTCTGGAATTCGTCCAGCATTTCCTGGATTTCCGGAATGATAGACGGGTCGTTTTCCTCATATCCCATCTCGATCATGGTCTCCATATCCTCCATCTGGGATACCAGACTGTGGTAGGTCTCCATGTCGTCCTTCATACTTTTCAGTTCTTTCATCTTCTTCTGGGAAAGCTCTGCATTATCCCAGAAATCAGGCGCTTCCATTTCGCGCTCTAATTCTTCGACCTTCTGCTCTTTGTTAGCCAGGTCAAAGTGAATCCCTCACTTCCACTAATGGTTCTGTGTATGTTGCAAGAATGCTCTTGAACTGGTCTAATTCAACCATAGCTTCACCTTCTTTCATTTTATTT
>JALERH010000113.1 GCA_022764275.1 Blautia sp. | reverse complement strand
ATAAAAGGGTTTGTAGAGAATGTTCCGAGAGAATTAGATGAGGCGATTTACATAGACGGCGGCAGTGTGTTTACTGTGTTTTTTCGTATTATGCTGCCCTTGACAAAGCCTGGAATTGCTTCTGTATCTATTTTCAATTTTCTTACCGCATGGGAAGAGTTTCCCTGGGCAAACACAGTAATCAGTGACGATATGAAAAGGACACTTCCTATTGCAATTTCAGGATTTTTTGGACAGCATCAGTTTACACAGTGGGGATATGTTTTTGCGTTATCGACTCTAAGCTTACTGCCTATTTTGATTGTATTTATTGTCTGTCAGAGATTTTTCATTGCCGGGTTGACAGCCGGAAGTGTAAAAGGCTGAGAAAAGGAGGAAGTAATGGCTGTCCTGGAGATTAACTTTATGTCTCGTGAACTTAGGAGAGGTGTGCCAATCCACATGATTTTACCTAACGACCTGGCTCCGGAATTGATGGAAGGAAATTCAAATTTTGATAGGCCTATGAAGACGCTGTTCCTGTTGCATGGATTTTCCGGATGCGCGATGGACTGGGCATTGGAAAGCAGAGTGCAACATTTATCATGGAAATACAACATGGCGATTCTTTCTCCATCCGGAGAAAACAGTTTCTATCTGAACTGGCAGGGAAGTGGAGGGAAGTACCAGACTTATGTTGGGGTTGAATTAGTCGAGTATATCAGAAAGACTTTCGGATTAGCCAAAACACCGAAACATACTTACATTGGAGGCATGTCAATGGGCGGTTTTGGGGCTTTGCATACAGGACTCAGATATCCAGAGAATTTTTCAAAAATGTTTGGACTTTCGTCTGCAATGATTATGAAGAAAGTAAAAAACATGAAACCGGGATTTGAGGATTCTATAGGCGATTATGGATATTATACGAGAGTTTTCGGGAATCCGGAAGAACTGGATTACAGTGAAAATAATCCGGAATATCTGGTAAAACAGAGAAAAGATGCAGGAGAAACGATACAGCCTATATTAATGGTTTGCGGTGATAAGGATTTCTTAATTGAAGAAAATCGTGAATTCAGAGATTTTTTGCAATCAGAAAATGTGAACATTACTTACTGGGAAAGGCCTGGATTTCATGAATGGAAATTTTGGAACCAGTATTTAGAACCGGCGGTTCAGTGGCTGCTGAAATAGAATATGAGAATGGAGAAAGGAGGGACAAAGCCCTCCTCTTTTCATATTTTACAAAAACTGCTTCCTGTATTCCGTCGGAGAAATATGAAATTTCCTGTGGAAGATATTAAAGAATTCTTCCGCGTCAGTGAATCCGCAGATCTCCACGATCTGATAGATGTTTACCTTGGGATCCGCCAGAAGTTCTATGGCACGTTCCAGCTTTACCTCATCTGCGAAACTTTTCATATCCCTGCCGGTTCGTTCTTTCAGATGCCGGTCAAATTCATCTGTGGATTGATGAAATCTGCCTGCAATCTCTTCAAAGCTTTCCGTCATACAATTTCTGCAAAGATCCTCCAGCATTTCATGAGTCTGAATGTCAATTCCATAAAAGCTGAATTCGCTGGAACTCTCCAGATAAGAAAACAGCAGCAGAAACAGGGCTTCCAGAGCAAAGGTCTGGTGATAATCATGGTCTGCGTATTCCTGAATAATGGAGGTCAGGATACTCTGAGCATGCAGATCCCGGCCCAGCGAGAAGAAGATATAATTCTGCCCATCCTGTCCGTCTCCGCGGAGGAACGCGGAAATCAGATCGTCGGCCAGGTAAAAATCTTTTAACGTACCTTCAAATGCCTGAGGCTTCAGGCAGAAATTGACGATCAGGGCATCTTCCTTCTGGTGTTTCAGTGCATGTACCGCATTCCTGCTGCACAGAATCAGATCTCCGGCAGTCATATAAATTTCATTTCCATCGATCACATTTACCATGGAACCTCTGCATAAATAGATTAATTCATAATAATCATGGGAATGTTCCGGAAAGTCCCCGGTTACCTCGTGGGCAATGACGTAATAATCCTCATCCTCGGGCAGCTTTTTCGAAATTTCATGCATGTTCTGGATGGTTGCAAAACGGTTTGCCATATTCCTGCTGTAAGCCAGCATCTTTTCCGGAGAAACGGTGGTGATATCCTGTACGTGATTTAATGTTGATACCGTGACCAGAGGATACAGTGGCTGATTCGGAAGTTTTTTATTATCCTGGCTGTAAGGATTCTGATACTCTTTCTGAGCCGGGATGCGTATCTGAACCTCCGTTCCCTTTCCGGGTTCACTGGAATAGGAAAGTCCGTAATTATCCCCGTAAAGAATCTGAAGCCTTCGGTGTGTATTATAAATTGCAATGTTGGTACCGCCGGATGTACTTTGTCCTGTGCCAGAAAGAATGGAAGGCATTTTTTCCGGCGGAATCCCCACACCGTTATCGGAAACAAGGAGCACGATGTCCTCCCCTTCCATCCAGCCGGTGAGTACAATGGTTCCGGATTTGGACGGCTTTTCCAGAATTCCGTGAAGGATGGCATTTTCCATTACCGGCTGCAGGGTCAGCTTGGGAATCTGATATTCCATCAGTTCATCCGGTACATCGGAGATAAACTCAATACTGTCATGATATCTCATATTCTGAAGGTGAACGTAAATGGTAACATGCTCCTCTTCCTGCGCGATGGTACTGATGCTCTGCTTCCGGCTTAGGGTCAGCTTGTAAAAACGGGAAAGGCTCTGTACAGCGTTGCAGACTTCGGAGGTACGCCCCTGTTTTGCCATCCAGTTGATCATGTCCATAGTATTATAAAGAAAGTGAGGGTTGATCTGTGCCTGAAGAGAATTAAACTCTGCGATGCGCAGATCTTCAGCCGCTTTTGCCTGGTTTTCCAGAAGCTGGTTCATTCTTCTGGTCATAAAGTTGTAGGTGTCAACAAGGTCACCCAGCTCATCGTGGAAAGTGGGGCTTTCCATGGGAACGGGCGGACCCTGGCGCACCTTCTGCATCTGGTTGATGACCGAAGAGATCCGGCCGGTGACAGAACGCGCCAGAAGAGTCGCCAGCATGAGAGCCAGAACCAGAAAAGCCAGATACAAAAGAATGTACTGTACCATCATCTGATTGCTCTGCTCAATAAGAGGCTGTGATGGGAGCACAGTTACCATGAACCACCCAGGCTTATTGATCCTGTAAAAACCGGCATAAATCTTATTATCCAGAATCGTGCGCTCAATAAAGTTGTTGGAGGACATAAAGGATTCCTCAATATTTTCATAGCTTAGCCAGTATATACCCGACAGAGATGCGTCAGAGGAGGCCACCAGATTGTCCCTTTCGTTGATGATATAGGAAACACTGCCATCCAGCGTCAGATTGTCCTTCAGAACCTCTGTAAGAGTGTTGCTGGAAAAATAGACTGCAACATAGGCTTTATAAGAGATACCATGATAATACAGGGAACTGGTACGGATATAAGCCATGTCTCCGCACTCGTCCTGTTCCTGGGAACCAAGATAAAAGGAAGGACAATACAGCTCCGTAGATCCTGTTCCCTGAAAGATTCCGTACCAGTAGGTTCCGGTAATCTGGGAAATCGGCGCAAAAACCTCACTGACAGAGGAAGAAAACAGACTGAACTCCCTGTTGGGGAAATCCACATAAACTTTTATGCGGGTGATCAGCTCTCCGTCTGTCAGGGCTTTTGTTTCCTTAAGAAATTCCACAGTCTGGTCAGATTTGGTCAGCATGGACATGGGGGAGTTAACCGGCTGGTGGAAAAGCTTCTTATAATAAGGAAGAGAAGTAAAGGCAGAAGAAGTATCCACCACATCCTGCACCATGTCCTCGATCATAGGAGATGTTTTGGCGGAGGTGTCCTGCTCCTGCCGGATGGTGTAGGAAACGATCATATCATAAAGTTTTCCATAAAAGAAAATTCCCAGCATCAGGACAGGAACGGTTACCGACAGCATCAGGGCAAGCGTGAATTTCGACTGGAGCTTCATATCTCCGTATACCTGTCTGATCTTAAAAAAAAATCGCTTCATAAATGCGGATCCTTTCACTGTGACATTTTTTCTCTGTACTCAGAAGGGGAAAGACCTGTATATTTTTTAAAGCTTTTTCCGAAGTAATTCCCGTCACTGTATCCTACCCTGGAAGAAATGTCCGAAATCTTGTACCGGGGGTCGCCTAAAAGCTGTTTGGCTTTCTCCATGCGGTATTCCGTAAGATACTGATTTAAAGTCTGGCCGGTCTCATTTTTAAAAAAGGTACATACATAGGAGGCAGACAGAAAAACATGACTGCTGATGTCCTTGACCGAGAGAGTCTCATTCATATAGTTTTTGCCGATATAATCCTTAATGAGAAAAATAGTAGGATTTTCCTGATGCGTATTTTCGGCGTCGCGGAAAAAGTGCTCCATTTTGTCCAGAAGTTTTTCATGGAGTTCCCGGAAAGAAAAAATATTCTCCATGGCATCGATGACATTTTCATGTTCTGCCAAAATCGTGATCTGAAGCTGCCGGGCTGCTTCCTCAAGGCATCGGAAAAGCCTGTAATATAAATCCTTGGCCTGATTGGGCAGGACATTCTGATTCCGGTCATAGAAACAATAAAGACGATTCAGGAAATCTCTGCAGCCTTTTTCATCCCTGGCATCCAGAAGCGCGGTAAAGGTATCCTCCGGATTGGAAGGAAAAGAAGGACGGCTGTCTGTGTTATTCTGCTCTGCCAGTATCTGAGGATTGAGGAAAGTTCCGGCAGGAAAAAAGAAACTGTTCTGCAGCAGGATGACTGCAGATGTATAGGAATGATATGCCCGGGAAATTCCCTGAAGATTTTCTCCTGCCGCAACATAGAATTTCTGGTAGCAGGCATACTGCTGGCAGAAAAAGTCCCGTATGCTTTTTAAAACTGCTTTAGTGGGTATTGCAGGACCGAATACGAAATACACCAGATACTGAATCCTTTTTTCCACATAAATACAATCCAGACCATACAGATGAAGAAACTGCCGTACAGACTGGTAAATCTCATCTGTGGAGGGAACGGACAGATCCATCACAGTATCTGTCTTGATGACAACTGCCGTAAAGAGGGTGACAGGTGTGATGGAAAGCTCAAGCTCTTCCACAAGATGGGAGATGATCTCGTGATTGGAATCATAAGGAGCGGTAAGAAGCAGGGCAAGTCTGGAGGCTGTTTCCAGGGAATGGAGCGTCTCTCCGCGGTGGGTCCTTACCTTCTGGTTGTACAGGTCACGGGCCTCACATACCGCGTCACGGATTTCCTGTGGGTCAATGGGCTTTTCTATATAGCTGACAGCTTTCAGCTTTATGGCTGCCTTTAAGTATTCCTTATCGGAATATCCGCTCATAAAAATAGGAACCACATCGGGAAGGATGGTCTCCAGCCGTTCCAGCATGGTGATACCGTCCATACGGGGCATACGTACATCGCACAGGATGATTTCCGGTCTGTGAATACGGGCTGCTTCCAGTCCGTTGATTCCATCGTCTGCCTGAAGAATCTCATCGATTCCAAGTGATTTCCAGTCAAGAGAAGAAATGACACCGGTTCTGGTCAGTTCCTCGTCATCTACGATCAGTAATTTCATTTTGTTCTCCATTTACATATTTAATGCCGATTACGAGTTCTTTCTGTATATTTTAACATATTTTTTCCGCAAATACGACTGCCTAACTGGAAAATATTTTACCCTGTTTCCAAATATTTTCCCATTTTCCAATTTTGCGTCAGATGGTAAAATGAGTACAAGATAAGAAAGGGAGGAAAGAGCTGTGTCTGAATATGTTCTTGAGTTAAAAGGCATTACCAAGATTTTTCCGGGCGTAAAGGCACTGAATAATGTACAGTTTCAGTTAAAACCTGGTGAAGTTCATGCACTGATGGGTGAAAACGGTGCTGGTAAATCAACTTTTATCAAAGTAATTACTGGCGTACATAAGGCAGAAGAGGGCGAAATGTTCTTAAATGGCCAGAAGGTCGATTTTAAGGGACCAAGAGATGCACAGGCAGCAGGTATTGCAGCCGTTTACCAGCATCCTACATCCTATCCGGATCTGACCGTGGCTGAGAATATTTTTATGGGCCATGAAATTATCAAAAATCATATGATTCAGTGGAAGGCCATGAATGATGAGGCAAACAAGCTGCTGAAGCAGTTAAATGCCGACTTCACTGCAACCGCTGAGATGGGAAC
>JALERH010000100.1 GCA_022764275.1 Blautia sp. | reverse complement strand
AACCTGCGTGCCCAGTCGATTTTTCCCCGAACCTCAGTGCCTGGCTGAATAGCCTCCTCTGTATAATGAAGCAGTTCTCCCTCTTTCTCATGAACCTCCGTAACCTTTACGTCATTTAAAAATCCCGTATCACTTGGCTGTCCGCCTCCTTCCGGGTAAAAAGCACTCTCGTCCAGAAGGATCTGAAATCCCTTCTTTTCCTCCCGGCACTCCAGAACTTTTGCTGTAAATTCTTTTTTATATACATCCTCATAATACAAACGTCTCGTTTCTGTCATCTGCGTCTCCTCCATTTTTAAGTCTGGCTATTTGAAGCATATATCCCTATGCCCGTTTTCCTAACAGTATAGACCAAATCGTGATATATCGCAAATTTTTTTATGATTTTGAAGTGCTTTATCCGGCCACTGCGTTATAATTAGTAAGCGGGCAGGAAAGAAAGGGGGCTGATATCATCAGACACGAAGAATATCTGGAGTATTTGATCGATCAGTATCAGAATTTAATATATTCCATATGTTTAAAAGCTGTCGGCAATCCTTTTGATGCCGAAGACCTGACTCAGGAAGTGTTTTTATCCGCCTACAAAAATCTTTCCCGTTTTGATGGTGCCTATGAAAAAGCCTGGCTGAGTAAAATCGCAGTCCGGAAATGTCTGGACTTTCTCAAAGCCGCCGGCCGGCGCACCATTCCTACGGAGGGTGAGTATTTCTCCGCGCTGCCGGATTCCCGCTCTTCCCCTGAGGAAACGTGTCTGATCGCCGATTCGGACCATCAGGTACGTTCTCTCTGCCAGCAATTGAAAAGCCCTTACCGTGAAGTGGCTGTTTCCCATTTCTGCGAACAGCTTTCCGTGGCAGAAATTGCTGCAAAAGAAGATAAAAACCCAAAAACGATTCAGACACAGCTTTACCGGGCAAAAGCCATGCTGAAAAAAATGCTGCAGGAAAGGAGTGATTAGATGCATATCGATGACAATACCCTGGAAAAATTTCAGAACAACCAAATGGATACCAATGATATGATCGCGTTTCTGGAGCATCTGGACAAATGTGATTACTGTATGGAGCAGATGCTTGACCGGGAAACCACGGATTCTCCCATCGCCCCTCCTGATTACCTGAAGGATCAGATTCTTGCCAGATCATCCTCCCTGGATGTGAAAGCAGAAAAATCCGTCTCAGAAACCTCTCACCGGATGCGGCTTTTTTACGAAGGTCTTCACACTGCAGTAGGTGTCCTGGCAGCACTGTTTTTACTGTTCTGCATCGGACAGACCGATTTTGCCTCGTTTGGGGCAAGACAAAGCAGCGTCCCCGTACAGGTACAGCCACTGGAGCTGTCCGGTCATCTGCGCGAGTTTTCTCGGAATATTAATGAGGGACTTTCCAACAGTTCCGCAGCGATCCGTAACTATCTGAACGATATTTCAAATAAAATAGCAATTGGAGGTAAATGATATGCAAAGACAAAAAAGGGGATTCTGGTTATTTATCTGCTCTTTAATACCTGGAGCCGGAGAAATGCATATGGGATTTATGAAGCAGGGTATCAGCATCATGCTGCTTTTCTGGGGAATCGTCGGAATCGCCGCAGGACTGAATCTGGGATTCCTCGCCATATTTCTTCCCATCATCTGGTTTTACAGCTTCTTCAATGTCCATAATTTAAAATCTCTTCCCGCCGAGGAGTTTTACGCGATAGAGGACGACTACATCCTGCACCTTGACCGGATTTTCGGAAGTACCCATGATTTTTCTCCCCAATATCGTAAAGTCCTGGCTGTACTCATGATCCTTTTTGGCGTTGTTATCCTCTGGAACAATGTTACAGATCTGCTTTACTGGATTTTACCGGACTTTCTGGCCGACCTGCTCTACAATATTATTTACCGGCTTCCACAGCTTATCATTGCCATTGTGATCATCGTGACCGGTTATTATATCCTGACCGGAAAGAAAAAGAAGCTGGATAAAAATGAAACTGCTGACAGCCAGGAGCATTACTGGCAGCCATATCGACCCTATCAGCAGCCGGATTCCGCCCTGGAATCACCAAAGGAAGAAAGCAGCCAAACAGACGATACAGCAAACAGTTAAAATGAGGCCGCCACAAACGTGGCGGCCTATATTTTTATCTATGATTCTTTTCAATTTTGTTTATAACCTGTAAATCCCTCACACGAAGCGACACTTCCCCATAGGAAAGCCGATTCTGTGTTCCATCCTCTTCCTCCACCAGAAGCCTCCCATCCTCGCAGATGGATAATGCCCTTGCCATTCTGGTGTTCCCTCCATCGGATATCTCAATCTTTCTGCCGGGAACCATATTATGTTCCACATATTCCCGGGAGAGCCGAAGTTCCTTTGTCTCCTCAAGCAAAGCGTTGACAATCTCAGCAGCCAGGCGGTTCCGGTCCGTCCCCTCTGCCTCCTGTCGTGTATCAAATATCCCTCCTGCTACCCCTGAAAGTTCCTGTGGCAGCTCCTCCTGTTCCACATACAGGTTCAGCCCGATACCTACAATGGCAAACTCGATATCTCCGCTTTCAAAGTCCGTCACCGCTTCCGTAAGGATTCCACATACCTTTTTTCCGTTCCGGTACAGGTCATTCACCCACTTGATATCCAGAGAAACGCCGCACACCTTTTGGACAGCCTTATATACGGCAGTTGCGGCCGCAGTAGTGATCAAAAGGCTCTCTTTCAATGTTTCTTCCGGCTCCAGAACCACGCTCAGATACAGTCCGGTATCTTTGGGTGAATAAAAAGAACGCCCTTTGCGTCCTCTTCCAGCTGTCTGCACCAAAGCCACCACAAAAGAACCATGGCTGGCCTCGCCGCTGACCGCCACCTTTTTTGCCTCCTGGTTCGTCGAATTCAATTGTTCATATATTTTAACGGAAACCTGGGGATTATTCAGATATAATCGCATTCCTTCCACGGAAAGCCGGTTACTGTCCCGGGCAAGCATATAGCCTTTATTGGGGCCGGCCTCGATGGTGTAGCCCTCTTCCCGAAGAGATTTCACTGCTTTCCAGACAGCGGCTCTGGTACAGGCAAGCTCCTCAGCAAGCCGCTCTCCTGACAAGGTTTCCCCTTTATGCTGTTCCAACAACTCCAAAAGTCTGGATTTAACCGTCATTTTCTTTTCCTTCATAATTCTCCAGAGCTTTTCGCAAAAAGTCTCTGTAATCCCTGCGCACACGCTCGGGTGACACCACTGTCACACCGGAGCCAAAACCGGCAAGCCATCCGAAGAACTGACTGCTCACATTCACATGAATCAGAGTGGTGGAATGATTCTCATCCTTTCTCATGATCATGATCTCCTGACCAAATCGGTCTATCATCACTCCCACCAGGCGATTTTCAAACTCCAGACACACAGTCTCCTCCCTGCCGCCAAACATTCCAAATGTGCCGGATGCAAACCTGGCGGTATCAAAATTCTCGAAGACCTGCGCTCCGTTCCGCGATTCCTGCTCCATGGTGATCTTCAGCATCTTGTCTACACGGTAATGTTTTACAAGGCCGCTCTTTTCGTCCACGCCCATCAGATAGTAATTATCATCCTTCCAGAGCATCTTCCACGGACTGATGCGATAACGTTCCCCGTTCTTTTTCAGGCGCATCTCCTTGGACACAGTCCATTCATAATACTGGAAGCTGATCTGACGGTCATGGGAAATCGCATTGTGAATCTCATCAATATTGTAATAGATGCTTTCGTTCATCGTCTTAACACGGCCTTCCACCAGAACCTGTCTCTGCAGCTCCTTTGCCTGATGGATGCTGGTAAGGCTCTCAAGCTTCTGTATCAGCTGCCGCGATTTCCTGGCTGTAATAAATCTGGAAGACTGTACCGCATCTACCAGAAGCTTCAGCTCCGCAAGCTCAAAATTCCTGTCGGCAAGATAAAACCCCGATGGTCTCTCTCTGCGGTTCAAGATATCCATGCCAAACGTACGCAGCGTCTCAATGTCGTCATATATGGTTTTCCTCTCCACGCTTATTCCAAGCCCATTCAGATATGACAGCATATCCTGCACAGTCATGGGATGATTCTCATCCGTCCGCTCCATAAAAGCACGCATCAGAGATAAAATGTTCAGTTTCTGATGGAATGATTTCGGCATATTTCACTGCTCCTATTTGTCTGTCAGTAACGCTACGACTCCTGAATATAATACCATAAATCCCAGGCCAAGGGCAATAACATCCGCACCACGGAAATCAAAATTCAGTACCATCGCTCCGGCGATCATAATCTCCAGGGTCACCAGAACTCCGATCACCATCGCCATAGTACGGGAAAGCTTCCGGTCACTTCTTCTTTCTCTCTGAGGTTCTGCATATCCTCCGTCAGCCAGTGCCACCTTTCTCTCTCTGATTCTCTCATCTGCGGTCCACATAATATTTTCCTCCCTGGTGATTCTTTCGAATCCGAATATTTTTTCGAACATATTTTCTTTATGGTTATAGGTTACCATATTTATAGTCCGATAAAACGGGATTAATATTATTTTTCCGAAAGTTTGTTTGCTTTTTTACATCATTCCGGCAAACACCGATGCTGCCACGACCGTTACCAGTCCTGCCACAGCGATGGCCAGGCTGCTCATAGCACCTTCCACCTCTCCCATCTCCATGGCTTTAGCCGTTCCGATAGCGTGAGCAGAGGTTCCCAGAGCCAGCCCCTTTGCAATAGGTTCTTCGATTTTTGCCGCTTTGCAGATCACTTCGGCAATCATGTTTCCCAGGACTCCGGTAATGATAATGACCGCAACTGTGATCGTGACAATTCCTCCAAGCTCCTCTGAAACTCCCATCCCGATTGCTGTGGTAATGGATTTTGGAAGAAGCGTCACGTATTCCTCATGAGAAAGACCAAAAAGCTTTGCCAGAATCAAAACACTGACCATACTTGCCAGCACACCGGAGAGTATTCCCGCAATCACCGCTTTCAGATTTTTACGCAGAAGGCTGATCTGGCGATACAGAGGCACAGCCAGACATACCGTCGCCGGGGTAAGCAGATAACTGATATATTGTCCGCCTTCATTATACGTTGAGTAATCCACATCCAGAATCATCAGCACTGCCATGACGCACAGAATGGCAATCAGAAGCGGGTTAAAAATCGCCAGCTTAAATTTTTTCTTTAACAGCAGTCCGATCTCATATGCCACCAGGCTGACTGCAGCGCCGAAAAATAACGAGTTTTCAAAAAATTCCATCATTTCTCTGTTTTCTTTCTATCCTTTCTAATCACAAACTGGGTAACCCGACCTGTAACTACCATCACGATCACTGTCGTAAGAATGGTGATGACCACCACCGGCAGCCAGATCGGCTTTAAGGCTCCCCATGCCGTCAGAAGCCCAACGCCTGCCGGGATAAACATAACCGGCATGATTTCCACCAGGAAATCTGCTGTTTCCTCCACCCGCTCCAGTTTCATAATACCGGTCAAAAGGGCTGCCAGAAGCAGGATCAGACCGTAAACACTTGCCGGTATCGGAAGGGGAAGCAAAACGCGAAGCCCTTCTCCCAGAGCACAGAACAGCAGAATGATCCAGAACTGTTTTACATATTTCATCTTCTACCATCCACCTTTTTACATAATTTCTTTCACGATTTCCAGATAAGGCTCAAGCTCCTCAAGGGTCGCCCGGCCCATCCTTTTCATCTTTGTAACGCCCGGATACTGAGCCGGAATAGATCTCGTCATGACATTATCGCCATAAATTTTTACCATGTCACCGTTTTCCAATACGTCACCTTCCATCAGCTTTCCGTTTCTATTATAAATACCTTCGCTGGGGATTTCGGCTTTGAATACGGTTTTCGTGTCCATATCCACAAATACCAGGTCCTTCAGTACATCACCCGCCTCAACGCAGATAGCGCGAATCGCCTCCTCTTCCTGTCTCTGTTCTTCTGCCCGATCCTTTTCAGCCTGTATGGCAACCACCTTCCAAAAGGAAGCTCCCATTGCCGCCATCACGATCACCAGGACAGTCATCCCTACAATAAATTTTACGTCTGTTTTCTTTTTTTCCAATCCTCTGCTCCTTTCCTGTAATGTCTCTGCAATAGCGCCCCTATTATAACGCATCTTTTTCAAATTGCAAAGGCGAAATAAAAAATACTCTTGACTTTCCCGGACTGCCTTTCTATAATATAGGGCGTTCAGAGGAAAAAGTGCAGTGTGGCACACGGACCAGAAGTCTGTGTGCCTTTTCTTTTTTCTCATATCTTGCATTTTTATGGAGAGGGGAAACAAATCATGGAAAATGAGACATCCAAAACAGCTGCGGAACTTTTGGTGGAATGTCTGAAGGAAGAAGGGGTTAAAGTCATTTTCGGCATTCCCGGGGAAGAGAATCTTGCCGTTATCGAAGCTCTTTCCCATCATCCCGAAATCCGTTTTATCACAACGCGTCATGAACAGGGAGCCGCTTTTATGGCAGATGTTTACGGAAGGCTGACCGGACATGCGGGTGTATGTCTGGCAACGCTTGGTCCCGGTGCTACCAATCTGGTTACAGGAGTCGCGGACGCAGATTCTGACGGTGCTCCGCTGGTGGCGATTACAGGCCAGGTAGGTACCGAACGTATGCACATTACCTCACACCAGTTCCTGAATCTGACCAAAATGTTTGAGCCCATTACCAAACGTACCAAGATGGTCGTGAAGCCGGAAAATATGAGCGAGATCGTACGTCTTTCCTTCAAATATGCGGAGAGCGAAAAACCCGGTGCCACCCACATCGACCTGCCGGTTGATATCGGAAAAATGCCGGTTGCCGCAGAGGAACGTCCTCTTCCAAAAAAAGTGGAGCCAAAGGAATTTGCGGATTTAAATACCATTGAATTTGCCGCCGGTATGCTTTATCAGGCGAAAACACCGGTGATTCTGGCAGGTGCGGGTGCTGTCCGCGCACAGGCTTCCCAGTCTGTGACAAACTTTGCCGAAAAACTGAAAATTCCGGTGGTACATACCATGATGGCAAAAGGTATCATTCCTTTTAACAGCAAATATTCCATGTGGACCATCGGTATTCCTCAGAAGGATTATCAGAATAAAATCCTGGAAGAAGCCGATGTCATCATTGCTGTCGGCTACGATCTGGTGGAATATGCTCCCCAGAAATGGAACCCCGGGAAAGATAAAACCATCATCCATATTGACCGCCGGCCGGCTCATATCAACAAATACTATCAGACAGCCGTCGAGGTAGTGGGTGATATCAGCAATTCTCTGGATAATATCTTGTATCGCTGCCGCCGCAATACGGAACCGGAGGAAGCGCTGAAGATTAAAAATATGATGATGGAGGAATATAGCAAGTACGAAAATGACATGAGTTTTCCGGTCAAACCGCAGAAAATCCTTGCTGATATCCGAAAAGCCCTGAGACCGGAAGATATCCTGTTGTCCGATGTAGGCGCGCATAAAATGTGGATCGCACGTCATTACCACTGCTATCAGCCCAATACCTGTATTATTTCCAATGGCTTTGCCTCCATGGGTATCGCAGTACCCGGAGCTGTCGCTGCCAAGCTGCTCTATCCGGAAAAACGAGTGCTGGCTGTTACCGGCGACGGCGGCTTTATGATGAACTGCCAGGAGCTTGAGACAGCCTTTCGGGAACAGCTTCCTATTGTTACGCTCATTTTCCATGACGACTCCTATGGTCTGATCAAATGGAAACAGATGGATCAGTATGGACATTCCGGCTGTGTGGATTTCGGCAATCCGGATTTTGTGAAATTTGCGGAAGCCATGCACGGAAAGGGATACCGCATTGAGCGAACGGAAGACCTTCTTCCCACCCTGGAAGAGGCATTTAAACAGACCGTACCGGTTATCATAGACTGCCCTGTGGACTACAGCGAAAATGTAAAACTGACTGCCCATTTAAAAGAATTATCCGAAACGCTTTGACTTTTTCACTTTGAAGGATTGACTTTTGAAATTACAGTCGCTATAATATAGACAATTTTTAAGGAAAAGCGAAGGCGCTTTGTCTGCTGAAAATGCGGACAGAGCGCTTTTTATTTTCTTTTACAAGATATTCAGAAAGAGGGAAAACCTATGGCAGATATGGTAAAGGTAGAACACCTGAAAAAAAATTTTGGAGACCTGGAGGTCCTGAAAGATATCAATCTCACAGTAAAAGAAGGAGAAAAGCTGGTCATCATCGGTCCTTCCGGTTCCGGAAAATCTACCTTCATCCGCTGCATCAATTACCTGGAAGAACCTACTTCCGGCAAGGTCTCCATTGCAGGTACTGAGGTAACCAAAAAGAATCATCTGGAAATGGCAAAAAAGTATTCTTCCATGGTTTTCCAGCAGTTTAATCTTTATCCGCATCTTACGGTACTGCAGAACCTTACGCTGGCTCCCATAAAGCTTCAGAAAGTGCCGAAGAAAGAGGCCATCGCTCATGCAATGGAATGTCTGGAGAGGGTAGGCCTTAAGGAAAAAGCCGGAAATTATCCCACACAGCTCTCCGGAGGGCAGCAGCAGCGTGTGGCTATCGCCCGGGCACTCTGTACAAAACAGCCTCTGATCCTTTTTGATGAACCGACTTCTGCGCTGGACCCGGAAATGGTTCAGGAGGTTTTAAATGTTATGGTGGAGCTGGCCCAGGAAAACATCACCATGATCTGTGTTACCCATGAGATGGGATTTGCCAGGCAGGTGGCTGACCGCGTGATTTTCATGGACGGCGGTTATATCCTGGAGGAAGGAACGCCGGAGCATTTCTTCCAGAATCCGGAACACGAACGCACGAAGGCTTTCCTGAGCAAAATTCTTCATTAGCATCTTTAGAGGCAAATGTCTCTTCAGATATATCAATCATTTCAAGGAGGAGTTTATTATGATGAAAAAAAGATTATTCGCACTCGCAGCAGCAGCCATGATGGTAGTTTCCATGGCTGGAAGCACACTCACCGTAAGGGCTGAGGAAGTATCCGGGGACGTACAGGAGATTATCGACAGAGGCGTCCTGAAGGTAGGATGTAAATCCGATGTTCCGAAATTCAGTCTCCAGAATACAGAAACAGAAGAATACGAAGGTTTCGAAGATGA
>JALERH010000082.1 GCA_022764275.1 Blautia sp. | reverse complement strand
GCAAATGCATCAAATCCGTCAATTTTATCAGAGGAAAACGCCTCTGTATCAAAAATACTTACTTCTGCTCCGGAAGCTTTCGCTCCTTCAGCCACTGCCTTTGCCATAGCTTCTGTGTTACCTGAACTGCTCCAATAAACGACTGCAATTTTACTCATGTCTAAATACTCCTTTTCTATTGTTATGCTGCTACTGTCAGCTGTGCAAGAGTCCTTCCCCTTGCAAAAACCTTCCGGTAAACTTCCGTGCATTTTCTGAATCGCCCGAATAAAGCTTTTGTTTCACATTCATTGCTGTACACCTTCCATACTCCACAGCATTTACAGTTTTTCCCTCCATGTTCAATAAATCCGACTACGTCCGGAAGGGGGTAGTCGAGAAAAAGACCGATTTCATGGGGAAAACAGTCATACTCCCGGAATCTGCTTTTTAAGTGTATCAGACAATTTTCCAGTTCACTGTTTTCGTATCCATACTTCTCAAGGAGTTCCGTCACACCCGGCTTCAAAAGGTCCTTTTCCAGACGTTTTTTTCTGTAAACATACAGGAGCGCATGGCGTTCATTTGTCCGCAGAATATCTACATAAACACCTTTCCCATTCAGTTTCTGATTCACATCCCGAAGTTCCCTTAAAAGAATGTCAACCGAAGAAAATTTATAATTGAACATATTGGCTGTCTTCAATCCTGCAAGCGCAGGGGAGCAATGTTCGATCAGCATGGTTTCAAGCATCTGTCTCCTCCTTATCTGCAATAGGTTTCCAGTACATCTGTCAAAGCGGCCACACTGCTGGAATGCTTTCTTGCAATCCGTATATTATTTCTTTTTGCTTCCGTCACAGCAGTACAAACCATTTTATGGGATACTGTATTGGTAAACAGAATCATAAGATCCGGATTTCCCAATTTTTTTCTCAGGCATCCCTTTTCTTTTGCAAATACCTTCGCCTTACAGCCGTAGTCTTTACAGATTTTCTCGTATTGACAGACCATACATTCATTTCCTCCAATAATGACAATACTCATTCGGGTTCTCCTTTCTGTCGTTAGTCATATCTAACCTAAATTTAAAAAATAAAGGACCATAATGGAATCCCTTAGCGTTCTGTTAGTTAGTCTTGTTTAACTGTTATTAGTTTATCATTCAGAATAGAAGCTGTCAAGTCAGCTTATAGAGAAAATATCCCTGTTACTTTTTTGTTCGCTGTATCTAACCCCTTTCTTGTCATTTACTTTCCGGTATGTTATGATAGTAACTGTGTATTGTATAAATTCCGGTATATTAAAAAACGAGGTATAGATAAATGAAGAATAAGATTGCATATCTTGGACTTTTTGCTGCAGTAGCTATTATATTTGGATATGTGGAATCTCTGATTCCCGTTTTCGTTGGTATTCCCGGAATAAAGCTGGGACTTGCCAATCTGGCTGTGCTTTTTATCCTGCAAAAATATTCGTGGAAAGAAGCCGCCTTCGTCTCTGTTGTCCGGATTATTGTAATCGGATTTATGTTTGGAAATATGTTCAGCATCCTGTACAGTCTTGCTGGCGCTGTCGTGAGCCTTGCTGTTATGACTGTTATGAAAAAGTTTTCCGGTTTCAGCATCCTCGGCATCAGCGTTGCCGGCGGCGTTTCCCACAATATCGGTCAGCTTATTATCGCCTGTATGATTGCCATGTCATCCAGTCTTCTTTATTATGCTCCCGTGCTTCTTATTTCCGGCGTGATTACCGGACTGCTCATCGGTATCCTTACGCAGGAAATCTTGAAGCGGATTCGATTTTAGTTTTTGAAAAACCGCCGTATGGAAATTCTCCTATAACGGCGGCGTGATCTTTGCTATTTACCGAATAAATCGCTATGTGTTCCGGTGCGGGTTAAGGTCAGCACCAGCACATCATCCTCAATTCGGTAGATCAGCAGCCAATCCGGAAGGATATGACACTCACGGTGTCCTGACCAATTCCCGGACAAGACGTGATCTTTGTTCTTTTCCGGGAGCGGTTCGCCCATTGCGAGGGCAGCAACCACATCCTCTAATAGCCCAATTTTTAATCCACGCTTCATTGCCAGCTTGTAGTCCTTTTTGAATTGCGTGGTGGACTTAACAGTGTACCTTGTTTTCCTCATGCTTTCAGATCTGCGAACAACTCATCCAGATTGGTATATCCTTTCACAGACGGATCTTTCGCAATCCTTTCCGCTTCCAGCATGGCTGCAATCGTTTCCTTGTTGGGCTGATTCAAAGAAATTTCAAAAGGAATCCTGCCCTCACGGAGCGACTGGCGAACAAAGATATTGAACGCTGTGGACAGGTTCATGCCAAGTTCTCCAAACAAGGCATCGGCTTGTGCTTTCAAATCCGAATCCATGCGTATGCTAATATTTGTGGTAGAACCAGCCATATAACCATCTCCTTTCGTGCTGGTGATTATAGTATATGCCATCTGCACGAAAAACGCAATATTTTGCACGAAAAAAAATAATGATACTCCAGAATCCGGGCAGATCGTTACCTTCACAGAGTGATCTTTTTCGCGATAAACGAAATGCTCCTATTTGGTTAAGGCACATTTTTTGCAGGATAAATACATTGCGTTCCATTTCAGCATGGCACCGTACTGTTTGTGGAATTTCAGCACCGTGTTAATCAAGGCATAATCCTCCAGTCGATTTTCAAAAGGGGGTCTGCTTTCGGCTGCCAGCTTCAAGTAGCGTTCCGCTTTTTCCGTTTCCCCTGCAAGCACACAGTCCAGATAACACTGGGCGCAGAGCCAAAAGCTGTCCAGCAGTTCCTCTCTGGAAAGCCGCTCCATGATTTTGATATTGCGGCTGTAGTTGGGCGTGCCCTGTTTACAATGCCGAATGGAAAAGTCCGCCGATAGGCAGTCCTCTGGCTCTGTCAGCTGCTGCCCCTGGGCCAATACCAGATGCTCGTGGACGATACCCTCCCATACAAAGCCTGCGTCCCGGCGGACGATTCTTGGGTACAGGAAGGTTCCTCCGTTTTCCTGCCGTTCATAACCGGCAAATACCAGCTTTCCGCTGGGGGATTGCTTCCACTCTCGGATTTTTTGGCAATTTTCTTCATCGATGCGGTCATCCGCATCCAGCCACATGAAATTCTCTTTGTTTTCCATATCGTTTCGTTTGAAGCCGAATTATTCCATGCTTCCGTAAATTTTATGCGGCATCCCTTTGAACCATTTCAAAATATGTATCCACCCTCAGCTTCACATTTTCCTGCAAATTGCGGAAGAAAAACTGGTAATCATAGATGTGGTATGCCCCCTCCGGCAGTCCCGGAACAATAGCGGGATAGTCCTTTGCAGACACATCCGTTACCTTTAGGGCACCGCGCACATCATCGATATAGGCACCGCACAGCGCTCCAGCATCGCTCACAATGCTGCCACTGTAATCCGTAAAGCAGGCTCCCCGGTTTTCTTCCCTGGAGGCTGGTGTGGAATCCGTTTTCCAGTTCAGCGGATTAATGGACAGTGCTTTTGTCCCCTTTGGAATAATGAAAGTATCGGTCACATCCTCCGCTTCGCACTCAAAGCTGACAATGGTGCCAATGTCGTATGCGCACTTGGCGGCTTTCATCTGAGGATACTTTTCGGTCATTTCCTCAGTCAACGGCCAACCGATTGCGTATACTGCCACCAGACGTTCCTCCAACCCGGCATCGCCAAAGTACTCTTCCAACAGCCTGTAGCACATATATCTGAGCTGGATGTTCTGTCCATCCAGTTCACGAATACCATCTCCATCTGTATCAACAATTCCGGCTTCATCAAGAATCTGCTTTGCTTTTTCCGGATTATAGGTATACGGGTTGTTCAGATCTTCATAACCGTAGGACAGTGTAGAAGGCAGTACGGAGAAACCAGGTGTATACAGTCCGCCAATGGTTCTTGAATTGCAGATTGTTTCATTATCAATCGCCATAAGAATTGCCTGGCGAAGCGTTTTATTTCCAAGAACACCATTGAAATTCATCCATGAAAATCCACAGCGTACACCGGATGCAATATCCACTGTAAAGTCATCACTTTCCTGGAAATTCTGGATATCAGCAACGTTAGTAATATTTTCAACAAGATCTACCTGACCGCTCTGCAGTGCCATTGCTTTTGCAGAGTTGTCTCCCATGTATAACAGATTCACTTTGTCATAAGGAACCTCTTCACGATAATATTCATTTGCAGCCAGTTCATATCCCACACCTACACCATTGAAGTTCTCAATATGTTCCACATCCGTAATGCCCATTGTCGGGTGGCAGAGCTGCCCCATTAAGTTTGCGTACGGTTTACTTGTTTTAATATTGATCGTATTTGCCTCATCGTCTGCTGTAACTACAGCTTCAAATTCCAGATATTTCTCCGGCTTTGCGGATCCGGAAGGACCAACTTCTTTCATATGATCGAAATAGGCTTTAACTTTTGACGGAGTCAGATCACATCCATCAGAAAACTTAATTCCATCT
>JALERH010000061.1 GCA_022764275.1 Blautia sp. | reverse complement strand
GCATCTTTTAATGTGTGCTCTGGAGATAAAGAAAAGGGATCGGTGATAACACCGTTCTCGGAACGTTTTACTTTGTCGACCTCGTCTGCCTGGGCCTCAATAGACATGTTTTTGTGAATAATACCGATGCCGCCCTGTCTCGCCATGGCGATTGCCATTCTGTGTTCGGTAACGGTGTCCATTCCTGCGCTCATCATAGGAATATTTAATTTAATTTTCTTGGTCAGATAGGTTGAGACATCAACCTGATTCGGAATTACCTTTGACTACGCCGGAACTAACAGAACGTCATCAAAAGTAATGCCTTCACCAATGATAGTACCCATTGCATTTCCTCCCTTGTTAAATGTAAATTCATTTTTGTTTTGTTCCCTAGTGTAGCAAAAAATCAGAATCGTGTCAATCCAGGAATTAATCCAAAAAAACCTTACTTGGAGCGCAATTTCTCATGGTTTTTGCCAAAGCTTCATCCGGTTCTATGATGATTTTGCAGGTTTCTCCACCATCGCGCATGATGATCGCATAGCGTTTATGCTCCGTATCTCCGGAAGAAAAGTCCAGTACCTTCAGCTTCTGATTTCCATTATAATAGTCCATTCTGTGGGAATTCAGAGGAGCCATCAGATCCGCCTCCTGAAGATTCAGGGTCTTTACTTTTTTTCTCTTGGTCTTTGCCATGATCTTATCAATGTCCAGTTCTCCGTTTACAAACAGGTACTCAAACTCCAGGTCTGTACCGGGGATGATGAAATAAGACACCACGCCTACGACAATTGCCGCGATCAGAAGCACCGGCATTAGGAAAAGTCCTGCAGCCGCCAAAAGTGCAGTCAGACCGATCAGACCGTATTTGATCAGGTTATCCTTTGCCGTTCTCTTCTTTTTTACCAGTAACTCGGAATACAAATCACTCATAATGATATCCTCTCCTTTTTTACATTACATATGCATTCAGTATAGCACAAAAAAGGACCAGCGTCTATGACGCCAGCCCTCTTAATTTGAAAATATTTGACAGCTTCCGGGAATTACATCATTCCCATTCCCTGGCCGCCTGCCGGAGCTGCCGGAGTTTCTTCTTTAATATTGGCAACAACAGACTCAGTGGTCAGCAGTGTGGATGCAACACTGGTTGCATTCTGCAGTGCACTTCTTGTAACCTTTGCCGGGTCAAGGATACCTGCTCCTACCATGTCAACATATTCTTCGTTCAGAGCATCGAAGCCAACACCTGGCTCGGATTCTCTTACTTTGTTGATGATAACAGAGCCTTCCAGACCTGCGTTTGCAGCGATACGATACAGCGGAGCTTCCAGTGCTTTCAGGATGATGTTTGCACCTGTCTTTTCATCTCCCTCCAGAGTAGCTGCAAGCTTTGCAACTTCTTTGGCAGCATGGATATATGCGGAACCGCCGCCTGCGATGATACCTTCCTCAACAGCTGCTCTTGTAGCTGCAAGTGCATCCTCCATACGGAGTTTTGCTTCTTTCATTTCTGTTTCGGTTGCAGCACCAACACGGATAACTGCTACGCCGCCTGCCAGTTTTGCAAGTCTTTCCTGAAGTTTTTCTTTATCAAATTCAGATTTGGTCTCTTCAATCTGGGAACGGATCTGTGCAACACGGTTTGCGATTGCGTCTTTGTCACCCATACCATCTACGATAACGGTATTTTCTTTTGCAACTTTTACAGATTTTGCACGGCCTAACTGAGCCATAGTAGCATCTTTCAGTTCCAGACCAACCTCATCGGAGATTACCTGTCCGCCTGTCAGGATTGCGATATCCTGCAGCATCTCTTTTCTTCTGTCACCATAGCCAGGAGCTTTTACAGCTACTACCTGGAAGGTGCCTCTTAATTTGTTTACGATCAGAGTGGTAAGAGCCTCGCCCTCTACATCCTCAGCGATGATAAGAAGCTTCGCACCCGCCTGTACGATCTGCTCCAGTAACGGAAGAACTTCCTGGATGTTGCTGATCTTCTTGTCTGTGATCAGGATGTATGGATCCTGCAGATTTGCTTCCATTTTTTCCATATCGGTTGCCATGTATGCGGAAATATATCCACGGTCAAACTGCATGCCTTCTACCAGGTCAAGCTCAGTGTGCATGGTCTTGGACTCCTCAACGGTGATAACACCATCGTTGGAAACCTTTTCCATAGCATCTGCTACCAGTTTACCAACCTCTTCATCGCTTGCAGAGATTGCTGCTACGTTTGCGATCTGGGATTTACCGCTTACTTTCTGGCTCATCTTCTGAATTGCTTCTACAGCAGTGTCTGTAGCTTTCTTCATTCCTTTTCTCAGGATGATCGGGTTAGCGCCTGCTGCCAGGTTTCTCATTCCTTCGTGAACCATTGCCTGTGCAAGAACGGTAGCGGTTGTAGTACCATCACCTGCAACATCGTTTGTCTTGGATGCAACTTCTTTGATCAGCTGTGCACCCATGTTTTCGAATGCATCTTCCAGCTCGATTTCCTTTGCAATGGTAACACCATCGTTTGTGATGAGCGGTGCACCAAACTGTTTGTCAAGAACAACGTTTCTTCCTTTCGGTCCAAGGGTCACTCTTACGGTATCTGCTAATTTATTTACACCAGCTTCCAGTGCTGATCTTGCTTCTGCGCCATATTTGATTTCTTTTGCCATGATTTTAGTCCTCCTTATTTCACCACTGCGAGAATATCACTCTGTTTTACGATGATGTATTCCTCACCGTCAAGCTTCACTTCTGTTCCTGCGTATTTGGAATAGATTACTTTATCGCCTGTGGAAACTTCCATTTTTACTTCTTTGCCGTCTACCACTCCGCCAGGGCCTACTGCGATAACTTCTGCCTGCTGTGGTTTTTCCTGTGCCTGTCCCGGAAGAACGATACCGGATTTTGTTGTTTCTTCTGCTTCTAACTGTTTTAATACAACTCTGTCACCTAATGGAACTAATGTCATGATCTATGTCCTCCTTTATTTTGAAAACTCTTTTCATTTACTAGCACTCATTTAACTCGAGTGCTAATCACTGTCCATTATATTATTCAATTCCAGTGTTTTCCGCAACCCTTTTCAAAGCTATATTTTAAATTCTATACTTTTTTATTCTTTTCTATACTCATTTTTTCTCTTATTTTCTCATTTTCTTATTTTTCACAAATTTTTTATATGATCTTTTTTTCCTGCAAAAGAAAAACTGTTTTCCCGGATTTTGAGAAAACAGTTTTTTCTTACGTACCTTTCTTTATGCTTTTTTATTCCTCTGTGCCTTTATTTCTGCCAGCTCATCGAAAATCACTTCATTCAGAACCTTGATATAGGTTCCCTTCATACCGGAGGAACGTGATTCTATAACGCCGGCACTTTCAAATTTTCTCAGTGCGTTTACGATCACGGATCTGGTGATGCCCACGCGGTCGGCAATCTTACTTGCCACCAGAATCCCTTCATCTCCGTCCAGCTCGTCAAAAATATGGATGATCGCTTCCAGTTCTGAGAAGGACAGTGTATTAAATGCTGATTTTACAACCTGTTTCTTTCTGTCTTCCTCTGCATTTTCTTCGTGTACAGACCGCATCATTTCCAGTCCCACCACAGTCGTTCCATATTCGCTGACAATGATATCCTCAATGTCATAGGGTTTGTCCTTTCGATACATGAAAACGGTTCCCAGACGTTCCCCTGCAATATCAATGGGATTGATGATACCCTGATAGCTGCTGGACACATGTTCAAAGCCAAGAGTCTGAAGATTGACATTCTCCTTCGTAGATAAAACTCCCAGAAATCTCTCATTCAGCAGGGCATCTACGTAACCTCCCACCTTATCTTCCATAAGCTCCGTAATCTCTTCCACGCCCGGACACATGCTCACTCCAAGAACTTTTCCTTTCTTGCTGAGCACCAGGATATTTGAGCTTAAGGTTTCCATCAATACCTGACAAATGTCATTGAAAACGACCTTGCTTGAGCTTGAGTTGTGTAAAAGCTTATTGATTTTTCTTGTTTTATCCAACAACTGAACGCTCATTTTGTCCTCCTTTCGCCTTTGTTCAAACTAAAAATATGTTACTACCATACTACACGGTTTTCTCCATATTTACAAGATATTTTTTACTATTTTTATATTTTGCTTAACTTTTCTGAAAATATATTTCTTTGCGTGTTATTAGCAGAAAGCCTTTTTACAGATGAGAAAAGCAGGAAAAGGAAGAACCATTCCACCTTTTCCTGCTTTGTACTCCTGTTTTAGATCAGTTATTTCTCTTCTTTTTTCTTCTGTTCTACATAGCCGCAGGTTTCCTGGCTGCATACAAGCTTGCTGCCTTTCTCCACCATGTAGCTTGCGCAGACCGGACATTTTTTGTCGGACGGCTTCTGCCAGGACATAAAATCGCATTCCGGATTGTCTTCACAACCGTAGTATTTACGTCCTTTCTTCGTCTTTTTCAGGACGATCTCCTTACCGCATTTCGGACATTTCACACCAATCTTCTCATAATAGGGTTTGGTGTTTTTACATTCCGGAAATCCCGGACATGCCAGGAATCTGCCGTGGGGACCATATTTGATCACCATGTTTCTGCCGCAGTTGTCGCAGATCACGTCTGTAACCTCGTCCTGGATATCCACCTTTTCCAGTTCTTCCTGAGCAGCATCCACGTCTGTCTTCAAATCCGGATAGAAGTTTCGCACCACTGTTTTCCACTGGACTGTGCCTGCTTCCACACAGTCCAGAAGGCCTTCCATGGTAGCGGTAAAGTTTACATCCACGATGCTTGGGAATGCCTGCTTCATAATATTGTTTACCACTTCCCCAAGCTCTGTCACATACAGGTTTTTCTGCTCCTTTGCCACATAGCGCCGGCTGATGATGGTGGTAATGGTGGGCGCATACGTACTGGGACGTCCGATTCCCAGTTCTTCCATGGTTTTTACCAGGGATGCCTCGGTGTAGTGTGCCGGCGGCTGGGTAAAATGCTGTTCCGGACGAAGTTCCTTCAAGGTCAGCTTCATGCCTTTTTCCAGGCTCTGGCTTAACACATTGCTTTTTTTATGGTCTTCCTCCTGGGTATAAACGGACATAAAACCGTCAAATGCCACTTTGGAGGCAGCTACGGTAAAAATATATTCTCCCGCGCTGATTTTTACGGAGGTGGTCTCATAGCGCGCTGCCGACATACGGCTTGCAGTAAAACGCTTCCATATCAGCTGGTAAAGTCGGTACTGATCTCTGGAAAGAGAGTCCTTCAGCATTGCCGGAGTCCGGCGGATATCCGTCGGGCGGATTGCCTCGTGTGCATCCTGAATCTTCTGCCCTTTCTTCGCCGCTTTTTCCGTGGTGGACACATAATTTTCTCCATACTGAGCAGCAATGTACTCCCGTGCCGCTTCATCGGCTTCCTCAGAAATTCTGGTGGAATCGGTACGCAGGTAGGTGATCACACCCACAGTTCCGCTTCCCTTGATATCAATTCCCTCATAGAGCTGCTGCGCCAGACGCATGGTCTTCTGGGTGGAAAAATTCAATGCCTTGGAAGCCTCCTGCTGCAGGGTACTGGTCGTAAAGGGAAGCGGGGCGTTTTTGATCCGCTCACCCTTTTTCACCTCTGATACTTCGAACTCGCGTCCCTCAAGCTTCTCCAGGATCTCATCCATTTCCTGTTTATTATGGATGGACGCTTTCTTATCTGTGCCGTAAAATTTGGCTTCCAGAGGCTTCTTTTCCCCATTTACCAGAAATTCCCCGTCCAGGCTCCAGTATTCTTCCGGGATAAAGGAGTTAATTTCTTCCTCCCGGTCGCAGATAATGCGAAGGGCTACCGACTGGACACGTCCTGCACTTAAGCCTCTCTTTACCTTTGCCCAGAGAAGGGGGCTGATGGAATATCCCACCATACGGTCCAGCATACGCCTTGCCTGCTGAGCATCGACCAGATTCATATTGATCTCCCTGGCATGCTTTAAGGAATCCTTGACAGCCGTCTTGGTAATCTCATTGAAGGTGATGCGATGCATCTTTTTTGGGTCTTCTCTGAGTGCCTGTGTCAGATGCCAGGAAATCGCTTCTCCCTCACGGTCAGGGTCGGTTGCCAGATAAATGCGGTCTGCCTTTTTTGCCGCCTTGCGAAGTTTCGCAAGAAGTTCTCCCTTTCCACGAATGGTAATATATTTGGGTTCAAAGTCATTCTCCACATCAATGCCGAACTGGCTTTTGGGAAAATCCCGGACGTGGCCGTTTGATGCCTCCACGTCATAGTTTGCCCCGAGAAATTTCTTTATCGTTTTTACTTTTGCAGGTGACTCTACTATCACCAGATATTTCGCCATGTTACCTCTCCTAGTCATTTTGAATCTTCGTTTTTGCTTCCCTGCGGCCTAATCCCGGCGAACATAATAGCGGCGCCCCACCTCACGAATGAGCCCCATAAGCTCCAGTTCCATAAGAATCCCGTTTACTTTTCCCGGCGGGAGGCCCGTTTTTGATATAATTCCATCCGCATTTTTAGGCCGTAAATCCAGACAACTATACACCATATCCAAATCTTTAGCAAGTACCAACTTCTTTTTTTCCTCAGATTTTCCCAGATCCTGCCAGGTGATTCCCCACTCTGTCAGAAGTACCTCCGGGCAGTAGGCAATGCCTGCCCCATCGTATATCAGCTTGTGACAGCCTCTGCTTAACGCGTCATTTACCGCTCCCGGCACAGCATAGACGTTTTTTCCCTGGTCCAGAGCAAAGCCTGCTGTGATAAGGGAACCGCTTTTTTCCTTTGCCTCTACGATCAGCACCACATCCGACAGTGCACTGATGATTCTGTTTCTTGCCGGAAAATGCCAGGGAATCGGCTTCGTCCCGGGCGGAAACTCACTGATGATCCCTCCTCCGTTTTCCAGGATTTCTTCATAAAGCCGTCTGTTCGCTGACGGATAACAGATATCCACTCCGTTCCCCAACACGGCAAAAGTAGGGGTACCGCCTTCTATGGCACCCTTATGCCCCTCCGCATCGATTCCCTGTGCCATACCGCTGATCACCTGGATGCCGTAGCTGCTCAGCGTCCTTGCATAGCAAAAAGCCTGAGTACGTCCATAAGGACTGCACATACGCGCTCCAACTATGGCAGAAGATGGTTTTGTCCCGTCCGGCAGATTTCCCAGATAATAAAGTGTATCTGGCATATTCGGCAGATTCTTCAGTTTTTCCGGATAATCGGGGCTGTTTTTTGTAATACTTCGGATGTTTTTT
The DNA here is from genome assembly GCA_022764275.1 of Blautia sp. Taxonomy (GTDB): domain Bacteria; phylum Bacillota; class Clostridia; order Lachnospirales; family Lachnospiraceae; genus Blautia_A. The sequence continues at coordinate 20,626 of JALERH010000061.1, read as the reverse complement.
TTCCATGTTCCTTCCAAATATAAAATACCTCCTGACTTCTGTTTTTATGACCATTCCAGGCTGGTTTTTAATTCCAGTACTTTTTATCAAAGGCCCGATAGGCAAGTGCTTCTCCCATATGTCCGGCATCGATCAGAGGCTTTGCCTCGATATCTGCAATGGTGCGGGCAACCTTCAGGATCCTGTGATAGGCTCTCGCACTGAAACCAAGTGTTTCAAAAGCTTTGCTGATCAGGTTTTTTGCATCCTCCGTCATGACGCAGTATTTCTCAATCTGTTTTCCAGACAGCTCGCCGTTAAAACAGAAATTTTCTCCTTCGTACCGCCTGCGCTGAATCTCTCTGGTTTTTTCCACTCTCTTTCGTATTTTCGCCGAACATTCTCCTGTTTTCGTACTGTTCATCTGAGAAAAGGGAACCGCTGGAACCTCTGTGCATAAGTCAATGCGGTCCAGAAGCGGCTGACTGATCTTGCCCAGATAATGAGCCACCTCCCCGGTCGTACAGTGACAGCGGTTCATATCCGGGTAGTATCCGCACGGGCAGGGGTTCATGGCTGCCACCAGCATAAAGTTCGCCGGAAATACATAGGTTCCGCTGATCCTGGACAGCTGCAGCTTTTTGTCTTCCAGCGGCTGCCGCAGGATTTCCAGGCTTCTTCTGGAAAATTCCGGCATCTCATCCAGAAATAAGACACCTCGATGGGCCAGGGTAATCTCACCTGGCCTGGGAATCCGGCCTCCTCCTGCCAGAGCCTGCGGCGAGCTTGTATGGTGGGGACTTCGAAATGGCCGTTTCGTGATCAGCGGGTTTTCCCTGCTCAAAAGCCCTGCAATGCTGTAGATTTTTGTCAGCTCCAGGCTTTCTTCAAAGGTCAGCTCGGGCATTATGGTAGGAATCCTGCGGGCAAGCATGGTCTTTCCCGCTCCCGGAGGTCCGATAAAAAGAATGTTGTGAAACCCGCTCACTGCAATTTCCGCTGCCCGCCGGGCTCCCTCCTGTCCCCGGATATCCATGAAATCCACTGGCTCTTCCTCTTGCTGTTCCGCCAATGCATCGGCATTTTCTGTTTCTTTTTCCAGGAATCTCTCCGGTTCTCTCAGGCATGCGGTCATTTCTTTCAGCGTACGAATCCCAATCACCTTCATATCCCGCACCAGTTTTGCTTCCCTTAAATTTCCATGCGGGATGATGCAAAAGCGGCAGCCCATCTCCCTGGCCCGGATGACTCTGGGCAAAACCCCGGAAACTGCATGGATTTCCCCATTCAGGCTGATCTCCCCTACCATCATGACATCCTTTAGAAGTCTGGGATTTATCATTCCGGCGGCCGCCATCACAGCAGCTGCCACAGGCATGTCAAAACCTGCGCCCTCCTTTTTGATATCTGCCGGTGCAAAATTCACCGTCACACGTTTTGGCGGCAGGCTGATGCCGTTGTTCCGAAGGGCTGTCCGCACCCGATCCTGTGCTTCTTTCACCTGGGCAGATGGAAACCCTACCATTGTAAAGGAAGGAAGACCGTCACTGACATCGGCCTCCACCTGAATCGGGCACACTTCCATTCCCAGAATGCATGCTGATAATACACTTGCAAACAATTTTCTTCCTTTCTGCAGGATGCCCTCCGCCCGTTTCGGTATACATCCTGTCTTTTATTTTTGTTTTAACTGTTTCATTGGAAATTACAGACAGATATTTTTCTTTGCTGATCATAAGATGTGATACAGAAAATTCAGATTTATTTTATTATAGTCCATTCTGCTCCATTTTTCAATAGTGCATTTCGTTCTGTTTTATACTTCTTGCATAAAAGAAAAAAGAGGTGAACGACCATGAAATTTCAGCGTATTCAGGATCTACGAAACGATGCTGATCTTTCCCAGAAACAGATCAGCGAAATTCTTCATATCAGTCAGAGATCCTACTCCCATTATGAGACCGGCTCACGGAATATTCCCATTGAAATGCTGATCCGTCTGGCAGACTATTATGATATCAGTCTGGATTACCTTGTCGGCAGAACGGACAACAAAAGGCTTCAAAAATAGCGTTTCTGACGCCTGATGACAAGAAAAAAAGCCTGGCCGCGTGAGGCCAGGTTTTTTCCTGTCATTCATTCTCCTTCATTTCGCTTCTTCTGCTCCATCTCTGCGATCTTCTGGATGTTTGCAAGTTCAAACTCATTAAATATGGAATCCTGTTCGGCATCAAAGGTTTCCGCATCGATGGTGCCGTTGTACCAGGATTTGCTGTTGAAATAACTGGAGATCCGTTCTGTGACAAATATACGTCCATGACGGGCATAAATCTCATTCTTCGCCAGTTCCAGATCCGAAGAGGAATACTGAGACAGTTCTTCATCCGTCAGATACCGGCTGGCGCTGTCCGGGAAAAAGTACTCTCCTCTCTGCGCTGTCTGCTCTGCATCCGCAGCCGGCGTCGCAGCAGGCTCAGGCGTGGCTGCTGCTGCCTTTGTTCTGGTCATGACACAATTTACCGAAGGTGTAATGCCTGCGCCGGCATCCTGTGTCGTAGATAGCCGCAGATAGAGTCTTCCCTGATCAAAGGTCATACTGCCGCTCACTCTGTTCCCCCAGGAATCCGTAAAAACAATTTTAGCCGCATTTCCAGCCACCTTAGCAGTCACATCCGCTTCAGAAACCCGAGTGCCTGCGGCATCACTTGCCTGACTGAAGCCAAACGAAACCGTTTCCAGGCTGATGCTGTAAATGTTTACTGTAGTAAGGCCGTCTTTGCTGTACCATACATTCCAGTAATCATCCGGGTTGAAAGCCGGACCGCGGGAAATCACCGGGGTCGGTGTAGGTGTCGCCGTCGGTTTCGGTGTGGGCGTCACGGTAACTGCCGGGGTCGGTGCAGCCTTCGGCACATTCTCAAGAGCCTCCAGGGCAGCCTGCTTCTGCTGCTCCTTCAGAAGACTTCTTTTGTGATTCGCAAGGAGAAGCGCAGAAACACCCATCATCAGAAAAATAGCAATCAGCGTGATCAGTATGATTTTCAGAATCTCTTTGTTTTTCTTCATTTACTCCTGTCCATTCCAGCAATACGTGCAGAGTTTGCACGGTTCGATGTCAATGGATGCCTTCAGGTCATCCAGACGATGGTATTTTAAAGTCGTAAAATTCAGTTCTTTCCGGATTTCTTCCAACATTTCCTTATAGTTGGTGGAATCCGGATTTGCGTAATCCTGCAGGATCTTGTCGTCTACCTGGTCTCCTTCACGTTTCGCAATGATTCTTCTGGTAATCAGATCCATCTCCGATTTTGAACGTGAAAAGTTCAGATATTTGCATCCGTACAGAAGCGGCGGGCAGGCCGGACGGATGTGTACTTCTTTTGCCCCGTTATTGTAAAGAAACTCTGTAGTTTCCCGAAGCTGGGTACCGCGGACGATAGAATCATCGATCATCAAAAGGCTGTTTCCTTTGATCAGTTTATGCACGGGGATCAGCTTCATCCTGGCGATCAGATTTCTCTGGCTTTGCTGCGTCGGCATAAAGGAACGAGGCCAGGTAGGGGTATATTTAATAAACGGACGTGCAAAGGGAACACCGGAACGATTTGCATATCCAATAGCATGGGCAATACCGGAATCCGGTACTCCTGCCACAATATCCGGGCGCACCTCACCCAAATCTCTCTGAGCCAGAATATCGCCGCATTTGTAACGCATCTCCTCTACGTTCACACCTTCATAGGTGGAAGTCGGGTATCCATAGTATACCCAAAGGAACGAACAAATACGCATCTTTTCTCCCGGCTTCTGCAGAACCTCAGCCCCCTCCGGTGTGATAAAATCGATTTCTCCCGGACCCAGTTCCTTCATATCTTCATATCCAAGGTTAATATAAGCATGGCTTTCAAAGGAAGCACAGCAGGCATCCTCTTTTTGCCCGATGACAAGAGGTGTCCGTCCAAGACGGTCACGTGCTGCATAGATTCCCTTTGGCGTCATGATCAGCATAGTCATGGACCCCTCTATCATCTCCTGGGCATAACGGATACCTTCCACGATGGTCTCCTTCTGATTGATCAGAGATGCAACCATCTCGGTAGGATTTACGCTTCCTCCGCTCATCTCCAGGAAATGTGTGAAGCCGTTTCGGAAACAATTTTCCACCAGCGCATCCATGTTGTTGATCTTTCCTACTGTTGTGATAGCAAAATTGCCCAGGTGGGAACGAACCAGCAGAGGCTGCGGTTCACTGTCGGAAATACAGCCGATCCCAAGATTTCCTTCCAGCTCTGCCACATCCCGGTCAAATTTTGTACGGAAAGGCGAGTTTTCAATATTGTGAATCGAACGGTCAAAACCTTTTTTCTCATCATATACGGCCATTCCGCCCCTTCTGGTTCCCAGATGAGAATGGTAATCGATTCCAAAGAAAAGATCCATCACACAACTTTTTTTTGAAGCAACTCCAAAAATTCCACCCATTTTTCGTGTCTCCTCTTTCGATAATTTTTCCAAATAATCACACGCTCATTATAAAGAATTGGTAAAAAGAAGTAAAGCTATTTTTTCTCTTTGATGATACCCTTTCGATATGCGTCCAGAAGCTGGATCAGCTCCCCAATCCTTTCCTTTAAGGCCTTGCCGTTGTCCGTGTCCCCCACAAGGCGCCGTTTGTTCGTATAGCGAACTGCCACGCGGTTGGAAACGATGTCTCGTTCCTCGGCAACCGCAGCCTCGGCAGAAGTAAAAGGCTCGTGTGCCGTAAGAACAAGTCCGTAGGAATTGTAAATCAGGGTGTAACCTGCAATGCCTGTCACCTTGCGGTATGCCTTGGAAAAGCCTCCGTCAATGACAATGACCTTACCATTGCATTTTACCGGATTTTCCCCATCACTCTGATGTACCGGAACATGTCCGTTGATAATATGTCCATCTTCTGGATCCAGCCCGAATTCCACAAGCATCCGGTTGACCACTTCTTCGTTTTCCAGAAGATGGTAGTAAGCATTTTTATTTTCCTTATGGGTAGCTTTATCTGCGATAAAGTACCGTTCAAAGGTCGTCATCTTGTCTTTTCCGAACAGCGGAGAATTTGGCCCCGCCCAGATATACCATAAAATATCGCGGCTTTCCTGCTGTTCCTCTGTGTCAAGGGCAAAAAAGGCACGGCGTACATAGGTTTCCAGTATGTCATAAAGTTCCTTGCCCTTGTAGGTCTCTCCGTAAATCTGCACTTCCTTGAAGGTTCCGTCCTCATTTAAGGGGATACTTCCATGGAATAGCAGATTGCCGTTGTAAGCCTTGTAAAGACCGCCTTTATCCAAAAGAAGCCGGATGTGGTTCTGAAGTTTTTCACAGTTTCGAAATGCCAGAGACAGGCGTTCCATCACATCCTTTTCTCCGGCTGTCAGCTCCCACGGACAGTTCCAGTCCACAGTCGGGAATTCTGTATCCAGAAGTGGATAGGTGTTGCCGTCCGGCATGGTAATGGTGCCTTTTTCCGGATCAATTCGTTCCAGAAGAAGCCTGTCATCCATTAAAAACTCTTTATGCCGCCTTATAAGCTGTTCCTCCAGTTTGAACTGGATAATGGAAATGGCTTTATGCATTTTACGGCTCAGTTCTTTTTCCATCGCATTATAATTAGAAGGATCTCCTTTTATCTCAAATGCCTTGCAGGGATCGTCTTTGTAGGCATCCATGGCAAAGGTAGCCAGCGGCATCATATTGATTCCATATCCGTCCTCCAGAATATCCAGGTTTCCATAACGGATACTGTTTCGGATCACGGTAGCGATGCAGGCAAGCTGCCCTGCTGCCGCTCCCATCCACACCACGTCATGGTTGCCCCACTGGATATCCAGAGAGTGGTATTCCATAAGCCGATCCATGATGAAATGCGGACCAGGTCCTCTGTCAAAAATGTCCCCCAGAATATGAAGGTGATCCACAACGAGACGCTGGATCAGCTCTGCCAGAGCAATGATAAAGTTTTCCGCCCTGCCGATTTCGATGATGGTGTTGACGATGGCATCGTAATAGGCTTCCTTATCCAGAACCTCCGCTTTCTCTGTGATAAGCTCCTCGATCACATACGCATAATCTGCAGGAAGAGCCTTACGTACCTTGGAACGGGTGTATTTGGACGCTGTTGTTTTACACACTTCGATAAGACGGTACAGGGTAATCTTGTACCAGTTCTCCATGTCATCTTCCTGTTTTTTTACGTATTCAATTTTCTCCTTCGGATAGTAGATCAGCGTGGCAAGAGAACGCTTGTCATTGTTGCTTAAGGTATGTCCGAACACATCGTCGATCTTTTTGCGTACTGCTCCGGAACCGTTTCGCAGCACATGGGAAAAAGCCTCATATTCCCCGTGTACGTCGGACAAAAAGTGCTCGGTTCCTTTTGGCAGGTTCAGGATTGACTGGAGATTGATGATCTCCGTGGAAGCCTTCCCAATGGTCGGATACAGCTCCGCCAGACGCTGCAGATAGCGCAGTTCTTCTTTTTTCATGTAAAACCCTCCTTACTGATACATCCCTTTCGGCCGCCTGTACAGCAGGCATTTCGTCTTCACAATATCAGACAGCATTCTTTGTAAAATCAAAAAGTGACATCTGATTGGACTGTGGGATGTCCCCAAATAATCCCAGATCATCCATCAGATCAATGACCGTTTTGCTCACCTTTGTCCTGTCACGGAAATCATCCTTTGACAGGAATTTTCCTTCTTTTGCCGCATCCACCACTGCATCAGCCGCCTTATCCCCCAGGCCGTCGATGGTGTCTATGGCAGGCATAAGTTTGCCGTTAATAATCTGAAAGCGATGGGCTTTTGCCTGATACAGGTCGATTGGCAGGAACTCAAAGCCTCTTGCATACATCTCCTGCACGATTCGCATATCCTTTAACGTATCCTGTTCCTTTTTTGATGCCGCATCTCCTTTTTTTCGGATTTCTGCCATGTAATACTCCAGACGGTCACGTCCCATACACATCAGCTCATAGGAAAAGGATGTGGCTCGGATACTGAAATAAGCGGCATAATATGCCAGCGGCTGGAACACCTTATACCAGGCGATACGGTATGCCATCATAACGTAAGCCGCCGCATGTGCCTTCGGGAACATGTACTTGATCTTCTTGCAGGACCAGATATACCAGTCCGGCACACCATGCTCCTTCATAACGGTAATCCACTCGTCACGAAGGCCTTTTCCCTTACGGACACTCTCCATGATGGTAAAGGAAAGACCACTTTCCACACCCTGTCCTATGAGGTAGATCATGATATCATCACGGGTACAGATTGCTGTGGAAATCGTCGCTTTTCCTTCCTCGATCAGCGTCTGGGCATTGCCAAGCCATACGTCCGTACCATGGGAAAGTCCTGCGATCCGGACCAGATCTGAGAAGTATTTCGGCTTGGTGTCAATCAACATCTGCATGGCAAAATCCGTACCGAACTCCGGAATTCCCAGACAGCCAAGCTTGCATCCCCCGATATCCTCAGGCTTGATCTTCAGCGCTTTTGTGCTCTCAAACAGGGACATGACGGACTTATCGTCCAGCGGTATCGTCCTGGCACTGATACCGGTCAGGTCCTCCAGCATACGGATCATAGTCGGATCATCGTGTCCCAGAATGTCAAGCTTCAAAAGGTTTCCATCGATGGAATGGTAGTCAAAATGCGTGGTGACAATGTCGCTGTTTACATCGTTTGCGGGGTGCTGGACGGGGGTAAATTTCTCGATTTCCTCCCCTTTGGGGAGTACGATGATGCCGCCCGGATGCTGTCCTGTGGTACGTCGTACACCGGTGCATCCCTGCACGATCCGGTTGATCTCACAATATCGTTTGTGCTGTCCACGCTCTTCGAAGTAATTCTTCACATAGCCGAAAGCAGTCTTTTCTGCCAGGGTACCGATGGTTCCCGCCTTAAAGGTCTGTCCCTTTCCGAAAATGACTTCCGTATATTTATGAGCATTTGCCTGATACTCCCCGGAAAAATTCAGGTCGATATCCGGCTCCTTGTCTCCTTTGAATCCCAGGAAGGTTTCAAATGGGATGTCAAAGCCTTCTTTTTTCATTTTTGTGCCGCACTTCGGGCAGATCCGGTCCGGCATGTCACACCCTGCCATTCCGGCAAATTTTTTGATCTCCGGAGAATCAAAATCACTGTATTTGCACTCCGGATTTGGACAGAGATAATGGGGCGGCAGAGGATTTACCTCCGTGATTCCCGACATGGTAGCTGCAAGGGAAGACCCTACAGAGCCACGGGAACCCACCAGATAACCGTCCTCATTGGATTTCCACACCAGCTTCTGGGCAATGATATACATTACCGCATATCCATTGGAAATAATGGAATTCAGTTCCTTATCCAGACGCTCCTCCACGATTTTCGGCAGCGGATCGCCGTACATTTCGTGTGCCTTGTTAAAGCAGATATGCTTCAGGTCCTGGTCGGAATTCTCAATGATAGGCGGGAATTTATCCGGATGGATCGGGGATATTTTTTCAATCATATCCGCAATCTTATTCGTATTGGTAATCACTACTTCCTCAGCCTTTTCACTTCCCAGATAGGAGAATTCCTCCAGCATTTCTTCCGTAGTACGAAGGTAAAGGGGCGCCTGTTCGTCTGCATCGGAAAAGCCGTTGCCAGCCATGATGATCCGGCGGTAAATCTCATCCTGCGGGTCCATAAAGTGGACATCACAGGTAGCCACCACAGGCTTATGGAACTGCTCTCCAAGCTTTACGATCTTTTTATTTAAGGCGATAAGGTCTTCTTCTGAATTGACCATATCGTTTTTTTCGTCCGCAATCATAAACCGGTTGTTTCCCAGCGGCTGGATTTCCAGATAATCATAGAAATTCACAAGTCTTGCGATTTCCGTCTCCGGTGCATTCCGAAGAAGTGCCTGATACAATTCTCCCGCTTCGCAGGCGCTTCCGATGATCAGACCCTCGCGATGAGTCTCAAATACACTTTTCGGAACACGAGGTCTTCGGTTATAGTATTTCAGATGAGACTGGCTGACCAGCTTGTACAGGTTGACCCTTCCCGTCTCATTTTTCACCAAAATAATCGCATGATAGGTTGGCAGCTTGCGGATGGTATCGGTAGATACAGCTCCCTGGCTGTTCAGCTCGTCCACGTCAAAAATATCTCTCTGAGCCAGCATTTCCACAAATTTTTCAAAAATCCGTGCCGTACACTCCGCATCGTCCACCGCCCGGTGATGATGGTCCAGCGATACCCCGACTGCCTTTGCCACCGTATCCAGCTTGAAACGGTTCAGGGCGGGAAGCAGAAAACGTGCCATACCGACGGTATCCACATAGGTAAAATCATTGGGAATTTCCAGTCGATTACAATTTTCAATAATAAAGCCCATATCAAAGTCCGCATTATGTGCCACCATTACGGAGCCTTCACAGAATTTCAGAAATTCCGGCAGAACCTCCTCAATGGGAGGAGCATCCATGACCATGGCATCGCCTATACTGGTCAGCTGCTCAATCCTGAATGGAATGGGCACTTTGGGATTTACAAAGGTGGAAAAACGGTCTGTGATTTTTCCGTTTTCCACACGTACTGCACCTATTTCAATAATCTTACAGGTCAGCGGAGAAAAGCCTGTGGTCTCAATGTCAAATACCACAAAACTGCCGTCCAGGCGCTGTCCCTTTGCATTGGTTACCATCCCTTTCAGGTCATCTACCAGATAGGCCTCCATACCATAGAGCACCTTAAAATCCGAATCCTTTGGTACGCAGCCTCCCCATGCATCAAAGCAGTGATTTGCCTCAGGGAAGGACTGCACCACACCGTGATCGGTAATGGCAATGGCTTTATGTCCCCACTCATAGGCGCGCTTTACCAGGGCCTTTGCATCGGTAACGCCGTCCATATCGCTCATCTTGGTGTGACAGTGAAGCTCCACCCTTTTCTGCGGGCTGGTGTCCACTCTGGCACTGCGGAAATCTCCGATTTTCTTGATTCCCGAGATGGAACCGATGGTCAGCTCACTGTCAAAACGGTCAATGGTGGTAACGCCCTTCAGCTTTAGAAAGGCTCCTTTTTTCACTGCCTCGGTCACCTCAGGAACCTGTTCATTACGCAGGAACATCTTTACGGAAATAGAGTCCGTAAAGTCCGTAACAGGAAAGATCAGAATGGTCTTTTCATTTCGGATTTCTCTGGCTTCCACTTCCATAACCTGGCCGCGGATGATGACCTCTCCCATCTCTCCGGTAATGGATTCCAGTGAAATGGCCTCTCCATCGAAATCTCTTCCGTAAACAACATCCGGGTTGGGATCCCGGCGAAAGCCACCTCTGTCTCCCCATTTTCCCTTCTTCTCGAAGGCCTGCTTTTCCTTTGCAGTCTCCTGTTTTTTCTCGGTTTTCGGCTGGGAAGAAGCCGTCTTTTTTTCTTTTTTGTCCTCTTTTTTCTCCTCGTGAGAAGGCTCTGTGGATGCCATCTCTTCATCGGTCAGCTTTGCATGACGGATGACGTTCTCCACCTCCTGCTGAATCTGAATTGCCGCATTTTTCCGGTATCTGCTCTCTTCCGTTTCCACAAACTCCAGTTCTACCTTCAGATCCATGCCGCACCGCTCACAGAATACCTTGTGAAGATATTCCACCAGGATATCACTTTTTTCTCTGGCAATCACGGAATCCGGGAGCTCCATATGAAGGGTATTTTCTTCCGGAAAGGTAATTCTGGAACGTTTAAACAGGTTGCATTCCAGCATATTATAATTCTTCAGTTCCATCTCCATACTGGATTTATAGGTGTCAAGAAAATTAGCCGGGGTATACTGTCTGGACAGATAGAACCGCTCGATCACCGTCACACTCATGGTCATTCCCGGAAAGCACTGGCGTTCGATCTGATCTTCCAGATCAAAGATATATTTCTTATGGATCCATCGGCTGCTTTTGATATACACCCATATCCGGGTCTTGGCCGAATTGCAGGAAACCTTTGTCACGATCACATCTTCCAGAAGTTCACTCAGTTCATGCTTCAGTTTTAAATTCGGAAATACATCAAAAAATTCTTTTTCCATTCTATTTTTCCCAGTTCATAAGTTCATCTCTCAGGGTGTCCAAAAGCTCCTCCTCCGGCACTTTTTTTACGATCTCTCCGCCTTTGATGAGAAGGCCCACACCCACACCTCCGGCGATTCCGATATCCGCTTCTTTTGCTTCTCCGGGTCCGTTTACCACGCATCCCATTACAGCTACTTTAATATCCAGCGGAATATCCTGCACCATGGTTTCTACTTTGTTAGCGAGGCCGATCAGATCAATCTGGGTTCTGCCGCAGGTAGGGCAGGATACCACTTCCACTCCGCCTTTTCGAAGTCCAAGCGTCTTCAGAATTCTCTTCGCGGACTTCACTTCCTCCAGAGGTGCTCCTGTCAGGGAAACGCGGATGGTGTCACCGATTCCCTGATAAAGAATAATGCCCAGTCCCACAGCGGATTTGATATTTCCGGAATACAATGTCCCCGCTTCCGTGATTCCCACATGAAGAGGATAGTCCGTCTTCTGTGCAATGATCTCATGTGCTTTTGCGCACATTAAAACGTCAGAAGATTTGATGCTGATAACCAGGTTATCATAGCCTAAATCCTCTATGATCTTTACTTTATCCAGCGCACTTTCCACCAGACCCTCCGCGGTCACGCCGTGGTATTTTTCCACCAGTTCTTTTTCAAGGGAACCGCTGTTTACGCCTACACGGATGGGGATATTCCGCTCCTTTGCCACATCCACAACAGCCTTAATCCGCTCGGTACTGCCGATATTTCCCGGATTAATACGAATCTTATCTGCTCCGTTTTCCATAGCCGCAATGGCCAGTCGATAATCAAAATGAATGTCCGCAACAAGAGGAATATGAATCTGTTTTTTAATCTGGGAAAGAGCTTCCGCCGCCTCCATGGTAGGTACAGCACAGCGGATGATCTCACATCCTGCAGCTTCCAGTGCAAGGATCTGCTCGACGGTTGCCTGCACATCCTCGGTTTTTGTATTGGTCATGGACTGGATTAAAATGGGGTTCCCGCCGCCTATTTTGCGGTCTCCTATCTGAATTACCTTTGTGTGATCTCTGTACATATTTCTCCTCCAAAAGTCCAAAAAACGCCCTCCCCGGACGTTCTTTGAGGTTTCCTGTTCAGTGCTGGATCTTCAATCATATATTTTTTTCAGTGTTGGATTTCCAGTAATTTGTTTTTCAGGTCTGTCTCCATCCGGCGCATTTCCTCCTCGGCCTGCTGCCGTTTGATGCGGCCTTCCTTCTGGATCTTCATCACGTCATCCAGAGTCTGGATCAGATCTGCATTTGTCTTTTTCAGAGTTTCGATATCCACGATGCCGCGCTCTGATTCCTTTGCCGTTTCCACGGATGCCATGTGCAGCGCTTCTGCATTCTTTTTCAGAAGCTCATTGGTCAGGTCCGTCACCTGTCTCTGTGCATTAGCCGCCTCGGTGGAATGGGCGATTCCAAGTGCCAGAACCATCTGGCTTTTCCACAAAGGAATGGTATTCACGATGGTAGTCTGAATCTTTTCCACCATGGTGGTGTCATTGTTCTGCACCAGCCGGATCTGCGGTGCTGTCTGCAGGGAAATCATCCTGGTCAGCTCCAGGTCGTGCAGCTTTTTCTCGAAACGGTTGCACTTGCTGTCCAGGTCCTTTGCCTCCTGGGCATCCTCCGGAAGCCCGCTCAAAGCAGCCTTATTCTCCAGTTCCCGGAGCTTTCCCTCACGAACCTGCTGCAGCTTTTTCTTTCCGGCAAGGATGTACATGGTCAGCTCTTTATAATAGGTCAGGTTCTGGCTGTACATTTTCTCCAGGATTGCGGAATCCTTTAAAAGACGGCGCTGATGCTCCTGCAGGGAATCTGTGATCTTCTCTACATTTACTTCTGCTTTCGCATAACGGTTTTTCAGAGTCTCAATTTTATTTCCCTGCTTTTTGAAAAAGCCAAGGAAACCTTTTTCCTCTTCTGTGGCATCGAAATCGCGCAGCTCGCCTACCACCTGCGTGATCAGGTCTCCCACTTCTCCAAGCTCCTGGGTCTTTACATTCTCCAGAGCAGCATCGGAAAAATCGGCCATTTTTTTCTGTGTTCCCGCACCGTACTGCAGAATCTGGTTAATGTTTTCAATGTCGATCTTTTCCGCAAAATCATTCACCATCTGCTGTTCTTCCGGGGAAAGAGTGGTCTGCTCCATCTCTTTTCTCGCCGCTTCCAGCTCGGTATCCTGTTTCTGCGGTGCCACTTCCTGCTTTGGCTCACCAAAATCCGGCTCCAGCGTCAATGTAGGTGCTGTCTCGGCAAAATCCTTAAATTCCTGTCCCATACCTGTTCTCCTTTTGTGTGTCACTCATTTTCGTTTTCTGAAATTTTTCTGCTCTATCGGCAGACTCTGTCACGTTTTCTGCTTTGCAGCGTCCTCCCATTCAGCTTTCCCGCTTTGGGGCTGCCTCCCGTTCAGCTTTCCTGCTTTGTCGCTGCCTCGCGTCTCATTTTTGCAAAATCATCCTCTGTCAGGCCTTCCTGTGCCAGTACGGTATGCAGCACGGAAATATCACTGGATACATCCCACGCAGTATCCTGGAAAACAGAATCCAGAATTTTCTCAAATGCCACATTCAGAGTATCCATCGTATCTTCTATTTCCTTTTTGGAACTCTTTATATTTTCTCCGGCAACCGGCTGGCTGTCCATGTCCTCATAGGCATCCAGAAGCTTTACGGTCATAGGCAGGTAATAATCCATCAGATGGTTCAGATCCGGAATGATCTCCGGATGTTCCTTTGCCCGCTCAAAGATTTTCTGGATGATAAGCTCCATATGGGAAATCTTTTCGGAAATCTCCTCTCCCGGAATAGCGTCATTGCTTCTGCGGATCTTTGTCAGATATTCGTTGCCTTTATCAAGAACCGCCTGCACTTCAGGAGAAACCTTTTCCCGCTCTTTCACTTCAGCTTCTGCCTTTGCCTTCTGCTCCAGCTGTGCCTGTGTTTCCACATACTGACGATAAGTCTCATCGCTGGTGATCAGACAGGTTTCCTGCTTGTCCACATGGCCCTCCAGAAACCAGCCTCTGGAAATCATGGCCTTAATGTCCTTTTTTACATATTTCACAGGTTTTCCCACTGCCCGGGAAAGCTGCTCAAAGTTGCAGTAGGTGTGCTGCCCCAGTGCCTTTACATAATTCTGAAAACGTCCCAGACGCCCGAGCTTGCCGCAGCCCTTTCCCAGAAGGATTCCTCCTGCCGCGGCTGTCACACCCGTAATTCCTAAAGACACGGACATCGCAGGCCCCATATCGGGCATCCCTGCCAAAGCGCAGATCAGCAAGACAAGAAAACCTATCCCCATCCCGCCTGTCAGGATTCCCCCGAACGTGGTCATCAGGATTCCTTTTACCCGTTCTCCGCCGGTTCTTCTGTAAAGGCTGAGACCGGTTTCTTTCTTTGCCTCTGGAACGATTCTCTGCCGTCTCCCGAAGGGCGGCTGCTGATAACCGTGATTCCTGTGTGTCTCATATGCTCTTGCATTATGCTCCGGATTTTCACCCTGCGGCATCCCGTAAGTGTACTCGTTTGCCGCATAACCGGTATCAACGTTTCTGCTCCTTCTGCCGGTCCCGTTCACTGCATTATTCACAGCATCCTTTAATGCATCGCCGCCGCTGTTTATTGCATCTTTCAAGGCATCACTGCCGCTGTTTACAGCATGATTCAGGGTCTGCTCAATTGTCTGGCTGAGTTTCCGGTAATTCTGTTCATTTATCGCATTATCAATGATGTCCAGGATTTTATCCCCCAGATCATCCCATTCCTGATATCCCATTTTATCCTCCAGGTCCCATTTGTTACTCTTTTCTATTATATCGAAATCCATATGAAAAAACAAGAGAAGCGGATATATCCTGCTGAGATTTTTGTAAGACCATCAGTATTCACGGATTAGCCGAATAGGCTTTTCTAATATCAATCTGAAATCCTACCGCGGGGTCTATGCAGAAAAAATTTATGGACAGAGCCCATTTGCCAGGCAATTCAGGCAAAAAACTGCAGATTCATATGCCAAAAGTTTCTATACGGAAAAATTGTGTTCCCAGACCCCGCAAATTCTTAAAAATGGGGTCTCAGAAACTATTTTTTCTGTATAGGGAAAAATCCCCCCGTAAAACTGTTATTTTTCCGGATTTCCAGGATAAATGGGGTCTGGCAGTAAAAAAATTTTGCATAGACCCAGCCAGAGAAATGATAGACACGTATTCTCCTCACCATCCAAAAAATGCTGCTGTTCAGAAACTTTTTGGCAGATAGAGAAAAATAGGATGCCAGGGTCCCAAGGTCATTCAACTACCCTCGTGCAAGCACGGTGCAGTTTCAGACCTTTAGACCCTGGCATCAATTGTTTGTCATGTATGTGATTGAGCCTATTTAATTTAAAATCTTTGCCAGATCCGCTTCCGGTGTGGTAGTTGGATGGATATCATAATTTTCAACCAGAAAGTTTACCACATCCGGTGAAAGAAATGCCGGCAGGACAGGACCCAGATAAATATTCTTTATACCGAGATGCAGAAGTGTGAGCAGAATGCAGACCGCTTTCTGTTCATACCAGGAAAGCACCAGAGTCAGCGGCAGATCATTCACGCCGCAGCCAAATGCTTCGGCCAGGGCAACTGCTACCTTGATTGCACTGTACGCATCGTTGCACTGCCCCATATCCATGATACGCGGAAGACCGCCGATCGTTCCCAGATCAAGATCGTTAAAACGATATTTTCCACAGGCAAGGGTAAGCACAGCCGTGTCCGCAGGAGTCTGTTTCACAAATTCCGTATAATAACTCCGGCCACGGCGCGCACCGTCACATCCGCCGACAAGGAAAATGTGTTTTAATGCTCCGCTTTTTACAGCATTAATCACCTTATCGGCGACGGATAACACAGCGCCGTGCGCAAATCCTGTCGTAACCGTTTTGCCGCCGTTTATTCCGGTAAATTCTTTATCCTCTGCATAACCGCCCAGTTCCAGCGCCTTTTTTATAACCGGTGTAAAGTCTTTCTCTTCTCCGATATGGGTAATTCCCGGATAAGAAACCACCTCTGTTGTAAAAACGCGGTCCGCGTAGCTGGCCTTTGGCGGCATCAGACAGTTTGTTGTAAAAAGGATCGGAGCCGGAATATCTGCAAATTCTTTCTGCTGATTATGCCATGCAGTTCCAAAATTTCCTTTCAGATGCGGATATTCTTTCAATTTCGGGTAAGCATGTGCAGGAAGCATCTCTCCATTCGTATAAATGTTGATGCCCATTCCTTTTGTCTGTTCCAGAAGGAGCTCCAGATCTTTCAGATCGTGCCCGCTGATGACGATAAATGGCCCTTTTTCCACTTTCATGGAAACACTTGTCGGTTCCGGAGTACCATATGTCCCGGTGTTTGCCTGATCCAGTAAAGCCATGCATTTCAGGTTGACCTCTCCGACCTTGAGGACAACAGGCAAAAGCTGTTCCATGTTCCAGTCTTCACCAACTGCACGCAGCCCCTCATAGAAAAAGGTATTCACTTCTTCATCTGTATATCCAAGCATCCATGCATGGTAAGCATAAGCTGCCATTCCGCGCAGCCCGAACAGGATAAGAGATTTCAGGGAGCGGATGTTCTCGTCCGCATTCCATAGTTTTTTCATATCATAATCCGCACTTCTGACACAGCGTTCTTCGCATCCCGGACAGTGCTGCATAAGAGTTTTCTTTTCTCCTGTGACAGCTTCCATCTGTTCTTTTATGGTTTTCTCGTTAAAATTTACGTTTGTAACGGTGGTAAAAAGCCCCTCCAGCATAACTCTATGAGTGCTCATAGAAGGTTTGTTTTTCTCCGCTACCCGCGCAAGACCAATCAGCGCTCCTGTGAGTTTGTCCTGCAGATTTGCAATATCCGCTGTTTTCCCGCATACTCCGGTCTGACCGTTACAACCAGCACATCCGGCTGTCTGCTCACACTGAAAACAAAACATTTTATTTTCCATATATAAATCCTCCTTATTGATCTCCCTTGACTTTATGGCCCGATTATACTATCATCATTGCAGTAATTCTGTTGCAAATACAACAGAAAGGATGATTATGAAAAAATATTTAAAACTTTTAACACGTACAAAACTGTTTTATGGCATCACAGAGTCCGAAATAGAAGCTATGCTGAAATGCCTGTCCGCAGCCAACCATTACTATCAAAAAGGAGAGTGTATTTTTCGGAGGGGAGAACACATCACGGCTGTGGCAATGCTGTTGGAAGGGAGCATTCATATCCAGAAGGAAGATTACTGGGGAAACTTAAGCATCCTGAGCAAAATTTCAGAAGGAGAAATCTTTGGGGAAGTTTATGCCTGCCTAGGCAATGACGAGATGCGGCACAACGCAGTTGCTGAAAAACCGAGTACTGTGCTTTTTCTGGATATCAGCCGGGTTCTTGCCACATGCCCGTCGGCCTGCCGTTTTCACGGGCAGCTGATCCGGAATCTGCTTTCCGTCATTTCCTCAAAGAATAAGACGCTTACGCAGAAGCTGGAACACATGTCGCAGAGGACCACCCGTGAAAAGCTGTTGTCCTATTTGTCCGAGCAGTCTCAGAAGGCAGGCAGCCCCTCTTTTGATATTCCCTTTAACCGCCAGCAGCTTGCCGATTTTCTTTCCGTTGACCGCAGCGCCATGTCCAATGAACTTTGCAAAATGCGGGATGAAGGGATATTACTGTTTGACAGAAATCATTTTACTCTGAAATAACCTATAAAACAGACAGAAATCTATAGGGAGGAAATTGCTATGCTTAACGCACTTTTTATGGAAATGATCTCTTATTACGAAGGAGACGCCAGACGCATCCAGCATTTCGTCAAGGTACATTCTTTCGCAAAATTAATCGGCGAGATGGAGCACGTGGATGAGGAAACGTTGAAAGTACTGGAAGCGGCCGCCTATGTACATGACATTGGAATCAAGCCTGCCGAACAAAAATATGGTAACTGCAACGGAAAACTGCAGGAACAGGAAGGGCCTGCTGCTGCCAGGGAAATGCTGACGAATCTGGGCTTTGATAAAAAATTTATTGATCGCGTCTGCTACCTGGTGGGGCATCACCACACGTACACAGATATTGATGGAATCGACTATCAGATTCTCATCGAGGCGGACTTTCTCGTGAACCTCTATGAAGATCACCTGAGCAAAAACACCGCCGCTTCTGTCTGCGAAAAAATATTCAAAACGCAAAGCGGAAAAC
This sequence comes from Blautia sp., assembly GCA_022764275.1. GTDB lineage: Bacteria > Bacillota > Clostridia > Lachnospirales > Lachnospiraceae > Blautia_A. The sequence continues at coordinate 2,302 of JALERH010000061.1, read as the reverse complement.
AAATTTGTAAGCTTATGTTCGATTGTTAGTTCATTTTCACAACACGCCAGGCGCAGGCGATACAATTGATCACTCTGTGCCGCCCTGCATATATAGCTTCCACAAATATGATATATCGGATGAAAAATTAATATCATTTATCAGCGGACGATTTCCTGATTCTTGCGCACAGAATACTTGTCCATGATTTCCTGGTATTTTTCGATTCTCTGGCAAGCCATTATGCAGAAGTGATTCCACCTGTCTGAGCAACCCTGCTGTTGCCAGGAACGCGGCACACCTGCCCGCAGTATCCCGTTCAAAGATTTAACAGGCACTAAGGACAGGAGCAGCGATGTTTGATTTCTGCGGTCCTTAACAAACTCGCTTTGCTCAAACAGTGTACGGACCGCATTTCATCGCTGCTTTTCCTGTCCAAAGTGCCTGTAACAATCTTTTCACAAGGGATAACTGCAGGCAGGTGTGCCGCGTTCCTGACAAAAAGCAAGGGTTCGCGAGTTTGGAATCGCTTCTGTAATAAAAGATGGCTTGCGGAGAATCGTTCAAATACCGGAAATCATGGACGTATTCTGTGGTAAGAACAGGAAATCATCCGCAGGTAAAATGATGCTTATTTTTCATCTGGAATATCATATTTATGATAGCCATATATGCAGGACGGCACAGAGTGTCAGATTGATATCACCTGCACCTGGCGTGGATGTGAAAATTAACAATTATCGAAATAAAACTTCAAAAATTGTGTTTTCCCCATTGAATTTGACAGATAAAAGTTTTACAATGGTAAAGATAAAAAGACTTCGATAAAGAATTCGTGAAAAATGGAGGATTTTATTATGGAAAAGAAGGACATTGACTGGGGCAATTTAGGCTTCGGTTATGTAAAAACAGATTATCGTTATGTATCCAATTTTAAAGGTGGTGCATGGGACGAAGGCGGACTAATCACAGACGATACCGTTACCATCAGCGAGTGTGCCTGTGTACTGCAGTATGCACAGACTGTTTTTGAAGGAATGAAAGCATATACCACAGAGGATGGACGCATCGTTACTTTCCGTCCGGACTTAAATGCAGAGCGTATGGAAAACTCCGCAAAAAGGCTGGAGATGCCTGCATTTCCCCGCGACCGTTTCGTAGAAGCTGTTGTGGAGACTGTAAAGGCCAATGCAGCTTATGTTCCGCCATATGGCTCCGGTGCCACCCTTTATGTACGTCCGTTCATGTTTGGTTCCAATGCCGTTATCGGTGTAAAGCCGGCTGAGGAATACCAGTTCCGTGTATTCACCACTCCTGTGGGGCCTTACTTCAAGGGCGGCGTAAAACCGCTTACTATCCGTGTCAGCGATTTCGACCGTGCTGCACCATGCGGAACCGGACATATCAAAGCAGGTCTGAACTATGCCATGAGCCTTCACGCTATCGTAGATGCGCATAAAAATGGTTTCGACGAGAATATGTACCTTGATCCGAAGACCCGTACCAAGGTAGAGGAAACCGGTGGTGCAAACTTCCTGTTCGTTACAAAAGACGGCAAGGTTGTAACACCAAAATCCGACAGCATTCTTCCGTCCATCACCCGCCGCTCTTTGATCTATGTTGCAAAAGAGTACCTTGGTCTGGAAGCGGAGGAGAGAGAAATTTACTTTGACGAGGTAAAGGATTTCGCAGAGTGCGGTCTTTGCGGTACTGCAGCGGTTATCTCTCCTGTAGGCAAAATTGTGGATCATGGAAAAGAAATCTGCTTCCCAAGCGGCATGACTGAGATGGGTCCGATTACCAAAAAACTGTATGATACCCTTACCGGCATCCAGATGGGTCGTATCGAAGCTCCAAAGGGCTGGCTTCAGGTTATTGAATAAAAATCCCAAAACAATCTCAATACCCGAACATTTCTTTACTGCCAAAAACTCCTTCCGGGATTGTATTTCCGGAAGGAGTTTTTTATGCTATTCCATAGTTTTTATATTATTTCTTTGTTCTCTCGTATCTCACAAATTTATATTCCAGGTCAAAATAGGTTTGTTCCTCACTTTCTGCCGCAACATGCCATTCCGGCAACTCATCAAGGTTTGGGAAATAGCTGTCTGCCGCATATGCAAAATCGATTTTTGTCACATGAGCCATATCGCAGTAGGGGAGGAGCTGTTTATAAATACTATCTCCACCGATACAGTAAACTTCATCCGAAGGATATTTTTTTATCTCCTCCAGCAGCTCCTCCATGGAGTGAACGAGGATAGCACCCTTTCCATCGTAATGTCTGTTTTTTGTAAGCACGATATTTGTACGGTTCTTTAAA
>JALERH010000058.1 GCA_022764275.1 Blautia sp. | reverse complement strand
TATGTGCCAATATTTGGTACTTATTTAGAAACAATTCTGTAACAATTACTGTGCCAGCCGGTTCATTTTGGCATACATGTCTGCCAGCTCATACACGCTGATATTCTGGATATAACCTTTGTGTTTCTCCCGGACAACCGCCAGTGCCTCATCCAGTTCCTTCTGTCTCTCACTGCTGATTTTGCGATTATACGGCACACGGTAGATGGATGTGGTCTTCTTTACACAAGTGAAATCTGTATGAAGGGAGTATCTCACCCACAGATCCCAGTCCTCCAGAGCATCCAGGCTCTCGTCCAATCCACCATATTCCTCAAACAGAGATTTCTCAAACATGATCGTCTCGATGGGAATGTAATTGTGATGGCAAAGGATAATTTTATTGAATTCCTGTGTGTGGACACTGTTATACTGCTTCACAGTGTATTCATAGGGCTCCCTGCTGTGTACCTCTATGGGGGTCTCAAACGCAAAGGCGTATGCCGCTCTGTTCTTTCCTTTCAGGAGCTGGGATACCAGTACCTCCACATGGTCCGCATAAAACAGGTCGTCGTCGTCCAGGAAATTCAGGTATTTGCCCGATGCCCGCTCCATAGCAAGATTTCCGGCTTTTGACCTTCCCACTTTCTCTCCTGTGGCAAAGTAAACAATATTTAAATCAGAGAATTCTTTTTCAATCATGTCACCTGAACGGTTTTCTCCGTCCTCCACCACCACTACTTCCAGATTGTGATAGGTCTGGTTCCGCAGGCTGATCAGAGTTTCCCGAAGTACGGCAGGCCGTCCGCAGGTTCGCACGATAACAGATACCTTCGGTGTCTCCGTCGGAAACTCATTGACATAATAGCCGCCCTCTCTGCACCGGGAATAATCCCATCCACGGAACTCAGCATAAAAATTCCGGCTCTTTCCATGGCTTTTTGTTGAACAGAAATGTGGAATCCTGGCAAAGTGTTTCGCATACTCCTTCAGAAGCATTCTCTTGGAATGTGGGAATGCGCTTGGCACTCCCATGAGGAACCAGAATTTCGCATGTCCCAGAAGGATGTCCTTAAGGCTTCCGAACCGATAACGTAGCATCAGATTATTGATGACCCCGTAGACGTGCTGATTGGGTTTGACCACTCCGGCTTCCTCATAGGAATAATGCATAATCACGGATTTCGGTACATACTGAATCTGATAACCGAAGGAGCGAAGCCTCCAGCTCAGATCCACATCCTCCGCATACATGAAGATTTTCTCGTCAAAGCCTCCCAGTTTCTGAAAGACTTCCCGCTTTATGGCAAAGGCAGCGCCGCTGCTCCACAGGGCTTCCAGTGTAATGGCATCGTAAATCTTCGGGTGCTCGTAGGGGAACTGACGGAGCTCCCACATTGCCACGTTTTCGCTGGACTGCGCTGCTGCTTTCTGGAGTTCCGACAGAGTATTCTCCAGAACTTCTGTGTCAATGTTAAAGAAGCACACCAGGTCTGAGGTTCCTTTGGAGAATCCCAGGTTGTTTCCTCTGCCGAATCCCAGGTTTTCCTGCGACTGGATGATATCAAAACCTCCCAGGGAATCCTGAATTTCTGCTTTCACCTGCTGCAGACGCTCTACTGTGTGGTCTGTAGAGGCATTGTCCACCACATAGACATGGACTTCTTTTAAATCGCAGTCGGATTTCAAAAGGGAAGTGAAACATTTTTCTATCCATTTTTCGGAATTATACGCTACATATACGATATCCATATTTTTCGAATCACTTTCTTTTTATTTTTTCTCCCAGGCATTTCAATGGGTGCCTTACCTCTTTCAGCATTCTGTTTTCCCGTTCCAGCTTCCCAATGTGCTCTTTAAGCTGGCGGATATCTTCCTCCAGATGCTTCTGGAATGCTTCTGCGTCTGCTTTCATATCCAGGATTTCCTGTTCCTTCTCATGGACATATCGGTTCAGGTCATAGTACATACTGTCATCAAAAAAGGTCAGGTCTTTTGTATTGATCTCACAGTCAACCGGTGCATCGGAGCATACCGCTATCACATAACGGCTCTCTTCCTGTTTCTTTCCCGCTTTCTCCGGTATGATACAGGCTTCGTTTTCCCCGGAGATAAAATATCCCACATCCGGATACTGGCAGTACATTTTTCTGTTCTGAAAGTAACCGCCGAGGAAATCCTGAAACTCATCGACATAGAATTCCTTTATATGGAAGGAATTTTTTCCCTTTACCTGATCTGTGTAGACTGCTTTATTGGGGGTAGACATAATGAGAATTCCATCCGGTTTCAGGATACGCCGGATTTCAGACAGAAAGTTTTTCTGTATTTCCCCATTCACATGCTCAATGGTTTCAAAGGAAATCACCGCGTCAAAGGAGTGATCCTCAAAGGGAAGTTTTTCAATACTTCCGCAGAAAAAGGATAGTCTGTCGCTTTCGTATTTCTGGCGGGCCCTTTCCACAGCTCCCTGGTCCAGATCCAGTCCGCACACGCAGGCAGCTGTCCGGGACAGGAGATTGCTTCCGTAGCCTTCGCCGCAGGCGGCATCCAGTACTTTTTTTCCTTTTACAAGCTGTCTGGCGAACTGGTACCTTTGATAATGTTCGATGGCCATTTCTCCCTGACATTCGTCTGGAAGGAAACGTTCTCCGGTATATTCTGTGCTCACTTTTTCTCCTCCCCTGCCATATCTATTTTATCCTTCTGAAACTGATGAATGCTGATTTTTCCCGGTATCTCTATATATGAAGAATTGTATCCTCCATTATATACGGTAACTTCCATGACACCATGCAGCCAGGTCAGCATAATGTGTCTTTCCTGGGTTCCCTGAGCCAGTGCCGCACTCACTACATAGGTTCCTTTCATGATTCTGGGCAGCTTATACTGAAATACGATCTCAGAAACCTTTCCTTTCATTCCCTTCCAGGTCTGTCCCTGATTGATATAGTTATTCATATCATAAAGAGGCAGTCCCTTGTTATTCTCAAACACAAACCCTGCAATGAGGTTGTCCATGTCTTCATAAAATTCCACCACCATATGGACTTCATATTCCTTTTCCACCCGCATCTCTGTGGTGATGGCTCCCTGGCTGTCTGTGATGAAGCAGCTCAGAAAACGGAAGCTTTCCGATACCAGCTTGCTGCTTTTGTAATGGAGTGCCGGGAAAACAGCTTTTCCCTCCGGGTAACTGGGGAGTATTTGGCCCTTGTCCTTTTGTGTTACCGTCACACCCTCGTTCATAGATTTTCTCTTTTCATCCATGTACATGTCGCATACCAAATCGCAGTCATCGAATTTTTTCTGGATTCCATGGTCGAGCCACAATACCCTGGAGCACATCTGGCGAACGCTGGCGATATCATGGGATACGAAGAGAATGGTGACGCCTTTCTTTTTCAGCTCCTCGAATTTTCGGAAGCATTTATTCTGGAAAAACAGATCGCCCACGCTCAGTGCCTCGTCTACGATGAGGATGTCCGGCTCAACGTTAATGGAGACCGCAAAAGCCAGTCGCGCAAACATGCCGCTGGAGTAGGTTTTCACTGGCTGATTGATAAAATCCCCGATTTCTGCGAATTCGATGATGCTCTGGATTTTCGCATCCATCTGTTTTTTGGTATAGCCCATGATCCGTCCGTTCAGATAAATATTCTGCAGACCGGTGTATTCCTGGTTAAATCCGGCACCCAGCTCCAGGAGGGCTGCTATCTTTCCATTAATCTGCACTTCGCCGGATGTGGGAGAGAGCACTCCGGTAATGATTTTCAGCAGAGTGGATTTTCCGGCGCCGTTGGTGCCAATGATGCCCACGGTTTCGCCTTTTTTCACATCGATGGAGATTCCGTCCAGGGCTTTGAATTCTCTGCTGTATTTTTTCCCGGTGATGCTGAAGGTTTCTTTTACCCGATCCTTCGGATTGTCATACAGCCTGTATGATTTTGTTAAATTCGTAATTTTCACCATAGTATCGGTCATGACTCGTTCCTCTTATCATCATAGTGTCAGGCATGATTCGCTTTCTTACCATCGCAGTATCAGGCACGATTCGCTTTCCTTATAATACGTCAGCAAAATGGGTTTTCATTTTCTGAAAGACTTTTTTGCCAAGCAGCAGGAAAAGAATGGCGATTCCCCAGTAATAGATACCCATCTGCCAGTTTTCCCAGAAGAATTCCTTGTGAACCAGTGCGTTTCGGTATCCTTCCACGATATAATAAATGGGATTGAATACCAGGATTTTCTGAACCATTTCCGGCATGATACTGAAGTCCCACACCATTGGCGTAAGCCAGAAGATTACCTGCATGATGATGTTTACGATCTGCAGTAAGTCTTTGAAGAAGGGATACAGTGCTGAGGTAAGGTATCCGATTCCCACCAGGAGCACGATCATGTAGAGCATATAGTAGGGAAGCTGCAGATAATAAATATCCGGCCAGTATCCGAAAAAAGCAAAAAACAGAATGGTAATGACTACCAGGAATGCCTGTACGAAAAGACACGAC
>JALERH010000109.1 GCA_022764275.1 Blautia sp. | reverse complement strand
CCAAAATGAGAAATATTTGCTCGCAGACGAAAAAATAAATAGCATAACGTATATTCATAAAAAAAGAAAAAGTCCCACAATCCGCTGCCAGAGCGGGATGCGAGACTTTTTTTCTTAAAAAGCTGTCAAAAATCGGATTATACCGTATTTTACAAAAAAAGCAAGTGATTTTTTTCTATTTTTCATTTATTTTCCGAGAGCTTCCGAGAGTCAGTTACTATTCAAGGTTTAACCGAATAGGCGGGGTCTATACGGAATTTTTGCGCCGACAGATCCCATTTTCCACAGAAATGAGGGAAAAATCAGAACCTTACATGCTAAATTTTCTCTATACAGAAAAAACATCTCCTGAGACCCCGCTTTTTAAGATTTCCGGGGTCTGAGAACACAATTTTTCCGTATAGATACTTTTTGCATACTAATTTGCAGTTTTTTAATTGAATTTCCTGGTAAATGGGCTCTGTCCATGATTTTTTTCTGCATAGACCCAAGGTTGCTCATTTTCCGACAATCCTTTCGATGGATCAACATTGAAAATGCTCATTTGGCTATACCTTGAATAGTAACATATCATATGCGAATCGCCCAAAAAGATGAAATTATCTATTTTCAAAACGGAAATTTTATGATAAGATAAGTACTGATTTTACATTATTTTATTTCCACTGCGATTATGAAAGCATATTTTATGGAGGATAATGATAATGACAAACCTGAACCATCCGACTCCAGGCTTTTTCGAAATGAAGATCGAAAAAGAAACCGCAGCGCGTGTTGCGGCTTTTTTACGTGGGCTTGGACTGGATGTGGAGAACACCGGCTCTACCGGTGTGCGCGCTGACTGGATGGAGCAGGACGGACCAGCTGTATTTTCAGCTGAAAAAATGGAGGTGGCTTTGGCTGTACCTTTGGTGCCGCTTCCCATAAGGCGTATTTTCTATACGGATACCATGCACAGACAGACGCTCATACCAGAACTGGATTGGCAGAGCCGATGTCAGAAGCAATCATCGCTTTCCTGAATGGGTCCGTATCTTTTTTTGCACTTTTTTACGGGAAGACCGGACAGGCAGACAGCGGTACGGATCGAAATCAAACAAAAGAAGGAGGAAAAAAATGACAGAAATTTCTCTGGAATTAAAAGATATAAAAAAGAGCTTTGTACAGGAGGAAGAGGTTCTGCAGGGCATCAGCCTTGCAATCGGACAGGGAGAATTTATCACCTTGCTGGGAGCCTCGGGCTGTGGCAAGACGACCACCCTGCGTATCATCGCGGGTCTGGAGACACCGGATTCGGGCAGCGTATTCCTCGATGGAAAGGATGTCACGAATCTGGAGCCAAACCAGCGAAACGTGAACACAGTTTTTCAGAACTACGCGCTTTTTCCCCATATGAATGTGGCAGACAATGTGGGCTACGGTCTGAAGCTCAAAAAAGTCCCGAAAGCGGAAATCAAAAAGAGAGTCACTAAGATGCTGGAGCTTGTACAGCTTTCCGGTTTTGAAAAGAGAAAGCCCTCCGAGCTTTCCGGCGGCCAGCGCCAGAGAGTGGCAATCGCCCGCGCCCTGGTGAACAATCCGAAGGTGCTGCTTTTAGACGAGCCTCTTGGGGCCTTGGATCTCCAGCTTCGCCGCGCCATGCAGCTGGAATTGAAGCGCCTGCAGAAAAAGCTTGGCATTACCTTTGTCTACATTACCCATGATCAGGAGGAAGCCATCAACATGTCCGACCGCATTGCGGTGATGAATAAAGGCTGTTTCGAACAGATCGGAACTCCTGACGAGATTTACAATCATCCGAAAACAAGTTATGTGGCCACATTTGTGGGAAATTCCAATATCCTGAACGGCATCGTGGAAAGTATCTCCGACGGCTGCGCGGTGGTAAAAATGGGAAGTGAAAAAGCCCTGGTGGAAACAGAGGGAGAACACCTTGCGCCGGGAGAAAAGGTCACCTTTGCCGTAAGGAGCGAAAATATCCGTCTGGATGAGACAGGAAGCCGAGATAGTTTCCAGATGGAAGCGACGGTAAAGGAAAAGAATTTTGCAGGAGGGCAGCTCAGAGTGCTTCTCGCCCTTTCCGATGGAACAGAAGTGACGGCCAGCCGGTACGGAATCGATGCCAATGTGTCCGTGGGGCAGAAGGTCGCCTGGAGCTTTGAGGCAAAGAATGCTGTCCTCGTTGACCGTGAAAATGCGGTACAGGGTACGCTGGCAGACCGGGAGGCAAAAAATGAGTAGGCTGACGCGCGCGGGAAAGCCGCGCCGCCGGAAATCCCATTCCATATGGATGATCGTGCCGCTGTACCTGTTTACCCTGATCTTTGTCGCCTGTCCGCTGATCTATATGGTGGCGCTCAGCTTTGCCACACCTGGCGAGGTACACGGAGTGGAGTGGATTTTTACTCTGGACAATTACGAAAAGATTCTGGAGCCCGTGTACTTTAACACCTTTGTGCAGTCCTTCAAGCTGGCACTCACCAGCACCCTGCTCATCGGGTTTATCGGGTATCCGTTTGGCTATTTTATGGCAAAGATGCAGGAAGGCGGCAGAAAAAAAGCCATGCTTCTGCTCATGCTTCCTTTCTGGGTGAACTCCCTGATCCGCCTTTACGGATGGATCATCATTCTCCAGAAAAAAGGAATCCTGAATTTTGTTCTGGAAAAGCTTGGCATAATCGACAAACCGTTAAAACTGCTGTACAGCTATCCTGCTATCGTGGTAGGCATGGTGTATGTGCTTCTTCCTTTTATGGTGCTCTCCGTGTATTCCAGTGCGGAGAAGCTCGACTGGTCTCTGGTGGAGGCTGCCCGGGATCTGGGCGCCACAAAAGCGCAGGCATTCTGGAGCGTGAGCTTTAAACTGACCCTGCCGGGACTTCTGTCCGGTGTCATTCTGACCTTTATTCCGTCCATGGGACTGTTCTTTATCGCAGATATCCTGGGCGGAAACAAGATCGTCCTGGTGGGAAGCCTTATTCAGGAACAGATGACAAGAGGAAACAACTGGCCCTTCGCCGCTGCCCTTGCCGTGGTGCTGATGGTTCTGACCACGATTATGATCGCCTTTTACCGTAAGGTGACAAATGCCAGAGAACTGGAGGGAATCGGATGAAAAAGAATTCAAAATTTGCAAATTTTTATATGGGACTGATTTTTTTCCTGATGTACCTGCCGATTGGTGTGGTGATCGTATTTTCCTTTAACGAATCAAAGCTTCCGGTGAAATTTTCGGGATTTTCCCTGAAATGGTATGACCAGCTTTTCCACAATGGCGCCATGATGGAAGCATTGGGAAACAGTCTGATCCTGGCAGTTTTAAGCTGTCTGGTGTCCGCCATTATCGGAACTTTGGGCGCTGTGGGACTTTCCCGCATCCATTGGAAGACAAAAGGGGCGATGGAATACATTTCCATTCTGCCGCTGATGATTCCGGAAATCATACTCGGTATGGTCCTGATGGCATTTTTCTACATGCTGAATCTGCCATTCGGAATGCTGACGCTTTTGATCGGCCATACGGTTTTCTGCGTCCCCTATATTCTGATGGAGGTAAAAGCACGTCTGGTAGGCATGGACCCGGCACTGGAGGAAGCAGCCAGAGATCTGGGCGCTACGTCCTTTCGTGCGTTTTGGGACATCACCCTGCCGCTTATCATGCCGGCTGTGCTGTCCGGCTCCCTTCTTGCCTTTGCCATGTCCATGGATGACGTGGTGATCAGTATCTTTATTAACGGGCCGCGGCTGTCCACCCTGCCGATCAAGGTGTACACCCAGATCAAAACCGGTGTCACGCCGGAGATCAACGCCCTTTGTACCATAATGCTGGCGGTTACGATCCTGGTTCTGCTTGTGTATTTCCTGATGGGGAAAAAGCGGAAAACGGCTCGTCGTAACCAGACCGGAAAAATATCATAAAGCCCGGGAAACGGGCAGTAGCACGAGGAGAGAGAAAAGAGTATGAATAAACTGATCGAGCTGAAAAATCTGACGAAGAACTTCGATGACCAGCAGGTTCTGCGCGGTATCAACCTGGACATTTACGAAAATGAGTTCCTGACTCTTTTAGGTCCCAGCGGATGCGGCAAAACCACGACGCTTCGTATCATCGCAGGCTTTGAGGAGCCGAGCGGCGGTGAAGTACTGTTTAACGGAATTGAAATTTCCAAGCTTCCTCCCTATAAAAGAGAGGTCAACACGGTTTTCCAGAAATATGCCCTTTTTCCCCATCTGAATGTGGCGGAAAACATCGGATTTGGTCTGAGCCTGAAAAAGATGGACAAGACCGTCATTGCCCAGAAGGTGGCAAGAATGCTGAAAATGGTAGGCCTGGAAGGCTTTGAAAAAAGAGACGTCACACTGTTGTCCGGCGGACAGCAGCAGCGTGTGGCTATCGCCCGCGCCCTGGTAAATGAGCCGAAGGTACTGCTTCTGGATGAGCCGCTGGGCGCTCTGGATGCAAAGATCCGCAAGCAGATGCAGATCGAGCTGAAGAAAATCCAGCAGGAGGTGGGAATCACCTTCATTTATGTCACACATGACCAGGAGGAAGCTCTGTCCATGTCGGATACCGTAGTCGTGATGAACAACGGAGAAATCCAGCAGATCGGCACCCCGACGGATATCTACAACGAGCCGGAAAACCGGTTTGTAGCAGGCTTTATCGGAGAATCCAACATTATCGAGGGTGTGATGATAGAAGATTACCTGGTGGAATTCGATGGATTCCGGTTTGAATGCGTGGACAAAGGCTTCGAAGATATGGAAGAAATCGAGGTAGTGCTCCGTCCGGAGGATCTGGATATCGTAGACCCGGCAGATGCCAAGATAAAAGGCGTGGTGCGCAACATTACCTTTAAGGGAGTTCATTATGAAATCCTGATTGAGACAGAACGAAGGACCTATAAGGTTCAGACTACAGATTACGCGGAAGTGGGACGCGAAGTAGGACTGAAATTCGGACCGGAAGACATTCACGTTATGTGTAAAATGGGAGCATACTGATGAAACAGTTTAAGCGCCTGATCATCCCGTATTTCATCTGGGCAGTCGTAATCCTTGTCATCCCACTGATCCTGATTGTCCTGTATGCTTTTACAACAGAAGGAAATGAGGTTCTCACCTTTTCCTTTACCTGGGGGAATTTTGCAAAATTCCTCGAAACGACGTATCTGAATGTGATTTTGAAATCCTTCCGGCTGGGCATCCTGACCACTGCAATCTGTCTGCTTTTGGGATACCCGCTGGCATTTATCATTGCAAAATGTTCGGAAAAAGTCCAGAATACCCTGATCCTTCTGGTAACCATTCCCATGTGGATCAATATGCTTCTCCGTACGTATGCCTGGATGAACCTTCTGGCAGACAACGGCATCATCAATCACCTTTTGTCCCTTCTGGGAATTTCGCCGGTGACCATGATGTACACGGACTTTTCCGTTATGGTAGGCCTGATCTGTAACTTTATGCCCTTTATGATCATTCCTATCCATACGTCCTTAAACAAGATGGACAAATCTCTCATAGAAGCGGCTTACGACCTGGGAGCGAACCGTTTCCAGACCTTCTGGAGAGTCACCTGGAAGCTGTCCATTCCGGGTGTGGTAAATGGAATCATGATGGTATTTTTGCTTTCCATTTCCTCCTTCGTCATCCCGAAGCTTCTGGGAGGCGGACAGTATATGCTCATCGGTAACCTGATCGAATCCCAGTTTATCTCTGTAGGTGACTGGAACTTCGGAAGTGCGATTTCCCTGATTCTGGCTGCGATCATCCTGATCTTCATGGGCCTGATGAAGCAGATGGACAAACAGGATGAATAGGAGGGCATGAGATGAAACAGAAGAAAAGTATTTTTTCCAGATTTTATGTACTCCTGTGCCTGGT
>JALERH010000145.1 GCA_022764275.1 Blautia sp. | reverse complement strand
ATCCTGTATCTGACAGTTCAAAATCCGGCAGAGGTCGTTGAGTGTGGTAGTATTAACTGGCTTGTTCTTGCGTAACTTATCAAGCGTAGCACTGGAAATATGATGCTTGTTTATCATCGTATAAGTTGATTCACTGGAAGATTTCAGTGTTTCCCAGAACGGCGTATATACAATCAAAAGTCATGGCCTCCTTCCTTTTCTCATAAAGAATAATGTATAGTTTTATTATTGACTATAGTCAGTAAAATAACCATGGGTAGTTATTTCAAAGGCTTAATTTTTTTCGGAATGTTCATTTTAGCATTGCTGACATTCATATACTTGCCGGGTATCTTTATGCTACATTCATAGTAGCGCTGCTTGCTTATATAAATAGGAAGAACAAGCGAAAATAAATAAGCCTACCTTGTACTTGGCCGTCTAGGTAGGCTTATCATTTACATACGAGGCTAACCACTTTGTGGGCGGTTGTTCCTTATCTATAAGATAGCACATCTGGCAGCAGGCTTCAGAGTCCCGAACCCCAGTAAATTCAGGCATAAAAAAAGCAGATAACGGGAATCGAACCCGCCTCCTCAGCTTGGGAAGCTGATGTTCTACCAATGAACTATATCTGCATGTGTTTAGTATAGCATTTTGAGCAGAAAAATCAAGAGTTTTTTATCGACAGAAATCTATCGGCTAATGTATTTTATTTAACGAATAGGCCGGGAAACACAGTAACAACATGCTTCCCGGCCAAGTCAAAATATCATTTTATTTTACATCATACCATCTTTTAAAACGTCATGATCCCGCAGGAGTTTCTCCACAACGGTTCCTTTGATCACATGGAGCAGCGGCTTTTTCAACGCGTTCAGCGGACCCGGCAGCTCGATTTCCAGCGGTGATTTTCCATCCATCAGCTTCACGGTGCTGTCCAGGAGCTCGCGGATGTCATAGACACTGCCCCATACTTCCGGGACGCCTCTGTCCACTCCAAGAAGACCATAAACAGCTTCCATTGCGGTTCTGACGGAATACTCTGTGGTAAATACCGTATCTCTCGGGGTATCGGCGAACTGTCCCAGGAATGCGAAGTTCACGCACCCATCCGGAATAACATCCGGGCGGTCGCCCTTTGTTCTTGGCATGAAAAATGCGGTTATATACGGCATCATGGTCGGTACGCATACAGCGCTCTTTTCTGCCAGCTTCGGAATCTGCTCCACCGGAACACCGATGTGGTACAGCCACTCTTCTGTAATTTCTTTTCCGGTACAGTCTTTCATAGGCTTCTTCACATAATCACCCGGTACGTCTGTAAACAGGCCGTATACCCATACGCAGACCTTATCTTTATCCTGTTCCTTAAACTGGCCCTGGCGGTTGATGGTCCAGCTCATCAGCCATTTGGAATCCATACAGCTTACGATACCGCCCGTGACAACTCTTCCGCTCTTCGGGTCACGTTTACAGATATTTGTGATATAAGGAATAATCTTATCATCCAAAGTTGTGATGGTCGCGGATTCCCAGTTTGTTTTGGAAATATCGGAGCAGAATTTTTCCGGATGGCCGAAGGATGCATCCTGTTTGGCAATATTTTTCCACAGGCTCCAGCATCCGCTTGTCCGAACCTCTGCATCCCCGTTTGGCGCATGGTTCTGGTCTCCGTAAATCGTTCCTTCTGTACAGCTTCCATTTGTTACAAACACAAGGTCGTTTTCGGTGAGCAGGATTCCTTTTTCCACGCCTTTTACCTTACATTCAATGGCTGTCGCAATCTTTTTATTGTCTTTGAATTCGAAAACAACATTCGTTACTTCTGTGCTAAACTGAAAATCCACTCCGGCTGCTTCCAGGTATTTCTGCATCGGAAGGATCAGGGATTCGTACTGGTTATATTTCGTGAATTTTAACGCGCTGAAATCCGGAAGTCCTGCGATATGATGAATAAATCTCTGAAAATACAGCTTCATTTCCAGCGCACTGTGCCAGTTTTCAAAGGCAAACATGGTTCTCCAGTACAGCCAGAAGGTAGAACCAAATACCTCTTCGTCAAATACATCTTCAATTGTCTTGTCATACAGGTCCTCATCCTTTGTCATGAACAGCTTCATGATTTCCATGCAGCCTTTCTGGCTCAGGTTGAATTTTCCGTCCGTATGTGCATCTTTTCCTCTGTCAACCGTTGCTCTGCAAAGAGAATAGTTGGGGTCATGTTTGTTCAGCCAGTAGAATTCATCCAGCACGGAAGCATCCGGATTCTCTGTGGACGGAATGCTCCGGAACAGATCCCACAGGCATTCAAAATGATTTTCCATCTCACGCCCACCGCGCATCACATATCCACGGGTGGGGTCGAAAATCCCGTCACACGCTCCCCCTGCAATATCCATAGCTTCCAGGATGTGAATGTGAGAACCAGGCATCTGTCCGTCTCTTACCAGGAAGCAGGCTGCTGCCAGCGATGCCAGTCCGCTGCCCACGATGTAGGCGTTTTTTTCATCTACGCCTTCCGGTTTTTCCGGTCTTGCAAATGCCTCATAATTTCCATTGCTGTAATAGATCCCTTTGCTGTTTTTGGCGTTCTTGCCCCGCTCCGTATTCCGGTAATCAGGATTCACCATCGTTGTTTTTTTCTCGTTTTTCTCATTTTCCTTTGACTTTTTTGCCATCAGTGCAGCAGCTCCTGCTCCAGCCACGATCACAGATGCAACGCCAAGTTTTTTTCCTCTTTTTGCCATATCAATAACCACCTTTCCAGTCATAATCTTTCAAAATCGGTTTGTTCTTTTGATTTGTCCTTATCATACGCATATTATTTCCCGGTTTCAATTTACAAAAAGGAGGCAATGATAAAAAACTTATCATTCCTCCTTATTTGATAAAAAATTATGAATGGAATTTGTGACATTTCCTTTTAAGGTGATGCTCATTTTCTCTACAATTTCTTCATAGTCAGCTTTCATGCCCTGCTTAATCCAGTCCAGCATGACCCCCACAAAACCGTATTTATAAAAATTGGCAATAAACGCCTTGTCTTTTTCGCTGATGGCAAGCCCGGCAGATTTTTCTTCCACTACACCGGCAATCAGATCGTACGTAAGCCTGAAAAGATAATTTTCAATCTGCTCCCTGCTGACAGAATGATATACGTTCATAATGAAAGGCTTGTTTTCCAGGACCGCCTCGAAAATCTGAGACAGCCCTTCCTGCCAACTTTCATAGTTTTTCTTTCCCTGAAGAGCCCTGGATGCATCCTCCAGGCATACCCATTCCGTGAGATCATAAATATCCTTGAAGTGGTAATAAAACGCCATACGGCTGATGCCGCAGTCTGTTGTCAGGTCGTTTATTGTAATTTTATCCAGAGGCTTCTGAAGCAGAAATTTCTTCAGCGAAGCCTCCAGATCCTGTTTCGTGCGATTCGACAATACGCCGCCCTCCAATTAATCCTTAACCTTCCCGACACAATCCCTGTCGGTTTTCCCGGCTCACCCTGCCGATTCCCTACCAGTTTCTCCGGCCGTATCTGGTAGCCAGAGTGAGCATTTCCTCCTGAAGTTCTTCTGTGAACTGACCTTCTTTCAGACGCCACTTCCAGTTTTTGCCCAGAGTGGACGGCTGGTTGATACGTGCGGAATTATCAAGCACGAGATAATCCTGAATCGGGATGATGCACAGATTTGCAACGCTTCCCATAACCAGACGGACAAGCGCCCTGCAGATTCCCACCTCGTCGTCATGGAAATTGCCGATGTAATCTCTTACCATCTTTCTCTCCTCCGGGGTGATATCGCCAAACCATCCCAGCAAAGTCTCATTGTCATGCGTACCTGTGTAAACCACACAGTTACGGGGATAATTGTGCGGAAGATAATCGCTGGCATTTCCCGTATCTCTCTCATCAAAAGCAAATTCAATAACCTTCATGTTCGGGTATCCGCTTTCTTCTACCAGGCGCCTTACAGTATCTGTCATGAAGCCAAGATCCTCTGCGATGATATCCTTGCTGCCCAGGCGATGAGAAATCGTACGGAACAGATCCATACCCGGTCCCTTTTCCCACCAGCCTCTTTCCGCTGTTTTGTCTCCAAAAGGAATGGCATAATATTCATCGAAACCACGGAAGTGGTCAATGCGCACGATGTCATACATGGAAAAGCAGTGTGCGATTCGTTTTACCCACCAGTCAAAACCTGAGTTTCTATGTACTTCCCAATTATACAGCGGATTGCCCCAGAGCTGTCCGGTCGCGGAAAATCCATCCGGCGGGCAGCCTGCCACCTGTGTCGGCTGATTGTTTTCATCCAACTTAAAGAGCCATGGGCTTGCCCATGCATCCGCGCTGTCCATAGCTACATAAATCGGGATATCTCCGATAATACGGATTCCCTTGCTGTTGGCATAGGCTTTTAATTTTGCCCACTGCTCATAGAATTTGAACTGCATATATTCCTGGAATTCGATCTCAAAATAGAGTTCTCTTCTGTAATAATCCAGAGCATTCTGCCAGCGAAGGCGAATATCTTCAGCCCATTCACTCCACGGAGCTCCCTCAAACCGATCCTTCACTGCCATAAAAAGGGCATAGTCCTTCAGCCAGTACGCCTGCTCCCGCTGGAACTTTACAAAATCCGGATTCTCAGCGATATTGCTTCTCTCATAAGCTTTACGCAAAAGCTTATATCGTCCCTTGTAAATCTTTTCATAATCGATGTCGTCTTCTCTTTCCCCGAAGTCCACAGCATCGCATTCTTCCTCTGTCAGGACGCCTTCCTCAATGAGATCCTCCAGACTGATAAAATAAGGATTTCCCGCAAAAGTAGAAAAGGACTGATAAGGAGAATCTCCGTAACTTGTCGGTCCAAGGGGAAGAATCTGCCAGCATCCCTGTCCGGCAGCCTTAAGCTGGTCTACAAAGTCGTAAGCGCTTTTTGAGAAGCATCCGATTCCGTATTTTGACGGCAGGCTGCTGATAGGAAGCAGCACACCGCACTCTCGTTTATTTATCATTTCATCCTCCCGGCTGCATTTTAATCCGTCAGGGTCTTTTCCACTCTCATTCTCCCAAAGGCAGACAAAATGCGTATTTTATTTCTGTATTCTATAATGTCACAGAAAAACCAGGAAAGCAATATCAAAGTTTTTAGAAATGTGTTGCTTTTTCCATGTGCCGTGCTGAATAGTCAAATTCCCGCAGCTTCCTCTTAGACTCCTCGCTTAAATCTCTTGGAACCTGAATCTGTATTGTCACATACTGATCGCCCCGTACACCAGGATTATTCATTGCCTGAATTCCTTTTCCTTTCAGGCGGATTTTGGTGCCGGACTGGGTGCCCTCCCGGATTTTGCATATCACATTTCCGTAAAGAGTCTGTACCATGGTCTCGCCGCCCAGTACCGCTGTGACAAAAGGTACATTGACAGTCGTATAAACGTCCATGCCCTTTCTCTCATATCCTGGCTTACTGCCTACATGAATCTGCAGCAGCAGGTCTCCCGGCTCTCCGCCTCCCATGCCCGGATTTCCTTTTCCACGCAGACGGATTGTCTTTCCTTCCTCAATTCCTGCAGGAATGTGGACCTTGATCGTCTGAGCCTTTCCGTCCGAACCGGACAGATTCATAAGCTTATCGCATCCAAAGGCCGCCTCGTCAAAGCTGACGGACACCTCTGCGCGCAAATCCTCTCCTTTTGTACGGAAATTCCCGCCTCCAAAGCCGCCTCCGAAGAAATCGTTTCCGTAAAATCCGCTGCTGCCGGTGCTTCTGCCCGAATATCTGTCTCCTGTACTGCTCCTGCCGGCACTTCCCTGGCCAAATCCTCCTCCGAAGAACTGCTTCAGGATGT
The DNA here is from genome assembly GCA_022764275.1 of Blautia sp. Classification (GTDB taxonomy): domain Bacteria; phylum Bacillota; class Clostridia; order Lachnospirales; family Lachnospiraceae; genus Blautia_A. Next base: position 9,635 of record JALERH010000145.1, on the reverse strand, counting down.
CGTCCATATCGCCGCCCTCAAAGTGAAATTCCTGATAACCTCCGCCCGGATTTCCATATCCCTGATAAAAACCTCCCTGGCTGTAACCATTCCCGCCGGATGCACCGGCGCCGCCGTCAAAGGCTGCATGCCCGAACTGGTCATACATTTTTCTTTTTTCAGGATCACTTAAAACAGTATAAGCCTCTGTAATTTCCTTAAATTTCTGCTCTGCTGCGGAATTTCCATCATTGGAATCCGGATGGTACTTCTTGGCAAGCTTCCGGTAGGCTTTCTTTATCGCATTGCTGTCTGCATTCCGGTCAATTCCCAGAACCTCATAATAATCTCTCTTTGATTCCATATCTGTCACCTTCCGACTATTCATTCTTCCTATATATTTCTATAAGATTCATCCTTGCTGATATATAAAACAGTTACAGATAATCTCAAAATGTCCCCGGAATTTCTCCCGGGGACTTCGTCTTCTTGTTCTACTCGTAATATAACACCCGTTTACAATATTGTCAACGGATGTATTCTGATTTCACAGAATATTCACATTTAAGCATTTATTTCCAGGGCAGACGCTTTTTTTACATACTCCTCATACTCCTGACATGGAAGTGGTTTTGAAAAATAATAGCCCTGAATATCATCGCAGTGAAGTTTGTCCAGAAATTCAGCCTGCGCTTCTGTCTCCACGCCTTCTGCCGTAATGCTCATGCCAAAATTCCGGGCAAGATTCACAATATAGGAAAGAAGAGTCTCTCCTTTTTCCTCTCCCACGTGGTCCACAAAGCTCTTATCGATTTTCAGTGTATCGAAGCACATCATGTTCAGGGATGACAAAGAGGAATTACCCGTGCCAAAATCATCCAGCAAAAGCTTGAATCCTGCCTTATGAAAGCTTTTCACCAGACTGGTAATTCCATCGTTACCAATCAGCGCACTTTCCGTAATCTCCAGCTGGACCATATCGGGATCCAGTCCGTATTTTTGGACTATTTTCTGATATTTTTCCACTACATCAGGATAATACAGGCTTACACGTGAAATGTTCACGGAAATAGGAAGAAGCTGTTTTCCCTCGTCCTTCCATGCTTTTTGCTGCATGCACACAGCCTCAAACACATACTCATCCAGTCTGGAAATCATGCCGTTTTTCTCAAAGAGCGGAATAAACCGGAAGGGCGGCACCAACGCACCATCTTTGTCTCTCCAGCGAACAAGGGCTTCCGATCCCACGACCCTGTTGTTCATGGTACATTTGGGCTGATACCATACTTCAAAGCGCCTGTGTTCAATGGAATCGTCAAACTCACTTTCCATTCTGTGATCTTCCACAAGACGTTTTCTCTCTTCTTCGTTATAAAAAGCATAGGATTCATCCTGCCGTTCCTTTACAAGATGCCGTGCCAGACTTGCAAAACCATACGCCTTTTCCGCTGTATCTTTTCCCTGAATACGATAGATTCCGAAATACGGGACGATTGCCGGAACAGACAGCTGATAAGCCAGAAGACGAATTTTTTCATCCAGCTGGTGAACTTTTTCAAGGATTCTTTCTTCCCTTTCTCCCGGGACAAACAGGATAAAATCATCACCGCCGATTCTGGCAGATAGTTCCCCGCTTTGGATATTTTTCTGCAGGATTTCCCACATGGCTTTGAGAATTTCGTCTCCTTTTTTCAATCCACAGGTGTCATTGATGAAGCCAAAATCCCGTATGCCCAACGCCACCATAAACCCCTGTTTCGCGTCGCGTGCCTCCATCTTTTTACAAAAACATGCAAAATTATCTCCCTGGGTCAGGTTATCCACATATGCCAGCCGTACCAGTTCCTGTTTTTGTTTTCTATAGGAATACAGATAAAAGAAAACCATCAGATCTACCCCAACAATGAGGACAGCCAGGAATCGGCCCACATCTGTCAGAATCGGGCGGATACGTTCTGTTAAAACGCTGGAAGGAACCACAGTCAGCATATACCATTCCACGTTTCCCTCCACCACATTCAGCGGTGTATAATAAAAATACTGTTCTTCCCCATCAAGCAGGCAGCTTCCCTCACCGGTTCCGCCGGTACGCATGTCATGGAGCATATTGTCCGCCGTATTGCGGTTCTTTTCGTCAGCTTCCATCATGGTATCAAATATGTTTTCCGCACCTTCCAATGGAGAATTGGAAGCGTCCAGGATCACGGCTCCATCTTTTTTCACAATACAGCTGTATCCCTGATTTTCAAAAAAGGTAATATCCAGACTGTCCCTAAACTTTGCTGTCCGGTAAGTGGCAAACAGGACGCCCTGCACATCCTTATTATTCCTTTCATACACAGGAACACTGAATACATTGATTTTTTCCGGTATTCCCAGGGTATCTGTCAGGGCGTCCGTAATTTCCACCTCTCCGTTCATTCCCATTTTAAAGAAATCCCGGAAAGACAAGTTTCCCTCAAAACCATCCGTTGTATGCACAGTACCGTCCGCATTAGCATAACCAAGACGTTTCAGATGATAAACACCCGTAACTGCTTTCCAGTTGCTGAGAATGTCTTCTTTTTTGCCGGAATAGTCACGCAGCTCTTCTGCTATGCTCACAAGAAGATTGTACTTTCCTTTTATCTCATTCTGGACAGCCATAACATTCTGCTGCGCCACATCCCGGAGTGTATTCTGGATTTCCTCTTCCAGACCCGTTTTTGTCCTGTTGAAGCACCGAATCGTCGCTCCAAGTATCAATAATGCCGTCAGCAGTATCACGACCAGCCGAATTCCTGATTCTCTTCTGTTTTTCACACTGCCACCTTCCCCCCACTTTGAGAAGATTCGGGGTTTCTTCCCTGATATTGTGCCCCGTCAAAATAATTTTAATTTTATCTTACCTATTTTTATTTCAAAAATCAATATGGTTTTCCTATCTTCCTACATGTTTTTTGCAGCTTCTGCCGCATATTCCGTCGTCACAAGGTTTTTATATTCCACGCGGGCTTCCAGTTCCCCGGCACTTTCCAGGATGTCCTGAAGCAAGTCAAAGCTGTCTTTTTCAAAAATCAGATTTTCCTTCCAGGTATCCTGCTCATAATAACGTTTTACAATGGTAGTAATGGTCTCCAGATCTGTTTCCGCAAACTGTGGCTCGATCACAGCCGCAATCTCCTCCGGGGTATGGGTCTGCACATAATCCATTCCCTTCTGAAGCGCATTGGTAAACTTCTGTATGATCTCCGGATTTTCTTCCATGAAACTGGTTTTCGCACTGTAAGAGGTATACGGCACATATCCGGAATCCACGCCCAGAGACGCCACCACGTATCCGGCTCCTTCCTTTTCCAGTGCAGTGGCTGAAGGCTCAAATTCCACGCTGAAATCTCCCAAACCGCTTGAAAATGCCGCTGCTGTGGAGCCAAAATCAATGCTCTGGTCGATTTCCAGATCCTTTGCCGGGTCAATGCCGTTTTGTTTGAGAATATACTCAAATACCATCTCCGGCATACCGCCCTTCCGCCCTCCAAGAACAGTACTGCCTTTCAGATTTTCCCAGGTAAAGGAGGGCATTTCTTCCCGCGCCACCAGGAAATTTCCGGCACGCTGAGTAAGCTGGGCGAAATTTACCACAGGATCATTTGCGCCCTCCTGATAAGCGTAAATGGAAGCTTCCGCACCCATAAAGCCGATGTCTGCCTCTCCGGAGAGAACTGCGGTCATGGTTTTGTCTGCCCCAAATCCAGTTACAAGCGTGAGATCAAGTCCTTCCTCCGCAAAATATCCATTCTCAATCGCCACGTACTGCGGAGCGTAAAAAATGGAATGCGCCACTTCGTTTAAGGTAACCTTTGTTAATTTCTCTTCTTCCTTTTCTTCTGCACAGATTCCTGCCGGCACCATCGTAACAGCCAGCAGGACTGCCAGGATACCTGCTGTCAGCTTTTTCCCTTTTTTCATAATAATACAGCCTCCTTATTTTTTAACTGATATATAATATATGAGGCATAAATCTTTTGGTGAAAAATAAAGCGATGGGTCTTCCGTATTATTTTTTATACTTCCCAATCACGCATATTCTCTCCTTGCAACCATTTCTCTTTTGCATTATAATTGTTGGAATATCAACGAAGGAGAAAACCTATGCAGCTGAATTCATACTGTATGCTTTGCCAGATCAAAAAGCAGGAGGAGAAAATCCGTCAGTTTGACGATGAAAACAAAAAGGTCGCTTATATGAAGGAAATCCTCCGCCGTTATGTGGATGCCGGCCCGGATGACTGCGCACCCAGCATTTCAGCGGAAAACTCCAGGTTTTTCACTGAATTCTGGGGGATTCCGGCGAAAGATTTCACAGAGATCAAAAAAGACTTTAACTCCCTGATGCTGGAGCTGGAGGACGAGCTGCGCGCTCATATCAATGCAGCACCAGACCCGCTTGAAGCAGCCCTTGTCTATGCCCGGGTGGGAAACTACATTGATTTTTCCGCCATGCCGGATGTCAGCAAAGAACAGCTTCTTTCTCTCATGGAAGAAGGAAAGCAGGATGTTCTGGACAAAAAGGAATACGCATGCTTTTGCGCAGATATGGAAAATGCGTCTTCCCTTGTATACGTTACCGATAACTGCGGCGAGATCGTACTGGACAAGATTGCCATTGAAATCCTGAAAAAGCGTTTCCCGGATGTTCAGATTACGGTCCTGGTAAGAGGATTTCCGGTCACCAACGACGCCACTCTGGAGGATGCGCGTATGTGCGGCCTGACAGAGTCTGTGAAAGTTGTAGGAAACGGAAGCAATGTCCCCGGCACCTGGTTTCCCGGTATCAGCCAGGAGGCACGTAATCTGTTGGAACAGGCCGATGTCATCCTGTCCAAGGGGCAGGGAAACTACGAAACCATGCATGGTACAGGACTGAATATCTATTATCTGTTTTTATGCAAATGCGGCTGGTTTGTGAAACAATTTCATGCAAAGCCTCTTCAGGGTATGTTTCTCAATGAGCGCCGTGACACTTTGACAGATTGACGAAAACGCTCCCCGGGCTTTTTCGTCAGATTGACAAGAAACCTCTGAAAACTTTGTACGATTCTTCTCTAGCCCTTTTCTATTGTTTTCGCTATACTACCAATAGATGAGAAAAGCATCGGAAACGACGAATCAGTAATTAAAAAGAATCAGCAATGAAAAATTGGAGGAAAAATCATGGCAAGTTTATCATTACAGCACATTAACAAAACATATCCAAACGGCTTCCAGGCTGTAAAGGATTTTAATCTTGAAATTAAAGATAAGGAATTCATCATTTTCGTAGGACCATCCGGATGTGGAAAATCCACTACCCTTCGTATGGTTGCAGGTCTTGAGGAGATCAGCAGCGGTACTTTAAAGATCGGTGATAAGGTTATGAACGATGTTGAGCCGAAGGATCGTGATATCGCAATGGTATTCCAGAACTATGCTCTGTATCCTCATATGACCGTATATGATAACATGGCTTTCGGTCTTAAGCTTCGTAAAGTTCCGAAAGATGAAATTGACAAAGCAGTAAAAGAAGCTGCAAGAATCCTTGATCTGGAGAAACTTCTTGATCGTAAACCGAAGGCTCTTTCCGGTGGTCAGAGACAGCGTGTTGCTATGGGACGTGCTATCGTACGTAATCCTAAGGTATTCCTTATGGATGAGCCGCTGTCCAACCTGGATGCAAAACTTCGTGTACAGATGCGTATCGAGATTTCCAAGATTCACCAGAGACTGGGCGCAACCATCATCTACGTAACACATGACCAGACAGAGGCTATGACCCTTGGTACCAGAATCGTTGTTATGAAAGACGGTGTTGTTCAGCAGGTTGATACACCTCAGAACCTGTATGAGAAACCAGGCAACCTGTTCGTAGCAGGATTCATGGGATCTCCGCAGATGAACTTCCTGGATGCACAGATTTCCCAGAAGGGCAACGATGTGATCGCAACTGTTGGCCAGTACGACATCCTTGTTCCGGCAGCAAAAGGAAAAGTTCTTAAAGAAGGCGGCTATATCGGAAAGACCGTTGTTTTGGGTATTCGTCCTGAAGACATCCATGACTCCCAGATGTTCATCGAGGCTTCTCCAAGCGCTCCGATGACTTCCACCGTTAAGGTTTACGAGCTTCTTGGTGCCGAAGTATTCCTGTACTTCGATGTAAACGGAACTCAGGTTACCGCACGTGTTGACCCACGTACAACTTCCAAGACCGGTGATACCATCAAATTTGCTTTCGATATGGAAAAATCTCACTTCTTCGACAAAGAGACAGAGCTTGTGATCTGCAACTAATATTGAAAATTTATACGTGCCCGGGGGATTTATTCCCCGGGCTTTTATGATATAATAACTACATTAAAATACGAAAGGACACATAGGATGAAGATATCGCAAACACTGATGAAATTCCTGGAGGACTGGAAAAATATCAGTCACCTTGATTTCTGCCTGATGAATCCGGACGACACCGTTTATCTTTGTACCTGCGACCGAAAGCTTCCTTCCGCTTCCAAAATCACAGCATTTAAAGAAAGCCCTGCTCTTTGTATGTCAAACATCGGATGCTGGCTTTATAAGGTTCAGGAAAGCCAGGAACTTTTGTATATCCTTATTGTATGGGGAAATGGAGAAGCCGTCTCCACCATCGGGGAGCTCGCGGTATGCCAGATTAAAAACATTGTCGCTTCTTATGCGGAAAAAAGCGATAAAAATGTATTCATGCAGAATCTTCTGCTGGATCAATACAACGAGGTCGATGCTTTTAACCGTGCAAAAAAACTTCATATCGCCACATCTGTGCGAAGAGCCGTCTTTCTGGTGGAGACGAAACAGAGCAGGGACGAAACGGCTCTGGCTACCATCCGCAATATCTTCTCTGCCAGAACGAAGGACTTTATCACTGCCATCGATGATTCCGGAATCATCATTGTGCGTGAGCTTCAGCCCACGGAATCCTATACGGAGATCCGGGGAATCGCCCATATGCTGGTGGATATGCTGAATACGGAAGCCATGACCTCCGCATGGGTATCCTACAGCAATATCGCGGATGATATCAAACAGCTTGCCAATGCCTATAAAGAAGCCCGGACAGCTCTTGAAGTGGGTAAGATTTTTTATGCGGAAAAAAATGTATTCGGTTATAACCGTCTTGGAATCGGAAGGCTGATCTATCAGCTTCCGGTAGAAATCTGTGAGATGTTTATCAATGAATTTTTCCAGGAGGAATCCCTGGATTCTATTGATGAAGAAACGTTTACTACCATACGGACATTTTTTGAAAACAACCTGAATCTTTCCGAGACCTCCAGACAGCTTTACGTACACCGCAACACTCTGGTCTATCGCTTTGAAAAGCTCCAGAAGAAATTCGGTCTGGACATCCGTACCTTTGAGGATGCCCTGACCTTCAAACTGGCGATGATGGTGGTAAACTATATTAAGTATTCCAAAGGCAAATAACTCTACTCCCGGAGCAGCATAAGCTGTTCCGGAGGCAGAATCAGATAAGGCGGTACCCCTTTTTGGGACTCCTCTTCAAACCCGGTCCTGGGCCGCATCCACCAAAGGCATGCGCTGCCTTCTTTCATAGGATTTCTCACCAGATACTGGTGCTCAAAAGTTGTCTCAATATACTCTGTCACTTCCACCGACATGGAATTTTCCATCTGTACCATGGATGGCTGCAGCCAGTGTCCCCGGATTCCCACATATGTAAAATCTTCTGTCACTTTCTGTGCTGTCCGCAGTGTGATTCCCCAGTCTGCGGCATACACATGATAATCGTCAATCTTACAGACAGAGGAAAAATTTTTGCATCCGGTAAGACGGGCTGCTTCCAGAAGTCCCGGATTTTCAAAAATCTGCCGCGTATCGCCGGAGGTCAGCGTGCTTCCGTTTTTCAGAAGCATGAGCTGTCCGCAGAATTTAAACGCCTCATCCCGGCTGTGGGTGACCATGATCATGTCTCCCTTGTACTCCCGCAGAAACTCCTGCATGTCTCTCTGCAGAATATCCTTCAGATAACCATCCAGAGCAGAAAACGGCTCATCCAGCAAAATCACCTCCGGCTCACCGATCATCATCCTCGCCAGAGCAACGCGCTGCTGCTGCCCTCCGGAAAGCTGGGACGGCAAATGTCCCTCCAGCCCTTCCAGATGGTAACGTTTTATGTAATCCTGTATTTTTTCATCCTTTTCCGCCTTTTTTCCACGGAAGCCACACCCGATGTTTTCTTTTACATTCATAGTGGGAAACAGTGCATAATTCTGGAACAGATACCCGATATGCCGTTCCTGGGGCTTTACATTGATTTTCTGTGAGGAATCAAAAACAGTTTTCCCATTCACCACAATTTTTCCCCGGTCCGGCGTTTCGATTCCGGCAATACACCGCAGGGTGATACTTTTTCCGCTTCCGGAGGCTCCCAGAATTCCCATGGAAGAACAGGTACTCGTAAGCCTGACCCGAAGGGAAAAACCTTTAAAATCTTTTTCAATATCTACACTGATTGCCATCAGATCCACCTTCTCTGCTTCATTCCTCTGCCGGATACAATGTTGATAAGCGTCACGATCACAAAAGAGATCACCAGAATGACCGCCACCCAGAAGCCTGCTGTGCCATAGTTTCCTGCCGCCGTCTCAGAAGCGATCGCCACGGAAACCGTCCTCGTCTTGCCCAGGATGTTTCCTGCCAGCATGGAGGTCGCTCCATACTCTCCGATGGCACGTGCAAAAGCAAGAACCGTACCGGAAGCGATTCCCGGTCTGGCTGCAGGCATGATGACCTTCCAGAAAATATTCCACTCGCTCATTCCCAGTGTCCTGCCGGCATAGATCAGGTTCACATCCACCTGTTCAAAAGCAGCTCTCGCATTCCGGTACATGAGCGGAAATGCAATGACTGCTGCTGCAATAATACAGCCTTTCCAGGTCTGAACCACCTTAAAATCGAAGGCCTCCATCAGGAATTTTCCAAAGGGACGCTTCAGGCTGAAAAGCAGCAGCAGAAAAAAGCCTGCCACTGTAGGCGGCAAAACCAGAGGCATCGTCAGGATACCATCCAGGATGCTTCTGGCTGCAGGTTTTAATTTCATAATCTTTCTGGCACAGAATATCCCCAGAAAGAATGCTATGATCGTAGCCACTACCCCTGTTTTCAAAGAAATCCACAGGGGACTCCAGTTCATTTCGGAAAGAAATTCTATCATGAGTCTTTCTCTTCTGCCTTATAGGGAGCAAAGCCATACTCCTCAAATACTTCCAGGGCTTCGTCGCTCTGCAGGTATTCCAGGAATATTTCTGCTGCCCTGGAATCGTCCTCTGTTGCTTCCTGATCCTCCACGAGGCCTACCGGATAAAGGACCGGTGTCTCCAGGCTTCCTTCGGGTGCCTCAGCGATGATTTCCACCTGATCCGCCACAGATGCAGCGTCTGTTGCATATACCACACCGACCTCGTTGCTTCCTTCTGCAACAGCGGTGAGAACTTCTGTTACGTTTTTGCCCTCATTGATTTCCATTTCCTTTACAGCATCCATGATATCCAGGTTTGTAAAAATTTCACGTGCATACTGTCCTACCGGAACATCCTCTCCTGCAAGGGCAATGTTTGCGGCATCCGTAATATTTTCAAAACCTG
>JALERH010000139.1 GCA_022764275.1 Blautia sp. | reverse complement strand
TCTAATCCAAAATATTCATCGATATCTCTTTTATTGATGGTGATTTTACCGGTTCCAGGTACCAGGTAAACTCTTGCTACTGATTTTTTTCTTCTTCCTGTTCCGTAGAATTTTGCGCTAGCCAATGTTTTCTACCTCCTCATTAAAATGTTAAAACTTCCGGTTTCTGAGCCTCGTGTTTGTGTTCAGGTCCGGCATAAACGAAAAGTTTCTTGTACATGGTTCTTCCTAAAGGTCCTTTTGGAAGCATCCCTTTCACTGCCAGCTCAATAACCTTCTCCGGTTTTTTAGCCATCATTTCTTTTAAAGTAGTTTCTTTCATTCCACCTACATAATCAGAGTGATTGTAGTAGATTTTCTGATCTAATTTCTTACCTGTTACTTTAATCTTGTCTGCGTTTACAACGATTACATAATCGCCTGTGTCTACGTGTGGTGTAAACTGTGGTTTATTCTTTCCTCTTAAAACACTTGCCACACCAGATGCCAGACGGCCCAGTGTACAGCCTTCAGCGTCAACTACATACCATTTTCTTTCGATTTTATCTGGATTAGCCATATAAGTCTGCATGGTTTTACCTCCTGTTATTTATCAACGATTGTTTTTGAAACCGCGGAAACCGCGAAAATAATTGGTTTGAAACGAAAGTGCTGTGAACCGCGGAAATGTCCGAAACCGCTGATAAATACTGTCGCCGGGGCTATTGGCTTAAGTATCTTCGCACTACGTCACATTGAGTAATTATATTATATTCGTTTTCTCCTGTCAACTACTTTTTTCCCGTAATTTCCATGTTTTTAGCTCACTTTTTTATATTTTCCGCCTCAGTCCGGTACCAGAAGAAGACCAAAACTGCTCCTGCCGCGGCGACAGCCGCCAGCACCAGATATCCGGTCCACATTCCGGATCCCCCGATAATCTTTCCGGTAATGGTTGGGAACGTGGTCATACCGATGGCATAGACTGCCTGAAAAAATCCCATGGCTGTGGATTTTTTCTCCGCCGGTACGCCCTGCACTGCCTCTGAAGTGGCATAAGAAAAAAGAATTCCAGTGGACATGCCAGGCAGAATCTGAAGGAGCAGGATCAATGGGATGCTTCCTGCAACGGGCACAAGCGTGCAGTAGGCTGCAACGACTAAAAGTACGGTGGGAATCCAGAAACGCGGTCCCTTTTTTCCACAGATTCCCGACGATGCACAGCCAGCAAAAAAGACAGAGGAAATCATATATATAATAGAAGAAATCCCTACGATTCCGTCTGTAGCACCGCAGTTTTTCAGAATCTGATTGGTAAAGGACATCGTGGTGGTAAGCTGTATTCCCTGCTGAATCAGCGCCACCAGGGAAAATACGAGAATCCGCTTTCCTTTGCATACGCTCAGTAATTCTCCAACGGTACACTGCCCGCCAACAGGTTTTTCTTCTTTTAAAAGCAGGGAAAGCAGAAAGGCCAGGCAGCCCGAGGTCACGCTTAAAAGGCAGATTTTCTCCATGCCAATCCTGCCATAGAGCAATGTGCTGGCTATGAATCCAAAAAGGATTCCCAGGTTATTAAACAGCACAATACGACCGGTTGCTTCCTGCTGCTCTCTTCCCGAATATCTTCCTGTATAGAAAACCATAAAGGAAATCCACATGGCTGACGCCAGTCCGGAAAATAAATTGGCAATCAGAAATCCGGTTCCATTGCACCGGAAAACCCTGATGAGGGATGCTGTCCCTGACGCCAGAGCCCCCATCATGATAAAAAGCTTATGTCTCCCCACCCGGTCAGCACTCAGCCCCACCGGAAGCCTCAGAAGCATCTGGGTAATTCCGTAAGCTCCCACAATTCCTCCTACGGCGCTGCTGGCCACGCCAATGCCGGTCAGGTATGTCGTCTGGTATGGAATATATACATATTGTGCAAACCAGAATAACGTTACGATAGCCATAAAAATGGTATCATTTTTTCGTTCTTTCATTCTCTTTTCTCCCCAGTTCTTTCATAGGCTGCTTTAAACTGCCTGTTTTACAATTTTCATTTATTTTATCATACTCACCGGATTGGCTCAACCTGCCAGTAACATTTTTAAACTTTTTCTGGTAATTTTTCCCGAGAAGTGCTAATATGAGTGGAATGTAAATGATACCAGAATTGTGGGAGCACGAAGTGCAAAACAATCCGTCTGGTATCTTTTTACCCCATATATGTAAGTGAGAGGTGAAAAATCATGATATCATTATTAGCACGTATTTTTATTAAAAACCATGATGATTACCAGTCGCCAACTGTCCGTCAGGCATATGGAATGCTGTGCGGTGCGGCCGGCATCGGACTGAATATTCTTCTTTTCATTGGGAAATGGCTGGCCGGAACTCTGAGTGGTTCCATCGCCATTACGGCAGATGCCTTTAACAACCTGTCGGATGCCGGTTCCTCGGTCATCACCCTGATCGGATTCAAGCTTTCCGGGCAGAAACCGGATCCGGAGCACCCCTTCGGGCACGGGAGAATGGAATATATTTCCGGGCTTTTTGTTTCTGTGGCGATTCTGATCATGGGCTTTGAGCTGATCAAATCCTCTGTGGGAAAAATCCTGCATCCGGAGGCCATTGAAAGCAGTCCTGTTATTCTCGCTATCCTGGTTGCTTCTATTCTGGTAAAGCTGTACATGTGCTTTTACAACCGCTCCATCGGTAAAAAAATCAACAGCGCAGCGATGCGTGCAACCGCGAATGACAGCTTAAGTGACACGGTTTCCACTACTCTTGTACTGGCAGCCACAATTATCAGCCAGCTCACAGGTGTGATCCTGGACGGATGGTTTGGTGTACTGGTGGGTATCTTTATTTTCTACACAGGAATCACCACCATGAAAGATACCATGGATCCGCTGCTTGGACAGGCACCGGACAAGGAACTGGTAAATCATATTGAAGAAGTTGTCATGGCTCATCCCATTGTCCATGGAATCCACGATCTCATCGTTCACGACTATGGCCCCGGAAGGCTGATGATCTCCCTGCACGCAGAGGTTTCAGCAAGCGGAAATCTGCTGGAGATTCACGATGAAATCGATAACATTGAACATGAACTGCAGCAAAAACTGAACTGTGCTGCGACCATACATATGGATCCGATCGTGACGGACAATGAGGAAGTAAACCGACTTCATGATCGTGTATTAGAGTTGGCAAAATCATTGGATTCCAGCCTGAATATCCATGATTTCCGCATGGTGGAGGGGCCGACTCACACGAATCTTATCTTTGATGTGGCAGTTCCGTACGAATGCAAGATGACAGATGTGGAGGTCTCCAATACCCTGAAAAAAGGTGTGCGGGAGCTTTCCGGAGGACAATATTTTGCAGTCATCCAGGTAGACCGGGTGTATTGTTGAAAAAGCGGTGCTGTCGGTTAATGTCGATTTTTAAGCTCTCTATTAAAGAAAAAAGAATATCCCGTGAAAATCTGTGTTTTTCAGCACATGATCTTTCACCGGATATTCTTCTAAACGGTTATAAATCTAAAAGTTTCCATAACAACCGTATGAATATCCTCATCCATACGGTTAAAAATTCAAAAATATCTATAATAACTGTATGAGCAGCCTCATCCATACGGTTAAAAATTCAAAAATATCTATAATAACCGTAAATGGAGCCTTATTTATACGGTTAAAACCTTAATAATATCTATTTTAGCCGTAAAAGAAATCTTACTTGAACGGTTGAACTCTCGAAAACTTCTTAAATAACCGTATGAACGATTAAAAAACAGAGGAGCTCCGCTCCACAACAGATTAATCTGTTATTTCCCAATCTCAGTCAAAAAACTCAATTCCCATCAGGGTCAGTCCGTGTGCCGGGGCAGTAGGTCCCGCCGCTTCCCGGTCACATGCATCCAGGATGGTCTGCATGCGCTCCGGCGGATACTGGCCGTTTCCGATTTCGATCAGGGTTCCGGAAATGATACGGACCATATTGTACAAAAATCCGGTACCGGAAACCCGGATGGTAACCATATCCCCATCCCGCCATACATCCATGGAAGTAATGGTACGTATGGTGGTCTTTACCTGCGCTCCGGACCCGCAGAAGCTGGCGAAATCGTGGCGTCCGATGAGATAGGAAGTCGCTTCCCGCATCTTATCCACATCCAGCTTATAGTGATAAAAATAGGAATACAACCGCTCCGTAGGAACCGGAAATCTTCGATTCAGGATGCGGTATTCATAGGTTTTCTCACTGTCACAGTAACGTGGATGGAAATCCGGTTCCACCTCCTCGGAAAGCTGTATCCGGATATCCTCGGGGAGGCGCTGATTCAGCGCATACGAAATCTTTTCTCCCGGAATGCGGGTATTGGTATCAAAAACCGCTACATTTCCAAGTGCATGTACGCCTGCATCCGTACGGCTGGCACCGATGGTTTCGATTTCTTCTCCCAGCAGGTCTGACAAAGTCTCATTCAGAATCCCCTGAATGGTAACGCCGTTTGGCTGAATCTGCCAGCCGCTGTAGTTGGTGCCGTCATAGGCTACCACCAGACCGATTCTCTTCATGATGGCTCTCCTTTTGTGTCATTTTTGTGTTATTTTTATATAATTTTCGCATCTTTTATGATGCTGTTTCGCTGCTGACTATATTCCCAGCACTCTGAATGCAACTCCGATCGCCAGGTACAACACCAGTACACCATATGCAATATAGTCAAGTCTGCCATAATGCAGCGGTTTCATCTGGGTACGCTGGTCACCGCCGTGATAACAGCGCGCTTCCATTGCCATGGCAAGGTCGTTGGCACGGCGGAATGCGGAGATAAAAAGCGGCACCAGAAGAGGCACCATATTTTTTGCCTTCTGGATCAGATTTCCGTTCTCAAAATCGGCACCTCTGGCGATCTGCGCCTTCATGATCTTGTCCGTTTCCTCCAGAAGAATCGGGATAAAACGAAGGGCTATGGACATCATCATCGCAATCTCATGCACCGGAACGTGGATCTTATTCAGCGGTCTTAACAGCCGCTCCAGACCATCTGTAAGCTGGTTTGGTGTGGTGGTCAGCGTCATAATGGAAGAACCGATGACCAGGTAAACGAGGCGGATCGCCATGGTCCCGGCAAGCTTCAGTCCTTCTTTTGTGATCTTGATAAAGCCAAACTTCCACAAAATCTCTCCCGGTGTCAGGACAATATTAAATATAATCGTAATCAGAAGCAGGACAAAAATCGCTTTCAGGCCTTTGAAGATAAACTTCACAGGAACCGTGGAAAGCGCGATCAGCCCGGCCAGGAAAACAGTTGCTACCGCATATCCCGGGAAGGTATGAAACAAAAACACCGACACGACAAAAGCCAGTGTCCCGACAAATTTTGTCCTGGGATCCAGACGGTGGATCACGGAATTCCCCGGATAATACTGTCCAATGGTAATGTCTCTGATCATGCTTTTATCCCTCCTGTCTGTTTTATCTTTTCCTTTTTCAGGAGGGGTGAATGTACCCTGTTTAAAGCCTGTAAAATGCTGATTTTTGCTTCCTCCACTGTCGTAGCGTCCGCGTCCACATCCATACCGTTTTCTTTGAGGGCATGCATGATATAAGTGATCTGAGGGGCTGCAAGACCCATGGCTTCCAGCTCTTTATAATGGGAAAATACTGCTTTTGGCGTATCATCATAAACCGCTTCTCCATGATTCATCACGATCAGGCGTTCCACATATTTTGCAATATCTTCCATGCTGTGGGAGACCAGAATGATGGTAATCCCTCTCATTTTATGAAGCTCAGCAATCTGGTCCAGGATATCATCCCGGCCCTTTGGATCAAGCCCCGCAGTAGGTTCATCCAGGATCAGAATCTTTGGATTCATGGCCAGAACCCCGGCGATGGCTACCCTTTTTTTCTGTCCGCCGGACAGCTCAAAAGGAGATTTTCCGTAATTTTTTTCTTTGAACCCTACCTGCGTAAGAGCCTTTTTTGCCTCAACCTCCGCTTCCTCTCTGGTAAGCCCCTGGTTCATAGGTCCAAAGCAGACATCGGATAAAACGTCGCTTTCAAACAGCTGATGTTCCGGATACTGAAATACCAGTCCCACCTCACTCCTGAGGGCACGACGGTTGTATTTTTCGTCCCAGATATTCTCTCCGTTGTAGAGGATTTCTCCTGATGTAGGCTGAATCAGGGCATTAAAATGCTGGATCAGTGTAGATTTTCCGCTCCCGGTATGGCCGATAATACCAATAAACTGCCCGTCCGGTATAGTCAGGTTAATGTCTTTTAAGGCATGGATCTCGTAGGCAGTTCCCGGGCTGTAAGTATAAGTCACATGTTTTAACTCTATCGACATAACGCACCCACCAATTCTTCTGTAGTCAGTATTCCCTCCGGGATATCCACACCTGCCTCATGAAGCTCATGGGCGAGAAGCGTTACCTGGGGAACATCAAGGCGATACTGTTTCAGCGTGTCCACCTGGGAAAAGATTTCCTTTGGGGTTCCCTGCATCACAACACTGCCGCTGTCCATTACATACACCTTATCTGCATGGATAACCTCCTCCATGTAGTGGGTAATGAGAATGACGGTTACGTTTTCCTTTTTATTCAGCTCCGAAACTGCCTCCAGTACTTCCTTTCGGCCATTTGGATCCAGCATGGCAGTTGGCTCATCCAGAACGATACACTGCGGATGCATCGCTACTACTCCGGCAATGGCAACACGCTGTTTCTGCCCGCCGGACAGCTTGTTTGGAGAATGATGGCGGTATGCCGTCATTCCTGTCTTTTCCAGACTGTCATCCACACGCTTCCAGATATCTTCGGTGGGAACTCCCATGTTTTCCGGTCCGAATCCCACGTCCTCCTCCACTACCGTTCCAATGATCTGGTTGTCCGGATTCTGAAAAACCATGCCCGCCTTCTGACGGATTTTCCACAGCTCCTGTTCTTTGGAGGTATCCATATCGTCTACCCAGATGGTTCCTTCCGAAGGAAGCAAAAGTGCATTCATATGCTTTGCCAGCGTGGATTTTCCCGAGCCGTTGTGTCCCAGAATCGCCACGAAATCGCCGGCTTCAATGTCCAGGTTTACATCATCGACGGCGCGCTGCGTATCCTGCACATTACCGTCCTCATCATACTTGAGATAGTCAAATCCCAGCTTGAACGCCTTGATAATTCCCATATATTTTTCCTCTTGTTGTCTCTCGTCTTTATGCCTGCGGGGCTTCCTCGGTAGCTGCCGGAAGCATTCCGGTCAACTCGTCTATCTTCGCCCAGATTTCGTCTCTTCCCTGTTTCGTCTCTGCGGAAAACGGGAAAATGCTGCTTCCGGGACGGAGCTTCAGCCCTTCTTTTATCATTTTGATACTTTTTTGTACCTGGCTTCGTTTCAGCTTATCCAGCTTTGTCGCAATAATGATAGGCTCGTAGCCATTGTGTACGATCCAGTCATACATCATTTTGTCGTTGGCAGAGGGCTCATGACGGATATCGATGAGCAGAAAAACTGCCTTTAAATCTTTGGATGTATGAAGGTATTTTTCAATCATTTTGCCCCATTTTTCCTTTTCAGACTGGGCCACCTTTGCATACCCGTAGCCCGGAAGGTCTACAAGGTAAATGCTCTCGTTTACGTTATAAAAGTTAATGGTCTGGGTTTTTCCCGGCTGGGAGCTGGTCCGCGCCAGTGCCTTCCGGTTCAGCAGGCCGTTGATCAGGGAGGATTTTCCCACATTTGATTTTCCGGCAAAAGCCACCTCCGGCCGCCCGGTCTGAGGCAGCTTGCTGGTGATTCCACAGACGATATCCAGTGATACGTTTTTGATGATCATAGGTTTCCTCTCTTATTTATGGCTTGGCACCAGTGCTTTTCCAAGGACATCGCTCATACTTTCCACAAAGGAAATCTTCAGGCCGTCGGTAATCTCCTGATCCATCTCCTGGATATCCGGCTTGTTTTCCTTCGGTACAAGCACTTCCTTCAGCTTTGCATACTTGGCTGCCAGAAGCTTTTCCTTCAGGCCGCCGATGGGAAGGACACGTCCCCGCAGCGTAATCTCGCCTGTCATGGCAAGATCAGCCCGTACCGGCTCCTTCAAAATGGCAGAAAGCATGGCAGTTGCCATGGTGATTCCGGCGGAAGGTCCGTCTTTTGGGACTGCTCCTTCGGGGATATGTACATGGATGTCATTTTCCTGGAAAAATTCCTGCTCGATGCCATACTCAGAAGCTACAGAACGGATATAGCTGATTCCCGCCTGTGCAGATTCTTTCATCACATCTCCAAGCTGTCCGGTAAGGAGAAGCTCTCCTTTTCCCGGCATCACATTGACTTCTATCTGAAGAGTATCGCCGCCCACCTGCGTCCATGCAAGGCCGCGGGCGATTCCCACTTCATCCTTTTTGTTTGCCATCAGATAGTTATATTTCTCCTGTCCAAGGTAATTGGAAAGGTTCTTCCCGGTGACGGTCACCTTCTCCTTTCCATCCTCCATGATGGCCCTGGCTGTTTTTCGGCATATCTGACCGATGCTCCGTTCCAGAGAACGCACACCCGCCTCCTTGGTATAATTGTTGATGATTTTTTTCAGGGCGCTGCTCTGAATGGAGAGACAGCCTTTCGGAATGCCATTGATCTCCATCTGCTTTGGAATGAGATGATTTTTGGCAATGTGCTCCTTTTCATTTTCCGTGTAACCGGAAATCTCAATCACTTCCATACGGTCCAGAAGCGGTCTCGGGATTCCCTGAATGTCATTGGCAGTAGCAATAAACAGCACTTCCGACAAATCCTGAGGGACTTCCACATAATGGTCATTAAAATGACTATTCTGTTCCGGATCGAGAACTTCCAGAAGTGCAGCTGAAGTATCTCCCTTATAATCGCTGCTGGTCTTGTCAATCTCGTCCAGAAGCATCAGCGGGTTGCTTACTCCTGCCTGCTGCAGGGCGACTGTAATCCTGCCCGGCATGGCTCCCACATAAGTTTTTCTGTGGCCTCGGATTTCTGCCTCATCTCTCACGCCGCCCAGGCAGATTCGCACATATTTCTTATTCAGCGCCTCTGCAACCGATTTGGCAATGGAGGTCTTACCTGTTCCGGGAGGTCCTACCAGACACAGGATAGGGCTTTTTCCTTTGTGCGTCAGTTTACGGACAGATAAAAATTCCATAATTCGTTCTTTTACATCCTTCAGGCCATAATGGCTGTCCTGAAGAATCTTCCAGGCTTCCTTTAAATCCTCGGAGTCCTGGGAGCGTTTCTCCCACGGCAGTGAAAGAAGAGTCTCAATGTATCCGCGCAGAATGCTGCTTTCCGCCGCATTGCTGTTCATGCTTTTAAACCGGTCAATTTCCCTGCAGATTTTCTCCTTTACTTCATCGGGCGCCTGAAGTTCTTTCGCCTTCTTTCGAAACTCCTGGGCTTCGTCAGCCGTATTTTCCTCTCCAAGTTCCTCCCGGATCAGTTTCAGCTGTTCCCGAAGGATATATTCCCTCTGGTTTTTATCTACACGGGCCTTCAGCTTTTTCTGAAGATCCTTGCTGATCTGCAGCACGTCAATTTCACTGGTCAGGATTGCCCCCAGAAGCTCATAGCGCTCTTCCAGGGAAATAGCTTCCAGAAGTTTCTGCTTATTCTGCCAGGAAAGCGGAAGATTTACGGATATCTGGTCGATAAGCTCCTCCAGATCTTTGATATTCATAATTTGATTCACCAGCTCTTTACTGATTTTTCCACTTTCCGTGGAATATCTGCCAAAGAGCTTGCGAATGCTCCGGTACATAGCCTCCTGCATAGCCTGCGGAAGACCCTGCTCTTCTTTTTCAAACGGAGCCACCTCTACTCTCAGGTAAGGAATTTCCTGTTCAAAACTTATCAGCTCCGCTTTTTCAGTTCCTTCCACCAGGACGCGCAGGAGGTTCTGCGGAAGCTTCACCACCTGCTTGATGCAGGCAATGGTTCCTACCTGATACAGTTCCAGAAATCCCGGTGTCTCCGTTTCCGGATTTTTCTGCGTAACCAGAAAAATCTTCTGGTCACGCAGCATTGCTGCTTCGATTGCTTTGATGGAGCGTTCACGGCTTACATCAAAATGAATGATCATCCCGGGAAGGATGGTCGTCCCGCGAAGGGCAATCGCAGGAAGTACGTTTATTGGGTCACTCATGAATTGTCAGTCCCTTCATCAGGCTGTTTCCGGTTTGCCTTTTTTCCTGGTACGCTGGTTTCTCCTTCCTGCAGGAGCTGCCGGCGCTTCCCCGTGAATGATTTCCGGTTCTCCGGTTCCTTCAACAGCCTCTTTTGTTATGATACACTTACGGATCGTATTGTCAGACGGCGCCTTGTACATCAGATCCATCAGGGTATTTTCCATGATGGCGCGAAGGCCTCTGGCTCCTGTTTTCCGCTCCAGAGAACGTTTTGCCATGACTTCCAGGGCATCGTCATTAAAATCAAGCTCCACTCCGTCAAGCTCGAATAATTTGTGATACTGTTTGGTAAGAGCATTTTTCGGTTCTCTCAAAATCCGGATCAGAGCACTCTCGTCGAGGCTGTCCAGAGTTACTACTACCGGAACCCTTCCCACAAACTCCGGAATCAGACCGAACTTGATCAGATCCTCCGGCATTACTTCTTTTAACAGCTCTCCTACGTTTTGCTCCGCTTTTATCGATACCTCAGCACCGAAACCGATGGATTTTGTATCCTGTCTGGACTCGATGATCTTTTCCAGTCCATCAAATGCACCACCGCAGATAAAGAGAATGTTGGTGGTATCAATCTGAATAAACTCCTGGTGCGGATGTTTTCTCCCGCCCTGCGGCGGAACGCTTGCAACCGTTCCTTCCAGGATTTTCAGGAGTGCCTGCTGCACACCTTCGCCGGATACGTCCCTGGTAATGGACACATTCTCGGATTTTTTCGTAATTTTATCAATTTCATCTATATAAATAATTCCATACTGCGCTCTCTCAATATCCCAGTCTGCTGCCTGGATGATCTTCAGCAGGATATTCTCTACATCCTCACCCACATATCCTGCTTCTGTCAGCGTAGTGGCATCTGCAATGGCAAACGGCACATTCAAAAGTCTTGCCAGTGTCTGGGCAAGCAGCGTCTTACCGGAGCCTGTTGGCCCCAGCATCAGGATATTGCTCTTCTGCAGCTCCACATCCAGATTTCTGGATGCAGTCACTCTTTTATAATGGTTGTAAACCGCTACAGAAAGTGCTTTTTTCGCTTCATCCTGTCCAATCACATAATCATCCAGGATTGCATGGATTTCCTCCGGTTTCAGAAGGTTGATCTCATCTCCGAAAGTGTCATCCTGATTATAGGCTCCATCCAGCTCTTCTTCTATGATCTCCGCACAGATTCCCACACATTCGTCACAGATAAATGCACCGTTAGGACCTGCGATCAGTTTGCGCACCTGATCCTCGGTTTTCTGGCAAAAGGAACATCTGACTTTTCCTTCTCTTATCTTCTCTGCCATGAATTTCCAATTTTTCCTTTCTAAAATACAATTTTCGTATTAAGCAAGATAAGACTCCTGGCATTTCAGGAGTCTTTTCTTTCGCATGATTACTTATGCATTACAACACCATCAATCAATCCATAGGCTTTTGCTTCCTCTGCGGACATATAATTGTCACGATCAGTATCGCGTTCAACAACCTCAAGAGGCTGTCCGGTGTTTGCAGCCAGAATCTCATTTAAAGTTCTCTTTGTTTTTGCGATATGGTCCGCCACGATCTGTATCTCCGTAGCCTGTCCCTGCGCTCCGCCGGAAGGCTGATGGATCATGATGGTAGAGTTGGGAAGAGCGAATCTCTTACCCTTTGTACCGCCTGCCAGAAGGAATGCACCCATGCTGGCAGCCATTCCAAGACAAATCGTGGATACATCACATTTGATGTACTGCATGGTATCGTAGATTGCCATACCTGCCGTCACAGAACCTCCCGGACTGTTGATATACAGCTGGATATCTTTTCCCGGATCTTCAGCTTCCAGGAAAAGGAGCTCAGCAACCACTAAGCTGGCACTTACATCGTTTACTTCCTCTCCCAGGAAAATAATTCTGTCTTTCAGAAGCCTTGAATAAATATCGTAGCTTCTCTCTCCCCTGCTTGTCTGTTCAATGACATATGGCACTAAACTCATAAATTCCCTCTTTTCTTAATTATCAGCATTCAGGTAAAAATCAAACCTCTTTTGCAGCCTCAGCAACAACGGTCACAGCTTTCTGTACAGCCAGGTCTTTCTTAAGCTGTTCTAACTGCTCATCGCCAAGGATTTCTTTGATCTTGTCAGCTTCCATCTTGTAAGCCTCTGCCATCTTCGCGATCTCAGCGTCAGTCTCTTCCTCTGTGATCTGGATGTCTTCAACCTCTGCAATCTTCTCCAGAACAAGTCTTGTCTGGATTCTCTTCAGTGCCTGAGGTTTCATATCTTCCATCATCTTATCAGCGGTCATACCGGTGAACTGGAAATACTGCTCCATGGACAAGCCCTGGGACTGCATTCTTCTGCCAAAGTCATCCATCATCTGACGGCACTGAGTCTGGATCATCAGTTCCGGAATATCCATCTGTGCGTTTTCGATTGCTTTATCAATTGCAGCGTTTTCTTTTGCTGTCTCAGCTTCTTTTTCTTTCTTCTCTGTCAGAGTTTTCTTAACATTTTCCCTGTACTCTGCAAGAGTATCAAATTCGGATACATCCTTTGCGAAATCATCGTCAAGCTCCGGAAGCTCTTTTGCTTCGATCTTCTTGACATCACACTGGAATACAGCTGCTTTTCCTGCAAGCTCTTTTGCCTGATATTCCTCCGGGAAAGTAACGTTCACTTCTACGTGATCTCCGGTATTTGCACCGATCAGCTGATCCTCGAATCCCGGGATAAAGGTGTTGGAACCAAGAGTAAGCGGATAATCGGTTCCTTTTCCGCCTTCAAATGCGTCACCGTCCACAAATCCCTCAAAGTCGATGGTCACAATATCATCTTTTGCTGCAGCACGGTCTTCTACGGTGATTGTTCTGGAATTTTTCTCCTGCTCTTTCTTTACTTCTGCGTCAACTTCCTCATCCGTTACAGCAATGTCAGCCTTCGGAACCTCTACGCCCTTGTACTCGCCAAGAGTAACTTCCGGTTTTGTTGCCACATCAGCAGTAAAGATCAGCGCTTTGCCCGGCTCCATCTGTGTTACACTAAATTCCGGCTGGGAAACGATCTCAAGGTCACACTCCTCAAGAGCTTTGCTATAGTGCTCCGGTACCAGTGCGTTTACAGCATCTTCCATGAAAACGCCTTTACCGTACATACGCTCGATCATTTTTCTCGGAGCTTTTCCTTTACGGAAGCCCGGGATGGTGATTCTGTTTTTCTGTTTCTGGTAAGCTTTCTCCATTGCCTTGTCTAAATCCTCAGCGGAAACTTCGATGGTAAGCTTCGCCATGTTTTTCTCCATTTTCTCCACCTGTAAACTCATTTTTCGTGTTCCTCCTTAAAATTCAGGTAAAATGTGATTGCAATGCCATCAGAGCTGACAATGATTCCGATAAAAACATTGCTTATTTTTTTCTTTTATGATTGGGGGATTTTTCCCTATAATTACAGTCATTGTAGTAGTATAGCACAACAATCTGAAAAACGCCAGTGTTTTTTCGCAGAAACACCGGGGTTTTTATGGTTTTTCGGCAGTTTTACCGGCTGTATACGACTGAGTCGGCGATTTCTGCTGCTTTTTCTTCTCCCAGAAGCTGTCCAATCAGGGAAAGGCTGAAATCAATGGCCGTTCCCAGTCCACGGCTGGTGGTCACGTTTCCATCCACCACCACGCTGTCCTCCGAGCGAATGGCCCCCTTTAAGTCCTCCATGCAGGATGGATATGCGGTTGCTCTTCTTCCTTCCAGGAAGCCAAGTGCAGCAAACACAGTCGGTGCGGCACAGATTGCCGCAATTTTTCCTCCATTATTATAGAAGTCTTCCAGAAGATCCGTCAGGGGTTTATATGCTCCCAGATATTTTGTCCCGGGCATTCCGCCTGGCAGTACCAGCATATCCGCATCGGAAAAATCTGTTTCTGCAAAAGTTGTGTCGGTAAGAAGTGTTATTTTGTGGGAAGTCGTCACTTCTCTGGTATCCTTGATGGAAACTGTGGTAATCCGGATTCCGGCTCTGCGCATCAGGTCTACTACGGTGAGACCTTCAATATCCTCGAATCCGTCCGCAAGAAATATATATACGTTTTTACTCATGGAAATTCCTCCCTGTGTTTTTTCCGAATTGTTGTTTTGTGGTTGATGTCTGTCGGTATTATACCATTGCGATTTGCTTTTTACAATGGCATTATGTTATCCCACAAAATTTGTGATTGAGCCGTTTTTTTTGCTTGAATTTCCTGACCAGGTTCTGAAAACCATCCTTGCATGAAACTGCCGGACAAGATATACTGGATTCATACAGCGATGACCATAAAAGTTCCTGAGTGTTCCGGTCTAAAATAAGGAGGTTTCTTTTATTATGGAAATAGAAAGAAAGTTTTTGATCAAGAAAGAAAATCTGCCAAAAAATCTGGAGGAATATCCGTGCCAAAAAATTGAGCAGGGTTATCTGTGTACCGAACCGGTTGTACGTATCCGGCGTTCCAATGAGTCTTATTATCTCACTTATAAATCAAAAGGGCTTCTCAGCCGTGAGGAGTATAATCTCCCCCTGACAAAAGAAGCCTATGAACACCTTCGTCCCAAAGCAGACGGCATCGTCCTCTCCAAGACCCGGTATGTAATTCCGGAAAAAAATGGTCTTTCCATTGAGCTGGACGTTTTTGATGCGCCTTATGAAGGGCTGCTTCTGGCAGAGGTGGAATTTCCTTCGGAGGAAGCTGCAAATGCCTATATTCCTCCGGCGTGGTTCGGAGAAGATGTCACCTTTTCTGCCAGGTATCACAACAGCACCCTTAGTAAGGGAATACCGTCCGATAAGTAGGCTAATAATAAGATTTTTTATGTTATAACCGTTCGTACAAGGCCTCCTATACGGTTGGAAAACGAATTTTCCTGTTTTTAACTGTTCAGATAAGACCTCATATACGGTTCGAAAATGAATTTTCCTGTTTTTAACCGTTCGGATAAGACCTCATATACGGTTCGGAAATGAATTTTCCTGTTTTTAACCGTTCGGATAAGACCTCATATACGGTTCGGAAATGAATTTTCCTGTTTTTAACCGTTCAGATAAGACCTCCTATACGGTTCGAAAATGAATTTTCCTGTTTTTAACCGTTCGGACATGGTCGATTATACGGTTGGATTGACTATATAGCCTATATAAAAATATCCCGTGAAAGATTGAGTGCCGAAATGCACTGATTTTCACGGGATATTCAAAACTTACACAAAAACCTTGGCAAACTCAGATATTCTTTTTTCCCAATGAGAACTTCAAAATCTCCATTAACCGGCAGCCTAGTATTTTCACATTCTTTTCCCTTTATCGGAGCAGGCCTGCAGTGCTTCAAATACGGCGCTGCGGAAGCCCTGCTTTTCCAGAGTGCGGACGCCTTCTATGGTCGTTCCTGCAGGCGAACATACCATATCCTTCAGTTCACCGGGATGCATTCCTGTCTCCAGTACCATTTTCGCACTTCCCAGAACAGCCTGTGTTGCAAACTGGTATGCCTGTTTTCTGGGCATTCCCTGTGCCACTGCCGCATCGGCCATAGCCTCGATAAACATAAATACATACGCAGGGGAGCATCCGCTGACAGCGCCTACCGCGTCCATCAGGCGCTCCGGTACCACTTCTGTGCGTCCAAAGCTGTTGGTTATGGTCAGCACTTCCTGCAAGTCTTCTTCTGTCACTCTCTCATTGATACATACACCGGTCATACCTTCTCCTACCTGTGCCGGGGTATTCGGCATGAGGCGCACCACCTTCAGAGGCTGCTCACATTTCTCTTCAAGCCACCCCAGAGTTTTTCCTGGTGCAATTCCGATTACAATATGTTCCGGAGTGAGAAAAGCTTTTACCTCTCTGATCACTTCTTCATAAAACTGCGGTTTCACCGCCAGTATCACAATTCTGGCATTTTTCACCACCTCACAATTGTCCATTGTGGTGACAACACCAAGTTTTTCCCTGCTCCTTCTGCTCCCTTCTTCCGTAAGGTTTGAAACAATAATCTCCTCTTTTGCAAAAACACCTTTTTTCAGGATTCCGCCGATCATAGCAGAACCCATGTTACCGCATCCTATAAATCCAATTTTCATAATCTTTCCTCCTTGCCGGAACCAAACACTTCTCTCAAAGTGCTCATCAGTGTTTTGATATTTATTGGTTTTGCTATAAATCCATTCATGCCGCATTCAAATGCTCTCTTCTTATCTTCTTCAAAAGCATTAGCCGTCATTGCAATGATTGGAATATTCGCCTTTTTATTGTCACTTAAAGTCCGGATTTCTCTTGTGGCAATAAATCCGTTCATCTTTGGCATTTGTATATCCATAAGAATCAGGTCATAACAATCCGAATCAGCGGCAGCCATTTTATCAACTGCAACAATCCCATCTTCAGCAATATCCACTACAAATCCTGCTCTCTGAAGAATTTCCGTCGCGATTTCCTGATTGAGCTCATTATCTTCCACAAGCAAAATCTTCTTTCCTGTGAAATCAACATCCACAAGCACTTCTTTTTTCATAGACTTTGTACGAATTGGTCTTGTAAGCACTTCCCTTAATTCTGACATAAACAGAGGCTTGGATACAAACGCGGTTACGCCGGCTTCTCTGGCCTCAAGTTCTATATCTGACCAATCGTATGCCGTCAGGATAATGATCGGGGCACTGTCTCCGATCACCTTACGGATTCGGCGAACCGTTTCGATACCATTCATATCAGGCATCAGCCAGTCGATGATATACGCCTTGAATTCATCACATTCTTCATAGGCTTCTTTTGCTCTGACAATAGCTTCCTTACCGGAAACCGTCCAGTCAGCTCTCATACCGATTTTCCTGATCATTTTACTTACGCTCATGCAGGTATCTGTATCATCGTCCACCACCAGTGCACGTGCGCCCTGCAGCTCCGGAACAGGTTCGTATTTTACAACATTATCAGACAGCTTACAGTCAAGTACTACCCTGAACTCTGTTCCCTTTCCCTCTTCACTCTTTACGCTGATAGTTCCGCCCATCATATCAACGATGTTTTTGGTAATGGACATTCCAAGTCCGGTTCCCGGAATTCCGCTTACCGTTGATGTCTGTTCCCTGGTAAAGGATTCGAAAATATGTTTCTGAAATTCCTCAGACATACCAATCCCGTTATCTTTTACACGGAATTCATAAGTTGCATACCCATTTAGTTTGCATGGTTTTTCAGAAATTCTGATACTGATCGTTCCACCAACCGGCGTAAATTTAATTGCATTGCTGACAATATTTAACAACACCTGATTAAGGCGCAGATTATCCGTAATGATATCTTCATTCAGGATATCCTGCGTGTCAATGAACAGATCCTGCTGTTTGGAAGCAATATTCGACTGGATGATCGTTCTCAGATCATGAAGCACATCAGGAAGATGAACCTCTTTTTCTTCAATCTTTACCCTTCCGCTCTCGATACGGCTCATATCCAGAACGTCATTGATAAGGCTGAGCAAATGGTTGCTTGATGTGGAAATCTTATCAAGATAGTCTCTGGTAAGCTCTTCATTATCAAGATGCGCTGCGGCAAGTGCTGTAAATCCTATGATCGCATTCATAGGAGTACGAATGTCATGAGACATATTATTCAGGAAAGCAGTCTTTGCTCTGTTGGCATGCTCTGCCGCCGCAAGTGCATCAACAAGAGCTTTTCTCTGTGCCTCTTTTTCCCGCTCTTCTTCGTCAACATTCAGAAACGCAAACGCAATATCTGATGCTTCTTCATTTACTTTCGAAAACTTGATCATTACAAGCTCCAGCCACTGATATTCTCCATTCTTTCCGGTATTCAGGAATCTGTAAGCATATCTTTTCTTGTCCCGAAGCAATTCTCTTAAATAATCCTCATCAGCAAACCTGAGCAATTCACCATGAAAGTCCGGGTGAGCATAGGCAAGCACTAATTCTCTGAATATTTTAAAAAAGTTATCCGAGTTCTTGTTATTAACCTGATAGTTTTCATCGAAAGCCGTTTCACTGATATTATATTTCGAATACTCTTTGGTATCAAGATTTATGAAATACAAAGTTGAATACTGACTGGCCAGTCCTTCAATTTTCTTAATATCTTCTTCCACAATTCTTCTGTGCTCGGTATCCTTAGCATGAAGTTCTTCAATTTTTGTAAGATCAAGAATATAAGTGATTGCCAGTAGATCATCATTGGTCAGGTCACGGTACATCACCACATGCTGCTCAGCCAGCATTGGATTTCCCATCATATCCTTCGTCCAATAGCGGTGGAAAATATGCTCTTTTCCTCTTTCGAAACACTCCGTCAGATGGGCAATGTCAAAAAAAGCAAAATAGGCAGGCTGCTGTTCTTCCGTTAACTGTTTTCCCCAATATTCAATCACGTCCCAATATTTACAATCGTTCG
>JALERH010000128.1 GCA_022764275.1 Blautia sp. | reverse complement strand
GGTTCTTCCCTTCATCAGGTTATCCATCGCCTTCTGGATACGCATCTCCGTTCTGGTATCTACGGAGGAAGTAGCCTCATCCAGAATCAGAATCTTATTGTCCGCCAGAATGGCTCTCGCAATGGTCAGCAGCTGCTTCTGACCCTGAGAAATGTTGCTGGTCTCCTCATCCAGAACCATCTGATAGCCGCCCGGCTGCTGCATGATAAAGTTATGGATATGGGCTGCTTTTGCTGCCGCGATAACCTCTTCATCTGTGGCATCCAGCCGTCCATACCGGATATTTTCCATGATAGTGCCGGAAAACAGCCAGGTATCCTGCAGCACCATACCAAACATTTCCCTGAGTTTTCCACGGTCAAAATCTTTTACATCGTGTCCGTCCACCTTGATGGAGCCGCTGTTTACATCATAGAAACGCATCAGCAGTTTTACCATTGTAGTTTTTCCGGCTCCTGTCGGACCGACAATGGCAATCTTCTGTCCGTCTTTTACATCAGCTGAGAAATCATGGATAATAATCTTGCTCGGGTTGTATCCGAAGCTTACGTGTTCAAACTGAACATTTCCGGAAAGTCCGGTAATATCCACCGGATTTTCCACTGTCGTGTCTTCCTCCGCCTCATCCAGGAATTCAAATACACGTTCCGAAGCCGCAGCAGAGGACTGCAGCAGATTCGTCACCTGTGCGATCTGCTGGATTGGCTGTGTAAAGTTACGGATATACTGGAAGAAAGACTGAATATCTCCCACTTCAATGCTTCCTTTGATGGCAAATATCCCACCCAGCAATGCCACCATGACATAGCCCAGATTTCCCACAAACTGCATGATCGGCATCATCATGCCGGAGAAAAACTGGGATTTCCAGGCAGATTCATAAAGCTTCTGATTGTCCTTTTCAAAATCCCGGATCACATCCTGCTCTTTGTTGAAAACCCGTACCACGTTGTGTCCGCCAAAATTTTCCTCTATCTGTCCGTTTACCTGTCCCAGATATTTCTGCTGATCCTGGAAATATTTCTGAGAATGCTTCATTACCACACTGATGATTGCCATGGACAGCGGCAGGATGAGTACTGCTGCCACGGTCATCCAGACATTAATGGAAAGCATCATCACAAACACACCGATCAGGGTCGTAACAGATGTGATAAGCTGAGTAATACTCTGATTCAGGCTCATCTGCAGAGTATCCACGTCGTTCGTTACTCTGGAGAGGATTTCTCCGTTTGTCCTGCTCTCAAAATAATTCAGCGGCATACGGTTAATCTTTTTGGAAATATCTTTTCGCAGATTATAAGTAACATCATTGGAAATTCCGGTCATCACATAGCCCTGGATAAAAGAAAAGCAGGCGCTGACTACATACAGAGCCATGGTCCAGATCAGAATCTGCGCAATTTTTCCAAAATCAATACTGCCGGTTCCGTTTACCTTTGCCACAAGTCCGTTAAACAATTCTGTAGTAGCCTTTCCAAGTATCTTCGGTCCTACAATGTTAAACACGGTACCTGCAATCGCAAACACAAACATCAGTCCAAAACGGAATTTATATCGTCCCATATAGCGGAACAGCCTGCTCATGGCGCCTTTGAAGTCCTTGGCTTTTTCACCGGAATGTGCTCCTTGTCCATGGCCGCCCATCGGGCCTCTTCTTCTCGTCTCACTCATGCCAATTCCTCCTCTGATAACTGTGACATTGCAATCTGACGGTAAACCTCACAGCTCTTCATCAGTTCCTTATGGGTTCCGATTCCGGCCATATGTCCATCGTCCAGAACAATGATCTGGTCTGCATTTAAAATCGTACTGATACGCTGTGCCACAATAATGGTGGTTGCATCCTTTGTATGCTTTTTCAGGGCCTTTCTCAGGTTACTGTCTGTTTTGAAATCCAAAGCGGAAAAGCTGTCATCAAAAATGAAAATTTCCGGTTTTTTCGCAATGGCTCTTGCAATGGAAAGACGCTGTTTCTGACCTCCGGATACGTTTGTACCGCCCTGTGCAATCGGCGCGTCATAGCCCTGCGGTTTCGCCTCAATAAAATCTGTGGACTGTGCAACCGCAGCAGCGGCTTTTACCTCTTCCCGGGAAATATCCATCTTTCCGTAACGAATATTGGAGTCAATGGTTCCTGAGAAAAGCACTCCTTTCTGCGGCACATATCCAAGGCGGTCACGAAGCTCGTGCTGGGTCATCTCTCTCACATCCACGCCGTCCACTTTCACGGAACCAGCTGTCACATCATAGAATCTCGGAATCAGATTGACCAGCGTACTCTTACCACTACCGGTACTTCCGATGACTGCCACCGTCTGTCCTTTTTTCGCCTTAAAGCTGATATCTGTCAGGACATTTTCTCCCGCCTCCGGATATGCAAAAGAAACATGGTCAAATTCTACCGTTCCTTTTTCTTTGCCTGAAAGTGATACCGGATTCTCCGGATCGCTGACGGAAGCCGTGGTTTCCAGGACTGCATTGATACGAAGTGCTGCTACATTTGCCCTCGGGAGCATAATGGACATAGCCGTGATCATCAGGAATGACATGATGATCTGCATAGCATACTGAATAAATGCC
>JALERH010000119.1 GCA_022764275.1 Blautia sp. | reverse complement strand
TCTGTTCCAGCATCAGAAGGAAACTGGCTTCAAACTCATTTCCTGCTGTCTGAAACGAGCAGCTTCCTCCGTATTTTTCACAGATCTGTCTCATAGATCTCATTCCGATTCCTTCTTCCTGTTTTCTTTTTCTGGAAAAGATCTTCCCCCCTTCTTGAATCAGGATTCCATCGAAGGAATTATCCACTGTAATCAGAAGCATTTCTTCCTCTCTCTCTGCGGCAACACGGATATACTTTTCCCCTTCATACCCTTTACATGCTGTCAGCGCATTGTCCAGAGCATTTCCAAGAATACAGCACAGATCCGTATCGGAAATGTTCAGGCGGTTAAACCTGCAACTAACCATAAAATCTATGCCTTTTTCCTCTGCCAGACATGCATAATGATACAGTACGCCGTCAGCCGCCGCATTCCCGGTATATGGAATTTCTGTGATTTTCGCCAGCTTTACCTGCATACTGTCACAATATGTCTGCAATTCTTCTATATTCCCGGTATCCAGGAACCCCTGCACTGCAGCCAGCTGATGTTTGAAATTGTGCCTTGCTTCACGCTCCACTTTTACAGCCTCTGTCAGTGCCTCGTAATATTTCTTCTGCTGCTCGATCTGCTGTGTTATCTGATTTCGTTCCTGTATTCTCCTGTAGTCCTTTGCGATATTCTGGCAAAGCATCAATGTCGCCAGTCCTGTAAACATCCGGCTCATCAGCTGAAGAGGTGTTTCAATATAATCCTCCATTCCAAGAGAAAAAACAGTGCCCAGAAACATAGCAATCGGAATAAACCATATGGTATTCCAGTAATTCTGACTGTCAATATTCAAAAATGGGGTTATGGTATTTCTCATCAGCTTCCGAATCCAGGGATAACTGAATACATACAATAGTAATCCAAATATGTTTTCAATAACCAGGCCCTGCGGGATTGTTTTATATCCCACAATTTCCACCAGATATGCTGCCACCGCATAGGTCAGAAGAATTATAAGTGCAGTCAGTCCAAAAGTAAAGAGCTGTTCCTTGACATATCCTCTGAGTACAAGAATGTTTACTGCCCCCATGATCACACAGAACAGAATAAGGTTCATCTTGTAAAATGAAACACTGATTCCGACAGTTTCTTCCACT
Organism: Blautia sp.; assembly: GCA_022764275.1. Lineage (GTDB taxonomy): Bacteria > Bacillota > Clostridia > Lachnospirales > Lachnospiraceae > Blautia_A. Next base: position 5,581 of record JALERH010000119.1, on the reverse strand, counting down.
TTGATATACAGAAAAAAATTGATCACAAGCCCCAGCCCATACCAAAACATTAATTGTATCTTTTTGTTTTTTTCTATCTTATCTTTAAAAGGGATATAGCGCAGAATCAAACTGGGGACATGTGCCATAGTACATAGAAAACTCATCCATATGATCGTCATTTTTATCTTCCCCTCATCTTTCGGCGCATGGCTGCCCATTTATAATCCGCAAATGTTTTTCGTATCTCTTCTTTTTTCCCTCTGCTGACAGGAATCTCCGTCTGATCAGTCAGCTTCACTGTATTGCCGGAAATCGACATGATTTCCTTCATGGAAACAAGCGCCCAGCGAATCGGCATACAAAACTCACCGGCAGGCAGCATTTCTCCCATCTCCGTGAGGGACTGGGAAGCTTCCAGAATTCCGTTTTTCAGATGGATCAGGGTTTTCTTTCCCTTTGCCTCTATGTACATAATATCTGAAATATAAATGCTTTCCTCCAGGCGTCCGACTTTTACTTCAATGGTACGCATGGACGTAAAACCTTCGAAAAATTTATCCAGCACATAGTACAATTGCTTTTTCTCAATCGGTTTTACAATATAATGAAGGGCTTCGATTGTAAATGCTTCTGCCGCAAAATCAATGCTGGTACTGGCAAAAACAATCTGCATCCTTTTGTTTTTTTTCATGAGGGTTTTTGCCGTTTCCATCCCATTCATGCCACCCAGAAAAATGTCCATAAAGACCAGGCTGTACCGTGAGATATCTGAATCAAGCAAATCTTCACCGGATGAAAACGTATCAATGGGAACATAAAGATTATTCTGATCCATGTACTCCGAAAGCAGCTGCACAACTGTCTGTCGCTCTCTGTCAATATCATCGCAGACTGCAATTCTTACTGACTCATTCATATTCTTTATCTCTTTTCTGCTGCAATCAATTTATAAATGTATAATTATATTATAAACATTTTCTTTCATTTTTCAATCCGTTCCTTTGGATCAGAACATTTACATAAGTCTGCATCGTTTTAAAGCAGCCATAACCTTTTCCCTGCTGGCAGGCAAAGTTGCAAAATATTCCGTTTTCAAACGGTATGCCTGCGGAGCAAAATCCCGGTCATTGGAGAACCAGGCTACCGGAAGATTTGGATCTACTTTTCTGACTGCGATCACTCCTTCCATTCCTGCTGCATTTTCCATCAGAACAAAAACAGCATCCGGAATTGTTTCTATCAATGCAGGAATCAACTGCTCCATATGCGTATAAATATGAAGTTCAAAATCATCAAGGTAGGTGCGGACTTTTTCACAGCCCGCAGTTGTTCCATAAAGTATGATACGCATATCATCCCTCCGGTCAGGGTTCTATAATATTGAAATATGACTGCAGGGAAGTCATACTGTCACAGAATGTTTTGTACAGTTTCTCATCCCCTTCTACAGATTCCACCAGTTTACTGATGCCCTCTTCATTTCTTGCTGCAATTGCAAGAATCCCTGTGCGTTTCGTACGGATAGTCAGATCAGCATTTTCATCCTGCTCGCCCGCATAATACAGCAGCACTCCATGATGTATCTTTAAAAGATAGTTTTCATCATCTGTAAGCTGCAGATTAATGGTAAAGGATTTATCCTCCAGTTTTTCCGTATCCATCATAATTCCCATATAATCCAGCATGGTCTGTGCATTCATATTCTGTGCTGTTGAACCAGCTACTGTCCCGGATTTTTCCTGATAAAAATCTGTTCCGTTGCGCAGTTCAAAAGCTGCCGTAAGATAGGCGTTCCGCCACGCTCCGGACTCCGCCTGATACCCCAGCTGTTCCAGGGCATCTGCGCACAGAAATCTTGCCTGCTCGTTTTCCGGATCCGCGTAAACCAGTGTATTGGTAATCTGTGCTACCCACTGATATTCTCCTTTTTCATAATCCTCTTTTGCCATTTCCAGTACTTTGTCTGTATCTCCAAGATATTCCACCAGCTTTTCGGCATAGGCAGAAGGCTCCAGCTCGTCCAGATGTACCGGATTCGCATCATACCAGCCCATATACTTCTGATATACGGCCTTTACATTGTGCTTCAAAGTACCGTAATACTGGCGGGTATACCATACTTTTTCCAGAGATTCCGGAAGCTTGATCATGGATGCAATCTCTGTGGAGGTATATCCCTGATTGATATATAAAAGGGTCTGATCATGAATGAATTTGTAAACAGCAGCAGTATTAGTCAGATATTCCTGAATTACGTCATTTCCCCAGTGCGGCCAGTTATGAGACTGGAATACGACCTCCACTTCATCGCCAAACAGGCTCTGAGCTTCTGTGATATAGCGCGCCCATCCATTGGCATCCCGGATCTGTGCACCTCGCAGTGTATAAAGATTATGCAGGGTTCCTGTACAGTTTTCTGCCATCCAGAGAGCCTTTTTCTCTGGAAAACAGGTATTCATTTCGGCCGGAGATTCCGTATCCGGAGTCAGCTGAAAAACTGCCTTTACTCCATCAATCGTGGTCTCAAAAACAGATTCTGTCACTTCAAATGTAGGGTTTACATATCCAACTTCTCCCTGTCCCACCGTAAGCCCGATACCTACAGAAAGACTTTCCTGTTTCCCTTTCCCCAGTGCTAAACCGTACTGATACATGGAACGTCGTTTCATGGCAGTTCCCACAAAAACATTCTCCTCCATAACCGCATCCACAAATCCTTCCGGCACAATAATAGCTGTTTTTCCGGAAGCAATCTGTTCCTCCAGGGAAAGCGAGGAATCCGCAAGGTCTTCCTGTGACACCAGACCACCGATACCACCATAATGATCCACATGGGCATGACTGATCACAACCGCCACAATGTGTGCTTCCCCCATCTCGGATTCAAAAAGCTCCAGTGCTGCCTTTGCAGACTCATTATTGCTCATACAGTCCAGAATGATCCATCCATTCTCGCTTCGGACAAATGTCAGGTTTGCAACATCATAGCCCCGAACCTGGTAAATGTCTTCTGTAACCTCAAACAGACCATAAACGGCGTTGAGCTGCGTATTTCTCCATAAGCTTGGGTTGGCAGAATCCGGTGCATCCTGTCCCCGGACAAAATCATAATCCACCTGGCTCCAGATCACATTGCCGTTATCGTTTTTTATTTCCAGAGATTCAGGTGCACTGATAAACCCTCTGGCCGCAAATTCCTCTTCCTGCGTATCCGAAAAATCCAGAAGCTGGTACACTTCCTCATTAATTTCCTTCGTTACTGCAGTGGCTGGTTTCTTCTCAGAGCTGCATTCCTCCTGGGCAAGAACAGCAGATGGAAGCACTGAGGTAATCAGCATTGCACTGCAAATTGTAATGGCTGCCAAACGTTTCATAGGCTCTTCCCTCCTTCTTTTTTTGCCATTTTAGCATAAAAGGAAGAAACAATTTTTTTCAGGGAATGAATTACAGGCACCGGAAATGAAATGCAAAAGCTCTTATTTCACGCATATTGCCATTTGGTAATTACCAGCATCCGCAGATGTGGCAAGTCCTATTTACTGAATACCCTTTTTTATCATCATCTGCTGGAAAATGGAGTAGATGCTGACCATATTATCCGTTTTGCATTTGATTCGGCAGATGACCTTTATCTGATTGGAGAAAGCCTGATTCAGATTGAAAAGGAAAAGCGTGGGGTTGATCCGGAAAAATTCATGGCTTATATCCGTTCCAAGGTCATTGATGAAGGAATGTATTATCTGCTGCTTGATGAAATTCAGATGCTGGATTGCTTTGAAGCTGTTCTGAATGGCTATCTGCGTAAAGACAATATGGATGTATTTGTGACCGGAAGCAATGCAAAACTGCTGTCCAAAGATGTTGCCACAGAATTCGCCGGTCGTGGCGACGAGGTTCATATGTACCCTTTGAGCTTTGCAGAATTTATGTCCGTATATCAGGGCGATAAATACATGGGGCTATCCGAGTTATGCTCTACGGCGGTATTCCTCTGGTTGTTCTCCGTGACGGTGCCGACGAAAAAGCGATTGCTTTACAGAATCTGTTCAATGAGATTTATATTCGGGATATTACCCAGCGAAACCGTGTGAAGAACATTGGGGAACTGGAAGATCTGCTGAACATTCTCTCCTCTGCCATTGGTTCCCTGACCAATCCCGAAAAATTAAAGAACACCTTCAAAACCGTGAAGAAGTCCAGGATTACCTCTGCTACAATAAAAAAATATCTGGATTATTTTGAGGACTCTTTCCTGATTGAAGCAGCCCAAAGATATGACATCAAAGGAAAAGCATATATTGAAACTGGCTATACTTTTCGGATTCACAAAAGAATCCCGTGAACACACCATCATCTGATACACCCTTTCACAGGTGATTCAACCTTATGGTTAACTGTTACTTGACTACTCTAGTTTTCGGACAGTCTCCCCCATCTTCAAATTACTCTGCGACCTTCAGACCCTTAACTGCACCCTTCAGTACCAACTTGGAATCCGCACGCTCCGAGAGCAGGAATCCTACCTGTCCGAACTTGGCATAGGCTTCGTTCAGTGTTTGATGTTACGCTTGCCACGATCACCGATCCAGAAGTAGCTGAAATCACCAAACAGAACAGGTTTGCTGGCAGGAACGCTTTCAGACATATAGTTGGATACAAATACACGATGCCCGAACAACGTATCGTATCCAGCATCCTTTAACTTCCTTGCCGGAGTATCCTTGGTGATGATAATGCGCTTGAAGAAATCCCCGGTCAGCATCAGAGAACGCTGTTCCTGCTCCATCGCAGCCTCCCAGTCCACGCGGTCGATTCCGACCACTTTCTTCATTGGTGATGTAAAGCCATACGTTCTCAAGCAGATCAGTGAAAAAAAATAGGGACACTTTTACTTCAAGTATCCCTATAATCTATCAACTATCTGATAGTCCACTATTCACTTTCATATTCAGGATTTTTTGTGTTCCCCGTACCGAGGTCTAAGGCAACAACTACAGTTACCTTTCTCACAAGCACTTTTTCTTTGTGGTTTTCACCCAATTTGTTGAAACTGAAAAACTCTACAAAGTGCGTAAACTCAAGGATTTCTAGGTATCTTTCCTTTGTATCAACACCACAGTCTCCACATGCTTATCCTTCGGGAAATTATCCATGGTGGTGATCTGGTCTATCCTGCAGACGCCTTCCGTCTTATACATTACATAATCGCCAATTTTAAACATTGCAGCCTCCCTTTCAATTCTGATATCTGGATTATAGCATAAAAAAAGAGGCTTCGTAAGCGAAGCCTCTCTAAAAATTGTAAGTTTGTGATAATTGCAGAGACTATATGCTCTGTAATTTATCTATTTTTACTAATTATCTGCTGTTACTTTCCCAGTACTTTCTTTACAGCTTTCTTTATTTTTCCCACTGCGCGCACAGATAAACTCCGGTTGTTTTTTCGTTCCCTGTTCAGTTCATCCCGCAGTTCCCTGATCTTATTTTCATAGGAATCTTTCATTTCCTCATCGATTACGGGATACTCCCTCCAGTTATGAATCGTTTTTGGAGCAAACAGAGCATTTTTCAGCCATTCGCGGGAACGTTTCCGTTCCTT
>JALERH010000080.1 GCA_022764275.1 Blautia sp. | reverse complement strand
ATAAAGCCGCAGCGCATCTGTATCCATACTTTTCAGGATGGCCTCCACTCCTGGTGCCGGTGGGTAGGGATTTTCATTTGTATTTAATTTGATCATATCTTTCTCGTTCGGCTGCTCGCCGGGGGTGTACGGCACAACCTTGCGGATATTTGCTTCCCAGGTTTTCATAATTTTTCTCCTCGTAATAAATAAATTTGGCTCTGTATCTTAAGAGTCCCAAAACATTTACCGTTATTTTATCTATTTTGTGAGGCTTTGTCAATTTTTTACAAATTTTTACCGGACATCCATTGAATTGGTGTTCCACAGGAGTGTGAACACCAATTCTTTAAAAAATACCTGTTGAAACTTCCACGGCGGGGTCCAGGAACGATATTTTTACGTGTAGATACTTTTTGCACACTAATCTGCAGTTTTTTACTTGAATTTCCTGGTAAATGGGCTCTGTACATAAATTTTTTCTGCATAGACCCAGGGCTGTTCATTTCCCGACAGTCCCTTTATTTTTACTGTGACATAATTAAAAAGGATTATCTACCCGGATAGCACCAGACAGATAATCCTTCCATATTTTTATTCAAACAACATACTTATCAGAAATGTGCACCGCCAGGCGGACAAAAGCACCGGCAGAAGTCACTCTGCCGATGCTGTAAATAACTCCGTCTTTTATCCGAAAAACTTCATAAGAAAATCAGCCAGATTATGTTCCGCAAAAACCGCTACTGCCACCAGTGACACAGTAGACATGATTTTAATGAAAATATCCAGACACGGTCCCACCGTATCCTTCAGCGGGTCACCTACCGTATCTCCGATTACTGCTGCATCATGGGCCGGGCTTCCCTTACCGGAACCCGGTACCTTTCCCGATTCTATGTATTTCTTTCCGTTATCCCAGGCTCCTCCGGCATTTCCTGCAAAAATCGCAATCATGATGGAGCAGATGGTGGAACCAATCAGTATGCCGCCCACAAATTCCGGTCCAAAAATAAAGCCACAGGCTACCGGCACCACAATGGCAAGCATGGACGGAACCTTCATTTCTCCGATGGCACCTTTTGAAGAGATTTCGATGCAGGTCTTGTAATCCGGTTTAGCTTTTCCTTCCAGAATACCGGGAATTTCCCGGAACTGCCTGCGGACCTCATCCACCATTTTTCTTGCAGCTTTTGCCACTGCTTCGATCAGCATACCAGAGAACAAAAACGGCAGTGCACCGCCAATGATTGCTCCCGCAAGTGTCATGGGCTCCATCAGATTCAAAATCAGTTCTGTATTAAAGTCATTATAGGAATACAGATAGGAAATCATCAGTGCCAGTGCTGCCAGCGCACCGGAACCGATGGCAAACCCTTTTCCGATTGCTGCGGTGGTATTTCCCACAGAATCCAGCGTATCGGTAATCTCCCTCACCTTCGGATCCAGCATGGACATTTCCGCAATACCGCCTGCATTGTCCGAGATAGGACCATATGTATCCACAGATACCGTAGCCGTTACAAAAGAAAGCATTCCCATAGCCGCCATTGCAACGCCATACATACCTGCTGCCTGATAGGAAACAATGATACCGGCTCCCAGTACCAGACAGGGTGCCATGCAGGATTTCATACCAAGGGCAAGACCCTGAGTGATGGTAAGTGCCGCACCTTCCAATGACGCATGTGCCAGATTCTGTGTGGGCTTATATTCAGCAGATGTATAAAGCTCCGCAAGCATGCCAATAACAACACCTGAAACGACACCTATGGCAGCTGCGATCCACGGAGACAGCCATCCGCATTTAAATCCCAGAATAGATTTCAAAGAAGCACTCTCAAAGCTCCGGAACATAACATAGGATACCACTAATCCCAGAACGATCGTCATCCCGGAAGCAAGATAGGTAGATGCATCCAGATCCTTATGCGGATCCTGAGACATATGTTTCTTAAACAGCAGTGATGCGATTCCCAGGCAGGATGCGATCAGTCCGATGGCCACAAAAATAAGTGGGAAAAGAATCAAAGTCTTTAACAGCTCATTGCTCATTCCGGTATTTTCCGCAAGGGATTTCGAGAACATATGATAGGCAAGAATAATGCCGGATGAAATAGCCCCTACGTAGCTTTCCAGAAGGTCAGAACCAAGACCTGCCACATCACCTACGTTATCTCCTACATTATCTGCGATGGTAGCCGGGTTTCTCGGATCATCCTCCGGAATATGTGCTTCTGTCTTTCCTACCAGGTCAGCTCCCATATCTGCTGCCTTTGTATAAATTCCACCGCCCACACGGTTAAACATGGCAACCATAGAACATCCAAGTGCATACCCGGAAAGAGTCATGGTAAACGGACAGAAGCTCAGCCCCAGCATATTCGTATAGGATGCTGACGTAATGTCCAGCTGTCCCATGCCAATTCCAAATACCATATAGACGATAAAGATACCAAGAAGTGCAAAGCCACCGACGCAAAGGCCCATAACAGAACCTCCGCGAAAAGCAACTTTTACGGTCTCCCCGATATCTTCGGTCTCTCTGGCACGATTTGCCACCCTTACATTGGAATAAGTGGCAATCTTCATTCCCACAAAGCCTGCACACCCGGACATGACTGAACCGATGATCAACGCGATCGCCGCATGCCAGGTAGTGATCACGGCCAGAAGTACCGCTACCACTCCTACTACCAGATACAGAATCTTGTATTCGTAATGAATAAATGCATTCGCCCCAATTCGAATGGACTCTGCAATCTCCTGCATCTTTTCCGTGCCTTCCGGCATCCGCTTCACCGTCATAAAATTGAACGCCGCAAAGCTAAGCGCCAGAACCGCAGCAATTACAACCAGATAAATCATAAAACCTCACCTCCACATCATATTGTCTGATTATATAGTTGAATTGCCCATTTGCTACGATTATAACTCTTTTTTACGCCGTACTCAATCCTATTTTTGTTGATTTCCAACAAAAATTTTATAATATTTCAAATTAAATTATAAATTATGTTAATAAAAAGACAAAAAGAAAGCCGCTAGAATCTGAAATTCCAGCGGCTTTCACGTGTGTTAGAGGATTCGAACCCCCGGCCTTTTGGTCCGTAGCCAAACGCTCTATCCAGCTGAGCTAAACACACATTCATTTGCGAACTCCTTCGCAACAATGAGTATTCTACGCTATATGGGCCAATTTGT
>JALERH010000073.1 GCA_022764275.1 Blautia sp. | reverse complement strand
ACTCTGCTGTTTCCATTTCTTCTGTAACCTGAAAATATGTTTTTTCCTCTCCATGCTCCCCTTCCTCTCAAAGCTATTCCTGCATAAGCCGTTCGAAGACGATCCGATACTTTCCGCTTCCTGCTTCTGTCTTCATGCAGTTCTCGGCCGGAACAAATTCCAGTCCGTCTGACTCCTGCACCGTTTTTGCCTCATCCAGGCAGATCTGTGCCGTAGTATTTGGCGGAATTTCCACAGTCAGAGCCACCTGATCTCCGTCTGTTTCCCACCTCACGCGGATATCGCCATAAACACTGTGATAGGATGCATCCGTATATTTCAGATTGCCTCCGATCCTCGGATATAAGATCGCATGTTTGAAACCGGGACAGTCACTGTCCGCTTCAATTCCGGCCATCACCCTGTACATCCACTCACCGATGGCGCCATATGCGTAATGGTTAAAGGAGTTCATATCTGCACTCCACATACTTCCGTCATCCTTCAGACCGTCCCAGTGTTCCCAGATCGTGGTCGCACCTTTTTTCACCTGATAGAGCCAGGATGGAAAATCCTCTTTCAGAAGCAGATCATACGCCTCCTTCAGGCAATGATTCTGACTCAGCGCATGGCAGAAATACGGTGTTCCCACAAATCCGGTGACAAGATGGCCGTTTTCCCTGTCAAGAAGACGCTTCAGGCCTTCCACTGTTTTCTGGATATATTTCTTTGGTGTCAGCCCAAAGTACAGTGCCACGATATGTGCTGTCTGGGTCTGTGCTGTCATATTCCCTTCTTCGTCAAAGAAGGTTTCCTGGAATTTCTTTACGATTTTGTGGTAAAGCTCCTCATATTCACAAGCCTCTTCCTTGCCAAGAGCCCGCGCCATTTTTGCAAAAAGCCCTGTGGAATATGCATAGTATGCAGTACAGGTCAGGTCGTTGGGCGTTGCTCCGAAATAGCTGCCTTCTTCCGCATCCAGAGCTACCCAATCCCCGAACTGAAGCTTGTAATTCCAGATATTATCTTCAGAATGAGCACGCATAAAGTCAATCCAGCCCTTCATGCTCTGATACTGTCTTCTCAGAATTGCTTCATCCCCATACATCAGGTACATTGTCCATGGGTTAATGACCGCAGCGTCAGCCCATGCAGCTGCCGAATGTGGCCCCTGGCTCAAAAGCCAGTTTCCATCTGTACGGCCTTCCTCAATATTCGGGATCACATGAGGCACGCCGCCCTCCGGTGTCTGATCCACTTCCAGATCGCGGAGCCATTTTTTATAAAATGTATAAGTATTCACCAGATAAGAAGCTGTGCGACAGAAAATCTGTGCATCTCCAGTCCATCCGAGACGTTCATCACGCTGCGGGCAGTCTGTAGGTACATCCAGAAAGTTGCTCTTCAGGCCCCAGAGATAATTGTGATGAAGCTGATTCAAAAGAGGATTTGAGCACTCCAGTCTTCCTGTGCTTTCCATCTGAGAGTGCAGAGTACAGGCCGTGAAATTCTCCGGCTTTGCTTCTCCCGGATAAGAGACGATCAGAGCGTACTGAAAGCCCATATAGGTAAATGTGGGATGCCAGGTAACCGTTTCCTCTCTTGCAAAAGTATATTTCATCGTTGCCTTTGCAGCTCTTAAATTATCCAGGTACACGTTTCCGTCCTTATCCAGAACTTCAAAGCAATGAAGCTCGATTACATCTCCCGGCTTTCCGGCTGCAGTGACCTCAATACGTCCTGCCATATTCTGTCCAAAGTCAATAACCTGTTCTCCTGCCGGAGTTGTAAAGATTCTTTTTGCAGGAATGCGGTCCATTACACGAACCTTTGCTGCATACTGGGCACGCATCACTTCTGTATCAAAGGACACCATCTGAACCGGTTTCCAGTGTCCGCAGGGGTGCTCTTCCTCTGACCAGCCGCGAATTTCCAGGCCTGCATCATAGATTTCTCCATCATAGATTTCTGCAAACACAACAGGAGAGTCCGCGCCCATCCAGGAGCTGTCTGTACAGATGGATTGTGTTGTTCCGTCTGTGTAGCGAATCAGGATCTCCATACTGAAAGCAGTCTGATCCCCATAATTGTTTCGGGCTTTGGTAAGGCCCATAACTCCTTTGTACCAGCCGGCTGCCAGCATGGCCCCGGCCACATTTTTTCCCTGTTTCAGATATTTTTTCACATCATATGTCTGATACAGAAGATGGCGCCGATAAGAGGTCCAGCCTGGCGTCATCTCATCGTCTCCCACCTTTTCCCCATTTACGCAGAACTGGTAAAGCCCGAGAGCAGTCGTAAATGCATAGGCTTCGCTGATTTCCTTACCGATATCAAAGCTTCCTCTCACATAAGTTCCCTTTGAAGTTTCCTTATAAGAATCATCTGTCTCCGCAGAAACAAAAGCAGCCTTCCATAAAGGCGCTCCGTCTTCCCACTCCCCGTTTTTCCCGGCAAGAGCGGTGACAAAAGACGAGATATCACTCCAGGAGCTTTCTTCCTGTCCATCCCCTGCTTTTGCCCGTACATAGTAACGCTTACCGCTTTTCAGAGAGACGTCCTTTACATACACGTGCGCAGATTCCTCAGATTCTACCCTGCCTCTGTCAAAAACCAGCTCCTGAAAGTCCTCATCTTCGGCGATCTGAAGCTCATAATATTTCTGCTTTACATTTCTTCTGTCACTTACGATCTCCCAGCCAAACTGCGGTATATGCGATACGCCTACGGGAGCTGTTTCATAATCCATATAAATTCTGTTGATTGCAATCATAATCTGTCCTCCCGTTTCTTTAACTTCAAAATCTCTCTGGCCTCATCAGGTGTCGCCGGTTCCAGACCCATTGCACGAATGAGTGTCACAAGCTTTTCCACGATCTGCCAGTTGTACTGTGCGCTCTCTCCTTCTGCCAGATAAGCACTGTCCTCAAAACCAACACGGACTACGGTTGCCCCCATCGCAACCGCCATGGCAAGGAATGTCCAGTTATCCCGTCCGAAATGGGTCACACCCCATAACGCATCCTTTGGAACAAAGGAGCGAAATGCGGTAAACATTTCCGAGGTTGGCTGCATGCCGCCTTTGTGGCCGAATACAAGATTAAAAAGCATCGGTTCAGCAAACGGCTGCTCCCTCTTCACAATTTCCATGTTGTGTATCATTCCGATATCAAAAACCTCCGTCTCAGGGAGGATTCCTCTTTTGTATACCGCATCTGCACAGTAACGGATGTCCTCAAAGGAATTAATATATACGGCTTCTCCAAGATTTGTGGTGCCGCCGTTTAAAGATGCGCTTTCCACCTTCGCATAATCCAGCGGATTGCAGCGCTCCTGAATATTCATATCCGACACACCGCCTGTGGATGCCTGAACCACCACATCTGTACGCTTCAGAATTTCTTCAAAGCACTCCACCATGTAGGAAATATCCGGTGTCAGGCTTCCATCCGGTTTTCTGCAGTGCAGATGGCACATCGCCGCGCCAAGCTGCACACTCTTTTCCACATCTTCTGCCAGTTTTATGGCATCCACACTTGTCCCTGCCTGGACAGGCGCAAGAGAAATAATCACCTTTCTCATAAATCAACTGCCTCCCAACACGAGTTCTTCCACAATTTCTCTCAATGTACTGACTTCTCCCACATTTCCCGGAAAGATAATATACGGCATTCCCGGGAATTTACTTTCTTCCCCTGTCATCCATACAGGGATTCCTTTTTTCACCTGCCCCATCACCCGCGCTTTTTTTACACGCAGAGCCTTGGTTCCCACATCTGAGGAAGTGATTCCTCCTTTGGCGATGATAAACCGCGGTTTTATATGAAGCTTCCCGATGATGCTTGTCACCGCATCTGAAATTTTCACAGAGATCTGAAGCTTTTCTTCCGGAGTCATGTCTTCCGGTGCCAGAAGGGTCCGGCTGGTGAAAATAACGGCAGTCCTGCCTTTTTGTATGGCTGCTTCTGCCTTCTCCACTGTTTTTTCCACTTCCATCTCAAGCCCATTTGGCACAAAGCAGGAATTTACCTGGAATTCCATAAAATCAAGATTCCCTTCAAGGGTTTTCAGGCATTCCAGCTGAGACGTGGTCTTTTTCACATGGGAACCAATGAGCACGATGCCGCCATTTTTCTCATCCGCTGCCAGCTGCTTTCTTCCCAGCAGCGGCTGATCCGAAATACGGCCAAGTACCTTTGGAAGTGCAGCGGCGCTTCTTGCGATAAACTGTTTTCCTTCCTTCATCGCAAGCACCAGAGCTGCGCAAAACACCTTCAGATCCCCATAAGATACCGCGTTTACAACAATCCTGGTCATATCCCGTGCCTTCATCAATTTCTCTTTTATCCCGGAAACGTCCAGGCGGTTCAGCTCTTCCAGGGAAATAGAAATACAGTCCTCTTTTCGGTACGCTCCCCCTGTTTTTTCTTCGATATACGTACAGAGTTCAGAATTGCGGTAGCCAAAGGTCTTATCCTTTGCGAATTCCGTCATTCCCGCAGGAACCAGCTGTTCCTGTTCCTTCACATAATGAACGTTATTTATCGTAAACCGTCCGCCCTCCGGGAAAAAGGGGCAGAGAACCTCACCATCCACAGACTGGCCTGCTGATTCTTTCAGTTCCCCGGCAATCGCTTCTGTCTCCAGAGGATAATGTCCCCGAAGCGTGGAATCCCCTCTGGAAATGATCATAAATTCCTGCCCAAGCTCTCCTGCCACTTTTCCGATTCTTTTTGCGATATCACGGTGAACCTTCTCCGTTTCCCGGGCAGAAAAGCTGCGGGAATTGGTAAGTATAAAAAACATGGATTCTTTTTCCAGGAATCCTTTCCGTATAGAGTCCTCTTCCCAGTCCGTATATACAGACACATCATGCACCGTCTGTACACCCGTAGGGTCATCCTCCAGTACGACTATCTTCTTTTGAAATCCTTCCCTGGCCTGCAAAAGAAGCTGTTCGGCAGCTTCTTCATTTGTACGGCAGCACTCCTGCACCGTTTCATATGGAAGGATCTGATCTTTTTTTTTCATAGAATCTCCCATTCCAACGCCTAAAACAAGCGCCATTTTTTATTCAGAATAAGCAACCGGAAACCAGATCCTCATTTCACCGAATTCACGGTTATCCCATGCATAATAAGGAATCAGACGCACCTTTTCTTTCTTCATGCCGCGGTATTTCAGTGTCTGATAAAGGGCTTTCCGGTCAAATTCCGAACGGTCCATGACATATTCCTCTGTTTCCAGCGCAACCATTTTTCTTCCCTG
>JALERH010000060.1 GCA_022764275.1 Blautia sp. | reverse complement strand
TGTGCTTCGTCTGGTACCGCCGCTTGTGATCACAAAGGATAATGTGGATGAAATGGCGGATATTCTGGGAGAATGTCTGGAGTAAATATGGAGGGAGCTGTCTCTCCGCAACGGATTGGTCTGTTGCGGAGCGGCAGCTCCTTTGTTTTCCTGAAAATTATATTATAACCGTTGGGACAAGCTTGTTTCTACGGTTATTTAAGATGTTTTCGAGGTTTCAACCGTAGCGGTAACGTTGCTTTTACGGTTAATATGGATATTATTGAAGTTTTAACCGTACGGATAAGGTTGCTCTTACGGTTGTTATAGATATTTTTGAAGATTTAACCGTCTAGATAAGGTCGTTTATACTGTTGTTATGGATATTTTTTGATTTTTAACCGTTTAGATAAGATTTTTCTCACGGTTAAAAAACAAATTCTCGATATTTGAACCGTACAGATCAGATTACCTATACGGTTATTATTGATATTTCTTAAATTTCAAGGGAAGTTGCCGGGAAATGAACAGTCACATTTCCCGATATTTTGGGTCTGGATGAAACCTGGCTTTCATATATGCCCAACAGGAGCGGTATTCTTCTGATATCTGTTCCATCACCTGACGTGGGCATGAGAAATAACTATTGTTCAGAGATAATTTTAACAAATATTCAGAATATTATAAACATGTTGACAATGATTCTTGTCAGTGATATGATAAGTGCAGCTTGAAAATGACAAATAATATTGTCAAAATGACAAGAAAACAAGTCAAAACCTGGAAGGAGGGGAAAAGATGGCATTGGAAAACCGTTTGAAAGAGCACCGGGCGAGGCTGGGAATCAATCAGGCGGATATGGGGAAGTTGGCCGGCGTCTCCCGCCAGACAATCAGTCTGATCGAGAGAGGAGATTATTCGCCATCTGTTACACTGGCCTTGAAGCTGGCGAAAATCTGTGGGGTGACAGTGGAAGATATTTTCAGCTATACGGAGGATGAGGAAGATGAATAAGGAAAAGTCAGCGAATCGGAAAAAGAAAATGAATACATATGTAAAATATGGTCTGCTGATGCTGGTCTGTACAGCAGGAGGTGGACTGCTGGGCTTTCTGAGTACATTTGCAGATACCGGAAGCATAGGAGCCGGGATGAACTCCATTATTCAGGGGATTCGTGGCAATATTCTTTTTCTGCTCACATTTTTTACCCTTGTGAGTGTCTTTTTCCAGGAATCCATTATAAAGCGAATGAAAAAAATCGGCACCAGACTTGACGGTGCAGAGGATGAAGAACATGATGTTTTGGAATATCAATTTGAGAAAGCCGGGAGTGCAGGCGTTATTGGATGTACCGGATCTATGATTCTATCCATTCTGATTCTTGCAACAGGATATTCTGCAAAATATATTGACATCATGGTGAAAACAGAAAGACTTCTTTTGCTGGCAGGAATGATTGTCTTTATCCTGGAGAATATTTACCTGGGCTTCTGGCAGGTGCGATATGTGAAACTGATTCAAAAATTTTATCCGGAGAAAAAAGGAGATCCTTCCTCTCCGAAATTTCAGGAGCAGTGGCTGGAAAGCTGTGATGAAGCGGAAAAAGAAACGATTTATCAAAGCTCCTACAAAACCTATCTGATGATGAATAAACTGTTCCCGATATTGGCTGTGATCGGCATGCTGGGGCATCTGCTGTGGGATACCGGTATCTTTGCTGTTGTGCTTGTGAGCATCCCGTGGCTTGCCAGTTCTGTGACCTACTGCAGGAACTGTATTACGAAAAAAGGAGAGAAACTACGATGAAATATTTTATTCGCAGGGATGGAACATGATGAAAAAAGAAGAGAAAGAACAGAATAAAGGGTCAGTTGGCCAGATCATCGTCATGCTGTTTTTTATTGCAGTTGGTGCCTGTGCAGGGGTGCTGATGGCAGAGTATCTGGATACCCGTAATCCGGATGGAAGCTCTCTGAAGGAAATAATACCGGAATTTTTGCTGCTGATGGTCGTGTTGTATCTTGCATTGTTTCTTCAGACGATCATACACGAAGGAGGCCATCTGGTCTTTGGACTTTTAACAGGATATCGTTTTTCCTCTTTCTGGATCGGAAGCCTGATGCTGGTTATGGAAAACGGAAAACTGAGAAGGAAAAAATTGTCGGTTGCGGGAACCGGAGGGCAGTGTCTGATGGAACCACCACCCATGAAGGATGGGATGTTTCCTTATGTACTTTATAATGCGGGCGGCGTTATCTGTAATTTGATTTCGGCAGTACTGTTTGTGTGTCTGAGTTTTCCTTTGAGACAATATGCATTCGTATGGGCGTTTTGCATGGTTATGGGGATTGTCGGAGCAGGAAGCGCATTGATAAACGGAATTCCTCTTCATGCAGGCGGTATTGACAACGATGGATATAATATCCTGTCTCTGGGAAAATTTCCGGAAGGCCGCAGGGCTTTTTGGCTGCAGATGCGCATGAATGGCGAGATTGCCGCAGGAAAACGTCTGAAAGATATGCCAGAGGAATGGTTTGAGATTCCGTCGGAAGATGCTATGAAAAACAGTATGGCAGCCGCAATGGGTGTGTTTGCCTGCAATCGTCTGATGGATGAGATGAAATTTTCGGAGGCAGACAGACTGATGGAAAAGCTTCTGGGAATGGATACGGGAATCATAGGGCTTCACAGGAGTATGATGAAGACGGATCAGATATATTGTGAACTGATCGGAGAGAACCGTCAGGAACGATTGGAAAAACTGATGGATAAAAATCAGAGAAAATTCATGAAATCCATGAAAAGTTTTCCTTCGGTTCTGCGAACGGAATATGCATATGCGCTCCTGCATGAAAAGGATAAAAGCAAGGCGGAAAAACTGAGACAACAGTTTGAAAAAATGGCAAAAAAATATCCCTATCCAAATGAAATAAATGGAGAGAGAGAATTCATGGAGTGCTGCAGGCATTTGGCGGAAAAAGAAAAAACAGAAGGTAAATCCCTTCCGTTCGGGGAATAAGAGACGGGGAAAAGGAGAAAGCGATGAAACTGGAAGTAAAGAATATCAGAAAGGCGTTTGGAGATACCGAAGTGCTTCATGGGATTTCATTCTCCGTAGAGAGTGGAAGTGCCCTGGGGCTTCTTGGGCGAAATGGTGCCGGAAAGACTACCACGATTCGTATCCTGATGGGCGTTTTTAAGAGTAATTCCGGCAGCATTCTGCTGGATGGGAAGCCGTTTCGGCCAGGGGAACACCAGATTGGATATCTGCCGGAGGAACGGGGACTTTACCCTAAAAAGACGGTGAGTGAGCAGCTGATCTATCTGGGAATGCTGCGGGGATTGAGCGCCGGAAATGCAAAGAAAAATATGAAAAAATGGATTTCCCGGATGGGGGTAGAG
>JALERH010000057.1 GCA_022764275.1 Blautia sp. | reverse complement strand
ATAAAGGATCCTGTTACCTTCATGTGCTTCGAAATCCTTTACTACACCGGGATCCGCCTGGGGGAGCTTATCCCCCTGACTGCTGCCGATGCAGATACCAGGAACGGCATTCTGCATATCAACAAGTCCCTGCAGAGGGTAAACCGCGAGGACATTATAACGCCGCCAAAGACGCAAAAAGGAATCAGAGACATTGTGTTGCCCCGATTCCTGTGTGATGAGATAGAAGAGTATAAATCGCACCTGTACGGCCTCACAGACGGCACCAGACTGTTCGAAATATCAAAGTGCGCATTGTATTACCCTATGAAAAAATACGCCGCTCTGGCAGGTGTACCGGCCATCAGAATCCATGATCTTCGTCACTCACATGTGGCTCTGCTGATCGAACACAATGTTTCACCGCTTGTCATTGCCGAACGTCTGGGGCATGAAAGCATAGACATCACCCTGGGGACCTATGGCCACCTGTACCCGAATAAGCAAAAGGAAGTTGCCGATATTTTGGATAATTTGTAAAATTCGTATCAAAAAAGTATCAACCGCCACTGTAAATACACTTACAATGGCGGTTTTTTCGCATTTCTTATAAGTTTTTCAATACTCTTTCCACAACTTTAACATTGGAATCTCCATATTTTTCGCGCATGCCTAAAAGCCATGCATCCTGGATTTCCACATGATAAGGAGCGGGCAGCTTTTTCATAGCTTTTACGTCCTTCAGGTATATCACGACCCCGCTGTTTCCGGGAGATTTCTGAAGTTCTTTCAAAAGCTCCTGCTCTTTTCCACCGTAATCCTCCCGATTTTCAAACTGTATCCACAATTCTCTGGGGATATCCTCAAAAGATCGGATTTTTTCCAGAATCAGCTTACTGGCTTTATCATCTTCCGCAGAAACGCGGCCCTGGACAAAGACCTTGGCTTCTTCATTTAAATACGGCTGCCATTTTTCGTAATCCTTTGGAAAGACCACAACTTCTACCGTGCCTACCAGATCCTCCACTGTAATAAATGCCATCACCTTATTATTCTTTGTATATTTTACGGTTTTATCCGTGATCATTCCGCCTACGATAACTTTCTGGTTGTCCGTTACCCTGGGATATCCGGTTTCCTCGTCGGGCTGGAAATCTGTGGTTCTGGCGGAAATCATTTTTTCCATCATGGGACGATAGCGTTCCAGAGGATGTCCGCTTAAATAGATACCAAGCACCTCTTTTTCAAAATTCAGGATAGTATCCTTGTCATATTCCTCCACGTTAGGCATCCGGATTTCAAATTCCTGCTTGTCTTCTTCACTCACAATATCAAAAAGGCTTAACTGGCCGGCCATGGAATGTTTTTTCTCCTGGTTGATGCTGTCCACGATCTGCGGATAAACCAGCATCTTCTGGCGGCGATTCCCTTCCAGGCAGTCCAGCGCCCCGGCCTTGATAAAGTTTTCGATGGCACGTTTATTGACCTGTCCGATGTTTCGCTCCACAAAATCCTTCAGGGAACGATATTCCCCGTGCTCCCGGCGCTCTGCCACAAGTGCCTCGATGACCGGACGGCCTACGCTTTTGATTGCGGAAAGCCCATAACGGATGGCACCTTTATCCACAGAAAATCCATATTCTCCGCGGTTGATATCCGGCGGCAGGATTTTAATATTCATCTGACGGCAAACCAGAATATACTCTGCCACCTTGGCAGGCATTTCAATCACAGATGTCATAAGAGCTGCCATAAATTCCACCGGATAGTAATATTTCAGAAAAGCAGTCTGATACGAAACCACTGCATAAGCTGCCGCATGGGATTTATTGAACGCATACTTTGCGAAATCGATCATATCATCATAAATTTTATTTGCCGTCTTTTCCGGGATTCCGTTGGAAATACAGCCGGGAACTCCTTCCTGTGGATTACCGTAAACAAAATTCTGGCGCTCCTTTTCCATGACAGATGCTTTTTTCTTTGACATGGCGCGGCGTACCAGGTCGCTTCGTCCCAGAGTGTATCCGGCAAGACTTCGAACGATCTGCATAACCTGCTCCTGATATACGATACAGCCGTAAGTAGGGCTTAAGATTGGCTCCAGCTGCGGGCAGTCATAGCGTATGGTATCCGGACGGTTTTTGCCCCGGATGTACTGCGGGATAAAATCCATAGGACCGGGACGATACAGGGATATACCGGCGATCACGTCCTCCAGGCTCTGGGGCTTTAACTCCTTCATGAAATTTTTCATTCCCGCACTTTCAAGCTGAAACACACCGTCGGTGCGGCCTGTTCCAAGGGAATCCAGAACTTTTTTGTCATCATAATCGATTTTCGACATATCCAGGCAGACGCCCGAATTCTGTTCCACCATACGGACAGCATTCTGGATAACAGTCAGGGTCCTCAAGCCCAGGAAATCCATTTTCAAAAGTCCCAGCTCTTCCAATGTGGTCATGGTAAACTGGGTCACGATGGTGCCGTCCTGTGCACGGGAAAGCGGAACATACTCGTCCACTTCCTTCTGGCTGATCACAACGCCCGCCGCATGCATGGAGGTATGGCGCGGAAGTCCTTCCAGACGCTTTGCCATGTCGATCAGGCGCTGGATATCCGGCTGCTCGTCATAAGCCTTCTTCAGTTCCGGATTCATGTCCAGAGCTTTATCAATGGTAATGTTCAGCTCCTGGGGAATCATTTTTGCAATCACATCCACCTGAGCATAAGGCATGTCCAGAACACGTCCCACATCCCGGATGACACCGCGGGCAGCCAGCGTACCAAAGGTCACAATCTGTACCACGCAGTCTTTTCCGTATTTGCGGACCACGTAGTCGATGACTTCCTGGCGGCGCTCGAAACAGAAATCCACGTCGATATCCGGCATGGACACTCGCTCCGGATTCAGAAAGCGCTCAAAAAGGAGATCGTAGCGAATCGGATCAAGCTGGGTAATTCCCAGTGTATATGCCACAAGGCTTCCTGCCGCGGAGCCACGCCCCGGTCCTACCATAATATCATGGTCACGGGCATATTTGATAAAATCCCACACAATCAGGAAGTAATCCACATAGCCCATATTTTTTATAGTGGTAAGCTCATATTCCAGACGGTCTTTCAGTTCATCCGTTACAGGATGATACCGTTCCTCCAGGCCTTCAAAGCACAGTTTGTTTAAATATTCCCAGGAAGTGTAACCCTCCGGTACATCAAATCTCGGCAGCTTTGTTTTCCCGAATTCGATCTCCACATGACAGCGCCGGGCGATTTTATGCGTGTTTTCCAGTGCTTCCAAAGCATAGGGAAAAAGTCTGGCCATTTCCTCTTCGGATTTTACATAATACTGACCGCCTTCATAGCGCATACGGTCCGTATCACTGAGCTTCTTGCCTGTCTGCAGACAGAGCAGGATATCGTGGGGTTCCGCATCCTCTGCATAGGTATAGTGGACATCGTTGGTTGCCACCAGATCGATTCCCGTTTCCTGATGCATCCGGATAAGCTGCTGGTTTACGTTCTGCTGCTCCGGGATGCCGTGGTCCTGAAGCTCCAGGAAAAAGTTTCCTTTTCCAAAGATATCCTGGTACCGAAGTGCAGCCACTTTTGCATCCTCATACATACCGCGCGACAGGTAACGCGCCACTTCTCCTGCAAGGCAGGCACTCAGGGCAATGATTCCCTCATGATACTTCTTAAGAAGCTCCAGATCCACTCTGGGTTTATAGTAAAAACCTTCCACAAAGCCTTTGGAAACAATTTTCATCAGGTTCTGATAGCCTTCATTATTTTCTGCCAGAAGAACCAGATGATAGTAACGGTCATCTCCGCTGCCGATTTCCCGGTCAAAGCGCGAGCCCGGTGCCACGTACACCTCACAGCCCAGGATTGGATTAATTCCTGCTGCCTTTGCTGCCCGGTAAAAATCAATCACACCGTACATGACTCCATGGTCGGTTATCGCTGCGCTGTCCATGCCAAGCTCTTTTACCCGGTTCACATATTCATTTATCTTGTTTGAGCCGTCCAGCAGACTATATTCTGTATGGACGTGAAGATGTGTAAAGGCCAATGTTTTTTCTCCTCCGCCTATTCGTTCTTCGCATAAATACGGCGTTCACGAATCTCAATCTTACCTTCTTTTAAAAGGTGTCCCACTGCGCGCTTGAATGCGTTTTTGCTCAAGCCAAATTCCCGTTTGATCACCTCCGGAGATGCCTTGTCATCAAAAGGAAGAACACCTGCAAATTCATGGATAACACCCAGCACCATTTCTGCATCCTCGTTCAACTGAAGGTATGCCTTCTGACGATCCGTGACATTCATCTTGCCGTCCTCTTTTACCTCTGTGACACGCAGCTCCAGAATCTGTCCCGGACGGTATTTTCCTGCTGCTTCCCTTGCCGGAATCAGTGCGGAATATTTATCATCCACAGCCACAAAAACTCCGAATCTCTCACTGATCTCGTATACTCTTCCCTTCACGGTATCGCCCACCACATAGGGTGTCCTGGTGGAAAGGTAATGATACACCTTCATGGTCGCGCAAAGTCTGCTGCTCTTGTCCACATACAGAGCCACCAGGCATTCCTCACCTTCCCGGACTCTCAGAGTCTGCTCGTGGTAAGGCAGAAGTAAATCCTTTTCCAGTCCCCAGTCCAGAAATGCACCGATTTTTGTTACCTGTACCACTTTCAAAAGGGCGGTCTGACCCACCTGAAGCTTCGGCTCTCTGGTAGTCGCAATCAGTCGGTCCTGGGAATCTTTATAAATAAAGACTTCCAGTGTGTCACCGGTCTTTGTCCCCTCCGGAACCTGTTTTTTCGGCAGGAGCACGCGATTCTCTGCATCCGCATTTTTGTCCTCCGCCAGATATATTCCAAAATCCACGGTCTTCACAACCGTCAACGTCTGTTTTTTCCCTAATTCAATCATAAATTCTCCTTTCGGGTGCTCAATAGAGTATTCCTATTATATCATACCCGGTCTCAGATAGGAAAGGATTTCTTCTCCAATATACAAAGCGGAGCCCGCACACAAAATGCAAAGCTCCGTTTTGCCGTTTATTTTTATGAATTTCTGAATCTGCTGAGGAAATCCCTCGTCAGCGCATCCTTCGGATTTTCAAAAAGAGCTTTTGGCTCCCCTTCTTCCACAATGACTCCGTTTGCCATAAAAATGACATGTTTTGATACATCTCTCGCAAACGCCATCTCGTGGGTCACGATAATCATAGTCAGACCGTCCTTGGCCAGGTTCCGCATTACCTCCAGCACCTCTCCCACCATCTGTGGATCCAATGCCGATGTAGGCTCGTCGAACAGCAAAATCTCCGGTTCCATGGCAAGGGCTCTCGCAATCGCCACCCTCTGCTTCTGTCCGCCTGACAGCTGCCTGGGTTTTGCATTGATATAAGGCGCCATTCCTACCTTTTCCAGATAAAACATTGCCTTTTCATGCGCTTCCTCTTTGCTCTTCTTCAGCACCTTTTCCTGTCCCACCGTACAGTTTTTCAGGGCTGTCATATTGTTAAAAAGATTAAAGTTCTGAAATACCATACCCACCCTGGAACGATACTCCGGCACATTCACCTTGATATCCGTGATATCTGTCCCGTGGTAGTTGATTTCCCCCGAAGTGGGAGTTTCCAGCATATTCAGGCATCTGAGAAGGGTGGATTTTCCCGAACCGGAAGGCCCGATGATACAGGTCACATCCCCGGGGCTTACGGAAAAGTCGATATCCTTTAAAACCTCGTTTTTTCCAAAGGTTTTTCCCAGATGCTTCACTTCCAGGATTTTTTCACTCATGACCGCTTTTCCCCCTTCTTCTTCGGATAAGAATACAAGCCGCTTGTATGCGTCAAAGTATCCGTGGTAGCCAGATCATAATTTTCCGGTCCGTCCATCTTCCGCTCCAGAAGACGAAGCAGTCGGGAACACACAAAGGTAAGAACAAAGTACATCACCATCGCAATGGTAAATGCCTCGAAATATGTATAATAAGCACCGGCTACACCCTTCGTGGTATAGAACAGTTCCACGATTCCGATAATGGAAAGCACACAGGTATCCTTGATATTGATGATCAGGTTATTTCCAATCTGCGGCATGATATTGCGGAGCGCCTGCGGCAGAATCACATTTACCATCGTCTGCACATGAGTCATTCCAATAGCTTTTGCAGCTTCCGTCTGGCCTTCGTCAACAGAAAGGATTCCGCCTCTCACCGTTTCCGCCATATACGCACCTGTATTGATGGATACAATGAAAAATGCGGCGAACCACATGGACATGTTAATGTTAAACAGGTAAGAGCTTCCGAAGTAAATAAACATAGCCTGGGCCATCATGGGTGTGCCGCGGAAAAACTCCACGTAACACGCCATGATAAATTTCAGGATTCCAACAAGGACACGCTTGACCGGCGAATCCTTTTTTTCAACAGGGATTGTCTGAATGATACCCACTGCAAATCCGATGACACATCCAAGAACAGTGCCCACAATGGCAATAATCATGGTATTTCCCGCACCTTTCAGAAAAGATGTTCCATATTGCTGCAGCAGATACTGGATTCGTCCCCAAAAACTCTCAGGAAGCATGCTTGCTCCTCCTTCCGTGCTTATTCAGACAGCGGCTGTACAGAAATCGCTTCATCCATCATCTCAGTAAAGTCATCCTCTGTCATCTTGCGCAGAACGCTGTTGATGGCATCCAGAAGCTCTGTATTTCCTTTCTGTACAGAAACGCCGATATTAATATCTTCATCGGAAACTTCAAACGCACCCTCTGTACCGGAAAAATCAAGGAGCTTGAAATCCGGATAAGCCACACATGCAGCCATAGCGGTCGGCATATCTGTTACAACTGCGTCACATTTATTGGATTCCAGGGCTACCAGCATAGCCGGTGCACTTTCCTGTGCCGGAAGGATGTCAGCATCCGGAATCTGCGGCAGACAGGAATCATACCAGATGGTATTCTGCTGGGAAGTACAGGTTACTCCCGCCAGATCCTCTACACTTGCAGCATCTGCATACTCACCATCGCTCTTTACCAGAGTAACGATGGATGCATAATAGTATGGCTCTGAAAAATCAACCATTTCCTGACGTTCTTTTGTGATGGACTGACCTGCGATTACACAGTCAACTTTTCCGGATTGTACAGCCGGTACCAGGGAATCCCAGTCAAGCTTTACGATTTCAAGGTCATAACCCAGTTCCTCACAGATGTGTTTTGCCATCATGACATCATATCCATAGGCATAATCAGAGCTTCCCGAAATCGGAACCGCACCGTTGGAATCATCCGGCTGTGTCCAGTTATACGGTGCATAGCTGCACTCCATGGCAACCTTCAATGTCTTTGTTTCTTCAGCACTGACCATGGTAAGTCCCGCACACGGCATCGCTGAAACTGCAACTGCAGCTGCCATAAGTCCGCTTGTCATCTTTCTCCATAAGTAACTTTTTTTCATTTTCGTTTTCCTCCTCGTTTTATATAAACAATTTTTTAACAAACAAAAAATCGCAATGCGCACGTTAATACACTAACGCGCCATTGCGATATGTCTCATGATAACCCCTCATACAGGGAAAGTCAAGGAAAAATTGCGTTTACCACCATTTTTTAAGCCTCTGTCCAAAAAGCAGAGACAAAAGGAGTCAAAAAAGTCAGGACAAAAAAAGTCAGGATTGTTTTTCCATAATGTACATGTTATAATTCTTTATATTTATTATTCAAAACCAACTCAAAAATCGCATATCCGGAAAATATATATTTCCCGGGGGAGGTAAATCTGGTGAATTTTTCGGAAATCTTTATTGTAAATGGTATTGGCATCTTTCTGATGATTTTTCTCCTGGTAACAAGAATTGAAAATACGAAAGAACGCCATCTTGATGACCGGATTTTTGACATTATGATCTGGCTGACCATCGCAGGCTGCCTTGCAGAAGCACTCTCCTTTATGATTGACGGCAAAAGCTTTGCAGGCAACAGGGCTCTTGCCTATTTTCTTAACAGCTTCTGCTTTGTCGGGACATGCAGTGTGGGATTTCTCTGGTGCCTTTACATGGATCTGCGCGTTTTCCATGATATCAGTAAAATGCGGAAACAGGCAAAATTTCTAATTGTTCCGCTGCTTATTAACCTGGCAATGAATCTTATCAATCTCAACGGCTGCGGTATTGTCTTTACCATCTCAGAAGACAATGTTTACACCAGAGGCAGTCTGGTATCTGTAGCATATATTGTTTTATTTTTTTATTTTATATACAGCATTTTCCTGGTGGATTTTTCCAAAAAGAAGACGCTTAACATTAAATTTTTTCATGCCTTTTATTTTATCATTCCCTGCATGCTCGGTACCATTATCCAGGGCACATTTTATGGCATTACTCTGGGATGGGCTTCTGTTTCCATAGCATTGCTGTTTGTGTATATCCAAAAGCAGTCTCTGAATGCCTTTGTGGATTCTCTTTCAGGACTGTATAACCGAAGATATATGGACTGTATCCTCAGTAAGTCCAGGAATGACGCGCTTCCACTCTATGGCATTATGATGGATGTCAATGGTTTTAAACAGATTAATGACACTTATGGTCATTCCATCGGTGACCAGGCGCTTCGTATCATAGGAAAAATTCTTTTGGAGTCCATGCCGGACCAGGGTATCGCCATCCGGTATGCGGGAGATGAATTTCTCCTATTACTGCATACGGATGATGAGGCTGTCGTAAAAGCCACCATGCAGCTTATAAGAGAACAGGCAGACAAATTCAATGCTACCCATTCCCAGCCGTTTACTCTTTCCCTGGCAATGGGATACAGCAAGTTTGACTCTTCTACCGGAAATACTGAAAAATTTCTTTCTGATCTGGACGAAGGCATGTATGCAGCCAAACAACTGCATTATCAGCAAAGCGGAATTGACAGACGAAAACGTGACAAATCATGAGGAATCGGTTCTTTAACCCCACAAATTTCCTGGGATTACGAAAGAACCGATTTTTTATCTGACCATATTGACAATTTGATATTAAAATGATATCATTCAAATATCAACCAAGAGAGAACGAAATCCTCTTCCAAAATGGATTTCGTTTCCCGTTTCCAATGGAGGGAAAAATTATGGAAGAAAAAGTATTGAACAACAAAAAAAATGGTATGGTCATGATGCTGCTGTTTCTTGTGCTTTATGCACTGGCAGTCCTGGCAACGGTTTATGGTGCAAATACCATGACGATTCCGGTTTTGGTCATCGGTATCATCTGGCTTTGTATCGGCTGGATTCCATTCATGGGCCTGAAGGTGCTGAAACCCCAGGAGGCACTTGTTCTGACTCTGTTTGGCAAATATGTGGGTACACTGAAAAATGACGGTTTTTACTGGGTAAATCCTTTTTGTACCAGCGTAAACCCTGCTGCCAGGACAAAGCTGAATCAGAGCGGTGATGTAGACGGCGGTTCCGCCAAATCGATTCTGTTCTCTGCAGCCGGAGCACAGGCTTCCCTGAACAGCGAATCTGCAAGCAAAAAAATTTCCCTGAAGATCATGACCCTGAACAACAACCGTCAGAAGATCAATGACTGTCTGGGAAATCCTGTGGAAATCGGAATTGCAGTTATGTGGCGTGTAGTGGATACCGCTAAGGCGGTTTTCACCGTTGACAATTACAAGGAATACCTTTCCCTGCAGTGCGACAGCGCCCTGAGAAATATTGTCCGTAATTATCCATATGATGTGGCACCAAATGTAGATACAACCGGTGACGGTGTGGCAGATGAGGGAAGTCTCCGCGGCTCCAGTGAAGTCGTTGCAGCACGCATCCGCGATGAGATTCAGCAGAAGGTTTCAGAAGCAGGTCTGGAGATCATCGAGGCCCGCATCACTTACCTGGCATACGCACCGGAAATCGCAGCCGTAATGCTTCAGAGACAGCAGGCTTCCGCCATCATTGACGCCAGAAAGATGATCGTAGACGGAGCAGTGGGTATGGTGGAAATGGCCCTGGAACGCCTGAATGAGAACAACGTGGTAGAGCTCGACGAGGAGCGAAAAGCCGCTATGGTATCCAACCTCCTGGTTGTACTTTGCGGAAACCACGATGCCCAGCCGGTGGTAAATTCCGGCAGCCTCTACTAGCCTATGGCAGAGAAACCGAAAAAACAAATTCCGCTCAGACTGTCAGCCAAGCTTTATGACCAGATTGCAGCCTGGGCGGAAGATGATTTCCGCTCCGTCAACGGACAGATTGAATATCTCCTCTCCGAGTGTGTCCGCCAGCGTAAGAAAAACGGCAAGTACGTTTCCGAAACCCTGGACGAACCCCCTGAGCTGGATATTCACTGAAGAAACAGCCTGCAGTTCATTTGAACCGCAGGCTGTTTTCATGTTCATTTTCGAATGGCCATTGGGGGGGCTTCCTGTTTTCTCTTATTTCGCATTTCCCTGGCCGTAATAAGCATTTGCACCATGTTTTCTGTAGTAATGCTTGTCCTGAAGCTCCTGAGGTGCAGGCTTTACATCCGGATTAATCAGCTCGCAGCGTGTCGCCATTTTTGCCACTTCCTCCAGAACGACTGCATTATGAACAGCTTCATGTGCATCCTTTCCCCATGTGAATGGGCCATGATTTTTGCACAGAACTGCAGGAACCGCCTCATAGTCCCGGTTCTTAAAGTAGTCTGCAATTAAAACACCTGTGTTCCGCTCATAAGCTTCTTCGATTTCCTCTTTTGTAAGATTTCGTACGCAGGGTACCTCACCGTAGATATAATCCGCATGCGTGGTTCCGTAGCACGGAATGGAACGCCCTGCCTGTGCCCAGCTTGTCGCCCAGGAAGAATGGGTATGTACGATTCCTCCAACATTTGGGAATGCATTGTACAGCACCACATGAGTAGGGGTATCAGAAGACGGATTGTATTTTCCCTCTACCTTATTGCCCTCCAGGTCTACGACTACCATATCCTCCGGGGTCAGTTTATCATAGTCAACACCACTTGGTTTGATGACGAACAGACCTTTTTCCCGGTCAATTCCGCTTACGTTTCCCCAGGTAAAAGTAACCAGGCCGTATTTCGGCAGATCCATATTCGCTTTGTAAACTTCTTCCTTTAATTGTTCCAGCATAACAAAAACCCTCCTTTGTTGTTACTCTACATCATACCACTTGTATGCACTTTCTTCCACTTGTATCAGCTATTATTTTTGCTCCGGCTCATACTTCCAGCGGAATTTCATATCCCCAGGACCTGCGGATCTCATCCATGATCTCCATTACTTTGATCGTCTCCTCATGGGGCATTTCCGGACATTCCAGTTCTCCCTTTGCAATGGCTCTGGCACATGCTTCAACCTCATATTCGTATCCGGAAATCTGCTTCGGCGGAAGGTAAACAGCTGCTTCTTTATAATCCGCACCATATACGGTAATCTTTTCCGGATTATTGATATTCTGCACCTCAATATATCCCTTTGTTCCGAAGATACCGCCCACACGGTCAGATGCCGCGCACACGCTGCTCTGAAGAGTTGCCACTTTATCCCCCTCAAAGTTCATGACAATGCTGTCCGTCATGTCTACACCGTTCTTAAAAAGGGCTGTCGATTTTACTTCTTTCAGCGTATCTCCAAAGACCATCCGCGCAAAATTGATCGGGTATACACCCACATCCAGGAGTGCGCCTCCTGCCAGCTTCGGATCCCAGATTCTCTTACTTTCAAATAAAGGATAGCTCAGATTTGCAGACAGGGAGGTCACTTCTCCGATCACGCCGCTTGCGATAATATCGTCGATCATCTTTCTGGATGGCATGTATCTTGTCCAGATTGCTTCCGTGATCAGAAGCTTTTTCTCCTCTGCCAGTGCAAACAGCTCTCTCGCCTGGTCAGCTGTCACGGTAAAGGATTTCTCGCACAGCACATTTTTCCCTGCTTCCAGACACATTTTCGCATGTTTGAAATGATGGGAGTGGGGTGTGGCAACATAAACCAGATCCACCCCCTCATCTGCCAGCATCTCCTCATAGGATCCATATGCTTTCGTAAATCCATGCGCATCTGCAAAGGCCTGCGCTCTGTCCAGGTCTCTTGCTGCCACTGCATAAGCTTCCACATCTTTCATCTCAGCAATTGTATCTGCCATCTTAATGGCAATATTTCCAGCTCCCAAAATTGCAAATCTTATCATTGTAAATCCCTCCTGTATATTTTTATTTTCTGCCAATGTCAAAAAGCCCCTTTTTCAGATAAATTCCACTACCGCATAAGGCTCGTTTTTCTCATCTCCCAGAACAACAATGACCTTTCCGTCTCCCCGGCTTACCCGGGGGTAAAAAACATCTCCCAGCACTGCCTGTTTCTTATATTCCGCCCTCAGCTGGTGGATTGCAAAACCTTCCGGCAGATAATCCGCAGCCATGCGCACATACTGGCAGTTATTTACATGGTGGTTGGTATCCAGATGGTGCTTTTGTATGGAAAATGCTTTCTGCGGCTCCAGTTCCTTCGGAAGTGCAATCTTGCGGGGTGCATACTCCATCTCCAGTTTCTCACTCAGTTCATAACCTGCGGTATCCTCCTCTGTCAGTTTCTCCGGATGTCCCGTCCGGGTATCGATATTGGACCAGATTGTATTAGCATATGCCAGCCGCTCCCCCTCACAGGTCTCCATCGTAAAATTACGCATTCCCAGAAATCCCCGGAAATCATAAGGGGCGGTCGTCGTAACGATGCGTTCTCCCAGGCGTGGGTATCGGTTCACCACCACCTGCCAGGAAGACAAAACCCAGGCTCTGCTTCGTTTCTTCACCGTATCCATCCCCTGTCCTATGGATTCCGAGTGGAATGTGCAGCAGTCCTGAAAATAATCCAGAATTCCCGGAAGCGTCAGACATCCGTTTTCTCCAATCTCACTGTATCGTATACGGCTTTCAAATCGATAGCTCATAAATCAAACACTCCCTTTCGTATCTTTCCATATGATACCATATTTGAGGCAGGTAGTACAATCAAAAAGTCCCTGCGTTCTTAGTTTGGATTTTGGATTTTACAATGTAAGTTATTTTTTCTCACTTGTCTTTTGGCCGGGTATATGTTACTCTACCAATATCAAATCAGACCGGCTTTCATGGCTGTTCTTTTGATACATCAGAGTTCTTTTCGCGACTATTCAGTCAGAGAATTCACCAGTTACTTTACAATTTCATATTGCAGCCCCTTGTTTCTGTGTACTATAATGAAAGGAGAGATGGATGAAGGATGGTAAGATACAGTGGCATCCGGCGTTTGGTGCAGCTCTGCGGATTGAATTAGCCGACGAGCTTTCACCTCAGGATATCGGAATTACCTTCGTCTGTAACCATTATCCAAGGAAAATGCTCAAACATATTCAGGATGTGAGAGGAATCACTGTAAAAAAATGTGAGGAAGGGATTTACGAACTCTCCGGGGATCCAATCCCCATGCAACTCATCATCACGCATGAACTTACCAAAGAGAAAAATTATTGGATGCAAAGCCTGAGAAACAATCTGCACTCAGGCGGTGAAATACGGGATTTAATAGACGCCTATGATAAGAAAAAAACACAACCATTATATCAGGCTGTCATGGATGTTATCTTGCAGGCAAACTGGAAAGAAGCGGAGGTGGAAAAGGAAATGTGCGAAACACTAAGAAAATTATTTGCGGAAGAGCTTGAAGAAGAAAAACGTAATGGCGTAAAACAAGGTATAACTGCCTTAGTAAAGGCTGCCTATGATTGGAAAATGCCAAAACATGAAGTAATCCAAAAGATTGTAGAGGAATTCCAGATAACGGGAAGCGAAGCCGAAAATTTTGTAAAAGCATACTACAAATAGTGAAAAGGGGCGTAGGTTCATCTCTTCCGGATAAATTCCCGATGCGGACTTACGCCTCTTTTATGTTTCTCAATCCTAGTTGATTTTTTTCACAACTCTTTCACATTTTTGTAATAAAATAGATTCGTATCCGTTTTACCCAATAAAAAGAAAGAGGAAACAGATTATGAAGAAAAGTTTAATTTTGTTTACTGTCACAGCACTGGCATCCGGTATCCTGACTGCCTGCGGTTCCTCCGGTACATATGATAAATATGTCAAGCTGGGAGATTACAAAGGTATTGAACTCACCAAAATCAAACCGGAAGTCACAGATGAATCCCTTCAGGATGAAATTGACCTGGCTCTGGAAGAAAATGCAGAGCAGAAGGAGATTACCGGAAGGGCCTGTGAAAATGGAGATATGATCAATATCGACTTTACCGGCACCATTGACGGCGAAGAATTTGAAGGCGGTTCCGGTGAAGATTACGACCTTTTGCTTGGAGACGGCTATTTCCTTGAGGATCTGGAAGCCGGCATTGTTGGGATGGAAACAGGAAAAACCAAAGACATCACCATTACATTCCCGGAAGATTATGACGAAGAGATTGGCGGCAAAGAAGCAGTCTTTTCCGTTACCCTGAACTCCATTTATGAAGAAATCCTTCCGGAATACAATGACGAATTTGTGGCAAAAGTCTCCGAATTCTCCACAACCGAAGAGTATGAAGAAGACCTTCGGAACTCCCTTATGGAGTATGCACAGTCAAACAGCGATGATACAGCACGCACTGATATCCTTTCGGCAGTAGTAGAAGGCTCTACCTTCAGCGGCTATCCGGATGAGCTTTATGAGGAGTGCAGGAAATCCTACGACGATGCAAATGCTATGTACGCAGAGATGCTTGGCGTGGATGCTTCGTATTTCGAATTAAGCGAAGAGGAAACCAAGGAATACGTTGAAGAACTTGTCTATGAGAGAATGGTAATCACCGCAATCGCAGAAAAAGAGGGCATCGAAATCACTGAGGATGAATACAACGACACCATTGAGACATTAGCCGGGGAATATGGATATGAATCAGCTGCAGACTTTGAAGCAGATTATACAAAAGACTATCTCATGAATGAATTTCTGGCATCAAAGGTTCTCGACTTCCTCCTCGAAAATGCAAAAATCACTGAGATTTCTGAAGACGAATATTATGCTGATTATTACGGAGACGATTATGAGGATTCCGAAGATGAGCTTTATTTAGACGAAGATATGGACGATGAGCTTATCTATGAAGAAGATACGGAGGATGAAGATATCATCATAGATGAGGATATCGACAATGCAGATGTCACTATAGAAGGAGATATGGATTCTCCCGAGGCCGATATAGAAAAATAACCGGAAATAAAATTTACAGCATATATACAAGTGTGTGAAGGAGCCCCTGAAAAAATCTTCAGGGGCTCAAACTTTTGTCTTGTGTCTGCTTTTCTTTATTCTTTGAATTGCCTTTATTCAGTTATTGTAATACGAATCGTCTTCGAGCAGGTTTCTCCCGGCATAAGGCTAAGAAGGTTCTCCTGCTTCTCCAGATCCTCCACAATTCCTTTTCTGGATGGAAGGGAAGTCCATGGCTCGATACATACATACGGTGCTTTGGTACGCGGACAATGCCACAGTCCCAGATAAGCGATATCTCCGTATTCCACACATATAGAAGCAGATGCCTTCTTACATTTCAGCGTCACCTTCTCTCCCATATTTTCCAGCACGATCGCATCCTCATCGAAAAGGGAATGCTTTAATGCCAGCTTGCCATCTTCCAAACCGTCAAACAGCTCTATTCCCGTAACAAAGCAGTCCTCGGAAAATAAGATTTTAGAAGGACTGACGCCTTCTCCAAATTCCAGGCAATAATCTTCAAATTCCGTCTCCGGAACAAACGGTACCTGGAAGCCCGGGTGCGCCCCGACTCCAAAATACATCTTTTTGGAATCCCGGTTTCCCACCTCATATGTAATAAGGAGAGATGCACCATCAATCCTGTATTTAATCCGATATACAAATTCAAACGGATACTGCGCCCTGGTAGCCTCATCTGATTTCAGCTCAAAGCACAGTTCCTCTCCGTTTTCCGTGCATTCCAGGCTGGAATACATTACGAACCCGTGAATCTTCATCTGATATTCTTTTCCCTGATAAGTATAAATACCGTTTGTCAGTCTGGCAATATAGGGAAAAAGATTCGGCGCTTTGTCTCCCCAGTATCTGGCATCTCCCTGCCACAGAAGCTCTCTCTGCGCCTGCTTATCATACACAGACTGAAGCTCACCGCCCTTATCGGAAGCTACGACCCGTAAGCATTCGTTTTCCAATGTAAATTTCTGATTCCCCATTTTTTCCTCCTCCATGAAAAATAGTTTTCTGTTATTTTTACTGCCTTTTCCTTCTACTTATCCGATGTGTAAGGCGGATCTGCCGGAAATCCTCCTGCTGCCTTCTGCATCCCCCGCGGCAGAGCATCTTTGGATGTTTTCCAGTCTGCGTCTTTATTGCGGTAGTCAAACTTATCGCAGAACCAGTCAAGGTCGTCATAAAGCCGCTTCATATTTTCCTGCATCAAAGGAAAAAGCTCGCTGTAAAATTCTTTCTTCTCCTTATCAGAAAGAACCCTGTCCCCTTCCTCTGCCAGTTCTCCGAAATGTGGTATGCAAAAGCCTTTACAGTTTTTAAACAACTCTTTAAATTCCGGATTTTTTCGGTATAGTTCAAAGAAGGTATCCAGATAGCGCTGATACGTATTTTTGTTAAAATTACAGATATAGCATTTTTCCTTTGTGGCAGCCGCCCATGCACCAATTGAGGTACGCGGAGCGTTTTCTTCCGTTTTATTCTTCTTTAATCTGGACATCAGAGACGCGTGGGAAGGAGCAAACATCTTGATCTGCTCGTCCAGCTCCTGGTTCAGTTTCTGAAAATGGGTTTTCAGGATCAGTCCCGTACCGAGCCGATTGCCATACTCATACATTTTTTTGAAATGGGTACGGCAGAATCCCATGGCATCGGTCTCTGCACGGACATCATCCTCCATGTAAGAGGCACCCGGGCCCAGTACAAAGTCAATCGCGTGCTCCTCAAGGCTTCGTTCCACATAGCAGAAAGGGCATTCCTCACCAGCCCGGAATGCATCCATTAAAGGAATGGTATATAGCTTTTCTTTCATTTTCAGGTTCTCCTTGTATCGGATTCAGCATTTGTTTCAGTAATCTCATTATACTGTTTTGACCTGAATAAAACAATTGATTTCTCAAATTTATAGACTTGACAGCTGCGCGAATTATTTAATACCTTTTTATCTTCTTGGAAGGTGTCTTCGGGAATTCCGTATCGCGTACCTTCAGACGGTAAACCCTCTTATATGCAGGTGCACCTGCATTATATTCATCGATCAGCTTCTGAAGCTCTGCCGGGATATCCGAGATTTCTTTTTTCTCCGCATATTCCATATCCGGAAAAATCTCCGCTTCGATCACACCTTCACTCTCGCGAACCAGGATTTCCTGGACAAGGCGGTTCTCACCGATCTTGTTTTCCAGTTCCTCCGGAGAAACGTTTTCTCCGTTCTTTGTAATGATCAGATTTTTCTTACGTCCGGTCAGGTATACAAAGCCTTCTTCGTCCACGTAGCCCAAATCGCCTGTGCGCAGCCAGCCGTCCACCAGGGTCTCAGCCGTTTCTTCCGGCATTTTGTAATAACCCTGCATTACACTGCTGCCACGTACCCACAGCTCCTCGTCAACTGCTTTTGCCTCACAGTTTGGAAGCAGCTGTCCCACGGTTCCCTTGCGAATGTTCCAGCTTACTGTCGTACTGATAACCGGAGAACATTCTGTCATGTGGCATGTAATTTCAGGTTATCATCAGACTGTATCCACTCATCCTCATGAGGCTGTGCCAGCATATATTCCTTACATTTCTGGATAAAAGGCATATGCTGGTTCCAATCGGTACCCGCCATTTTCATGGTACGCTCCATTTTTGCATTGTTTCTGGTCATGGTTCTCCGGTAAAAATACAGAGAGCTTCCTGCCTCCGCTGCTGCCAGCAGCCCCATGAATACGGCTGCGCCCCGTGCTGCCTTCTTTTTATTCATTACTATCACCTATTTTCTTTTAATCAGCTCATTCAGTTTCAATGCTTTGTCAAAATTACCCTCTACTTTCAATTTCTGAAGAGTAAATGCCAGTACCGGATCCAGCTTACCCTCTATAATGTCCATAAAGGTTTTTGCTGTAGCCGTGAACATTGCATCTCTGTCATAATATTCATAGGGCTCGACAGATAATTTGCCCTCTTTTACCTCTACATAAAAAATACCGGATGACTCACCTGTGATGTTAAACTGATATGCGAGATGCTCTTGAATGTCACTCACATCTGCATTCATAAACTGTGTTTTTACATAGGAAAAATACTCTGCATAGGTCATTATTTTCATCCTCCAAAATCGTGTATTCGACTTCCAGTCGACTTATTTCGTCTTATTTTTTAATCATTTTCGACCATCGGTCGATATCTTTTTCTAATACCTTAACATGGTTTTCGACCCGCGGTCAAGTTACTTTACGCACAAAAAAATCACTCAGATTTATGAGTGATTTTTTACAGTTGAATATTGCAAATTTTTTATGCTATACTTATAACATTATACGTAACGTAAGAGAGGCGTTATTATGAAAGACTGCACAAAGCACGATAAAATTCTGAATGCTCTGCAGGAACTGCTGGATGACCGGGACATTCAGTCTGTTTCCGTCAGTGAGATCGCCCAGAAAGCCGGCATAGGAAAGGGCAGCATCTACTACTATTTTCCATCCAAGGATGCCATCCTGGATGCACTTATAGAACGAAATTATGAAAAACCGCTGGAGTTCGCCCAGACTCTTGCCAGACAGACGGATGTTCCTCCATTCACACGGATGGCCATGCTTTTTCAGGCATGCCGGACCTCCTCATCCGAGTTTCGCAGACAAAAGTCCACGGATGACTCCACACCGGACAGTTTCCACGAAACAGCTTACATTCATCAGAAATATCTGAAGCACCTGATCGCACAGTTAAAACCCGCCCTGACGGAGATCATTCAGCAGGGGATCGATGCAGGTGAGATCCATTTTGAATATCCCGCAGCATTGGCCGAGATCGTACTGATCGTCCTGGCCCTGAAGCTGGATAATACCCTGGTGCCTTCCTCCCCCGAGGAAATCGAGGACACCATCCGGGGACTGATCTGCCTTCTGGAAAGAGGCACGGAAAATCCTCCGGGTTCCCTGAATTTTCTTACCATGTTCTGACCGGTTGTTTATGAAAATGTAAAAAAGCCGGCGCTGTCAGGCTTTCCGCCTTTCAGCGCCATTTTTGTCTCATCGGTTGAAAAAACATCAGACAGAATCTGAGATTATTTCAGACCGGACATATATTTTTCGTAATATTCCATGGCATGCTCTTTGGGAAATACACGGGAATAATAATATCCCTGTATATATTCACAGGAAAGCTTTCCAATCCGGCTGTTTTCCTCCTCTGTTTCCACGCCCTCACACAAGACATGCATTTTCATCTCATGCGCCAGCCTGCAGATACCACTTAGCAGTTCCATTCCCCTAGGCTCAACCGATCTGATCACAATACTCCTGTCGATTTTTACACAGTCCAGCGGATAATCGCACAGATCCATCAGGGAAGAATACCCGCTTCCGAAATCATCCAGTACAATAAAAAAGCCCATTTTGCTGCATTGTGCAATATTTCTTCGGATAAGTGCATCATTCTCTGCCAGGGAGTCCTCTGTAATTTCTATCCGGAGCCGGTCGTGTCTGAATTCATATTTCTCCACAACCTTTTGAAAAGTTTCCGGAAAATGTTCTGTAGAAATGGCGGTTCTTGTAAAATTACAGGATATCCAGAGTTCTTCAAGCCCCTGCCTCTTCCATTCCTCCAGCTGCTTACAAGCCTCTTCACAAATATAGAAATCCAGCTTTTCTATGATGCCGGCTTCATGCATGAGTCCTACATATTTTCCGGGGTTCAGAATGCCCTGTCTGGGATTCTGCCATCGTGAAAGTGCCTCTGCTCCGCAGATTTTTTTTGTGTTTTTATCCACAACAAACTGGAGATACAGCTGAAATTCCCTGTTCTTAATAGCATCCTGAAGTTCTCTCTTCAAAAGTGCTTTTTCTTTTGCATCATTTAAGACCTTCTGGTTGCCGAAAGCATAGGCCAGGCCATATTTTACCGCATACAGATATCCCTGTTTTGCGCAGAAGACCGCCATTTCAAAATCCTTTTTTTCGGCCTTGAGATGATAGATCCCCGCGTGGAGTTCCGGTTTGTAATCTTTGCTGAACTGCTCCGGATACTGCTTCAAGCTATCCATGAACATCTCTATTCTTTTCCCTGCATCCGCATCATTTCCGTTCTGAAACAAAACAGCAAATTCCCCGTCATTCAAACGCACCGGCACTTCTGCGTCACCGGTTCCCTGAGATATCACAGAAGCGATATATTTCTGCAGTGTCCCCAGTTCTTCCTCTCCCTGGTACTGCCTAATCTGCTCCATATTATG
Source organism: Blautia sp. (assembly GCA_022764275.1). Lineage (GTDB taxonomy): Bacteria > Bacillota > Clostridia > Lachnospirales > Lachnospiraceae > Blautia_A. The sequence continues at coordinate 804 of JALERH010000057.1, read as the reverse complement.
AATTCCTATGTAAGCGAGATAGTAAAGGGGAATTTCCTGTACCGAAAGCAGATTTCCAAACTGATACTCCAGATATCCGGCATTTCCCAGACCTGTCAAAGGGTCATCCATCTCATTTTTCTCCTGCTGAAGATTCTTTTTGCGCAGCCGGAAAATATAGATCAGCAGTCCTGCGCTCAGCAGAATAACCGCTGTCAGCACGATCAGCAAAACCTTTTTCGGAAAATGCTGCTCCTTCTGCTCCATTACATAGGAAACAGCAATTCCGGAGAGATCCTCTCTGCAGATTTCCTCCAAAGCCTTCTGCACCTTCGTGATCAGATCGTTCGATGCGATCCGCGTAAATCCTATGTAAACTTCTACATTTTCCTTTTCCCGTTCCACACGGAAAAGAAGCAAGTCGTCCTGCAGATCCCAATCGATTTCTCTGTCCGCTTCATGTGCGGAAACCATTTCCACCTGACGATTTTCTGCAAGATTTTTCTGTCTGTTTTTGTTTCCGCCACTGACATAGACAAAATCCATTCCTGTTTTTTCAGACACTTTTTCCAGCATCTCCGGCATGATTCCCTCATAGGAGCCTGACTCTTCGTCATAATATTCGATTGGGTAAAAATCCGGATTCCCTGCCACATAAACAGCATCTGCCGCTCCAGTCGGTTCTGTTGTCGTCATCACCCCGGCAGATACCTGTGTCATACAAACTATCATCAGCAGAATCATTTCTGTCACAGGTATCAGCGTTCGATATATAAGTCTTTGCATAATAATCCGCCTACTTCAGATTTATTTTCTTTCTTTCAA
>JALERH010000051.1 GCA_022764275.1 Blautia sp. | reverse complement strand
TCAATCAGGACATAATTACTTCCGGCCATGGTGAGCAGCTCTCCTGTTTTAAGCTTATCCACCATATCCTGAAAATACAGGATTTCCTGTCCTGGGTAAATTTTAAATTCCTCTGTCCAATTCTTATGTATCCAGTTTTCAAGCTTACGGCACCATGCCTGTATCACAGGAGCACTTGCGCCCCGAAACTGTGCCGAATAATGGGGCGTAGCAATCACCGTAATAAAATCCTGCTCTATGGACATCCGAAGCATTTGCAGGCTCATTTTTGCGGAGTCTGAGCCATCATCAAGACGCGGCAGAATATGACAGTGAATATCAATTTTATCCATTCAGAAACCTCTTATCAGCAGCAGACCATTCAGATACTCAACGCATCCTGCGGCGGACAAGCCGCCGACTTTTTGGTCTAGCTAAAATCATTGTAATCATATCACTGTACTTGTATCTATGTCAAGCCAAACAACCGCAAAATCAGCCCTCAAATCCGTCCTGAAACAGTATTAGACTGATTTTGTCTATCCGAATCACATGCAAAGCTCTTTCCAGGTGTTGACGAAAGTATCTTTCCGGTGGTAGAATGTAGAACGTAAAAAGGGGAGCTTGCAGGAAGCAGGCTGAGAGTAAGCTGTATTGCTTTGACCCGTAACCTGATTTGGATAATGCCAACGTAGGGAACATAAAGCCAGGATACTTTTATGCGATATGCGTTTCGGCATGTCGCATTTTTGTCTTATAAGTATCATACTCCACATTGTTCTTAATTGCAATATGTTACTAAAAGCAGACAAAATACCTGTTTTTTCCGGGTCAGGAGAAATCCCGGTATCAATGCCGGGCAAAACGACAGATTGGGGGCACCACCTTCTGTCGTCATGTTCTAAATCCAAGGAGGAAAGAAAAATGGCAGACTACACCACGCAAATGGATGCAGCCCGTAAGGGTATCATCACACCACAGATGGAAATCGTAGCAGAGAAAGAACACATAGGCGCCGAAGAACTGAGACAGCTCATTGCAAAGGGTGAGGTAATCATCCCATGCAACAAAAAGCATACATCTTTAAGTCCCAGCGGCGTAGGCGCAAAACTTACCACAAAGATAAACGTAAACCTGGGAGTATCCCGTGACTGGAAAGACGTGGATATGGAGTATGAAAAAGTACGCTCCGCAGTAGAAATGGGTGCAGAGGCAATCATGGATCTGAGTTCTTATGGTGATACCAGAAGTTTTCGCCGTAAACTGACCGCAACCTGCCCTGCCATGATCGGTACTGTTCCGATCTATGATGCTGTGGTTTATTACCACAAGGCACTGGGAAAGATCACTTCCCGGGAATGGATCGACATCGTAAGAATGCACGCAGAAGATGGCGTGGATTTCATGACCATTCACTGCGGAATGAACCGGGCAACCGCCGAGCGTTTTAAGAAAAATAAGCGTCTCATGAATATCGTATCCCGCGGCGGCTCCATTATGTTTGCCTGGATGGAAATGACAGGAAATGAAAATCCTTTCTATGAACATTATGACGAAATTCTGGATATCTGCCGGGAATACGATATCACCATGAGTCTTGGCGACGCCTGCCGCCCGGGATGTATCGCCGATGCCACAGATACTGCTCAGATTGAGGAGCTGATCACATTGGGCGAATTAACGAAACGTGCCTGGGAAAAAGATGTGCAGGTTATGATAGAAGGGCCCGGACATATGCCCATGAACCAGATCGCAGCCAACATGGAAATTCAGAAAACGCTCTGCCACGGCGCACCGTTTTATGTACTTGGACCGCTTGTGACCGATGTTGCGCCTGGATATGACCATATCACATCTGCGATTGGAGGTGCTATCGCCGCTTACTCCGGCGCCGCTTTTCTGTGCTATGTTACTCCGGCTGAGCATTTGCGTCTGCCCAATGCAGCAGATGTAAAAGAAGGCATCATTGCAGCAAAAATCGCCGCTCACGCAGCCGATATTGCAAAAGGTGTTCCCGGAGCCGCAGATTGGGACTACAGGATGAGCGAGGCACGGAAAAACCTCGACTGGGAAGCAATGTTCAATCTGAGCATGGATCCGGAAAAGGCCCGCCGTTACCGTGCCGAAGCCAAACCGGAAAAAGAGGATACCTGCAGCATGTGTGGGAATTTCTGTGCAGTCAAGAACACCAACCGCATCCTGGACGGTGAGATCGTAAGTATTTTTGATGAATAAAACATCTGGAGGCATATTATGGAAAGCCATTTAAAAGAACAGCTTTTAAAAATACTGGAGAACAACTGTCGTCTTACAAATGGAGAACTGGCCATCATGCTTGGAGTCAGCGAAGACGAGGTTCATGATGAGATTGCCGCTTTAGAAAACGATCATATTATCTGCGGCTATCATACCCTGATCAACTGGGATAAAGTCAATGATAACGATGTCACCGCTCTGATCGAGCTGCGTGTCACTCCACAGGGAGGCAACGGATATCAGAAACTGGCTGACCAGATCAAGCAGTATCCCCAGGTCATCACCTTATATCTGATGTCCGGCTCTTACGATTTTCTTGTTATGATCAAGGGAAAAACGCTGAAAGAAATATCTCTTTTTGTATCTGAAAAACTGGCTTCAATAGACGAGGTTCAGAGCACTACGACCCATTTTGCACTGACAAAATACAAAGAACTTGGCGTGGACTTTGCCAGCAAAAAATCTGATGAAAGAATGATGATGACGCCATGAGAGAATTTCTGTCTGAAAAAGTATTAAATTTAAAACCATCTGGAATAAGAAAGTTTTTTGACGTTGCAAACGAAGTGCCTGGAGTCATCTCCCTTGGTGTTGGTGAACCGGATTTTGAGACACCTTATCACATCCGTGAAGCCGGTATCCAGGCTCTGCAGTCCGGTAAAACTTTTTATACCTCAAACAGCGGACTGATGCCTTTGCGAAAGGAAATCAGCGCGTATGCAAAAAGAAAGATGGGACTGGATTACGATCCTGCCTCTGAGGTAATGGTCACGGTGGGCGGAAGTGAAGCAATCGATGTCGCTCTGCGCACTATCATCAATCCCGGAGATGAGATCATTTATATTGAGCCAAGCTTTGTCTCTTACCTGCCCTGCATTAAACTTGCCGACGGCGTTCCTGTTCCCATTGAGCTAAAGCCGGAAAACAAATTCCGCCTTACCAGGGAGCAGCTGGAAGCCGCTATCACCCCGAAAAGCAAGGCCCTGATCCTGACTTACCCCAATAATCCTACGGGTGCCATTATGGAGCGCGAAGATCTGGAAGCTCTTCTGGATGTAATCCGTGAGCATCGTCTTCTTGTGATCTCTGACGAGATCTACAGCGAGCTTACCTATGGAAAAGAGCATATAAGTATCGCTTCCCTGCCGGGTATGAAAGAGTATTCCATCGTGATCAACGGTTTTTCCAAAAGCTATGCCATGACAGGCTGGCGTCTGGGCTATGCCCTTGGAAACCGTGAGATTATAAAAGAAATGATCAAAGTTCATCAATATGCCATCATGTGCGCGCCTACAGTGAGTCAGTATGCCGCTATTGATGCTCTCCAGAACGGCGACATGGACGTCATGTACATGCGGGAATCCTACAACCAGCGCCGCCGATATCTGCATCACGAACTGGAACGCCTGGGTCTCCCCTGTTTCATGCCGGAAGGTGCCTTTTATATGTTTCCTGATATCCGGGAATTCGGTATGTCCAGTGAAGAATTTGCCCTGGATCTGCTCAAGGAGGAAAAAGTAGCCGTCGTTCCTGGCAGCGCCTTCGGAGACTGTGGGGAAGGCTTTATCCGTATTTCCTATGCCTACTCCATCGCAGAATTAAAAGAAGCGCTGAACAGAATCGAAAAGTATTTAACGAAGAAAAGAGCTGCATACTCCGCAAAAGAACTGTAGTACCGGAAGTCCGTTCACCGTATCATCTCTTTCCCAGTCCAGGCACATCCGTTCCGGATGCCACTGTACACTGTAAATGGGGAGTGCCGCATGATGCATTGACTCTATGGTTCCGTCCTCCAGGCAGTGGCTGTCTGTCACCAGATTTTCTCCCAAACGGTCCACTGCCTGATGATGTGCGCTGTTGTGTGAAAATTTCGTTCCATACAGCTTCGCCAGCCAGCTTCCTTCCTCTGCGATACAGCCATGAACCTTATCTGGCTCCTCCAGTTTCCGGGCATGACGGAAGGAGGTGGGAAGATGCTGGATCATGGTTCCTCCAAAATATACATTGATAACCTGATGTCCTCTGCAGATTCCAAAAACCGGTTTGCCCGTCTTTACAAAATCATCCAGTATAGAAAACTGCAGTTTGTCCAGTTCATCCACCACCATTATGCTCCCGTGGTTTTCCTGTCCGTAGCGGATTGGATTGATGTCCCCGCCTCCCGGAATCAGAAGACCGTCATATTCTGCTACTCTGAATTCGGAATAATCCAGGTATTCCTGCTGATATGTCTGCGGCACCTGTGCTTCCTGCAGGGAGACCACAATTGGATCCATCCCCGCTGCCGACACTGCATTGACATAATTTTTCACATTCTGATTAATCTCCGGAATTACAATCCTGGGTCTTTTCATAATTCTGTTCCCACCTCTGTTTTCAATAATCTTTGATCCGTATCTTTCAAAAAACAGCAGATACATACTCAGACCTTAATGATCTTTAATGGAGTTTAAAAAATCCTGCGCACGCTGTGTAGCCGGATGTGCAAAGAATTCCTCCGGTGTGTTCTCTTCAATAATATTCCCGCCGTCCATGAATATGATCCTGTCTGCCACACGTCTGGCAAAATTCATCTCATGCGTCACCACGACCATCGTCATGCCATCCCCTGCAAGCTCCGTCATAACATCCAGGACCTCACCGATCATTTCCGGATCCAGAGCACTGGTCGGTTCGTCAAACAGGATTGCCTTGGGATGCATGGCAAGAGAACGTGCAATGGCAACGCGCTGCTTCTGTCCCCCTGAAAGCTGTGCCGGCATTTTGGCCGCCTGCGAATCCACACCGACTCTTTTCAGGAGTTTCATCGCTTCCTCTCTGGCTTCTTTTTTCGGGGTATGAAGTACATCCGTCGGGCCTAACGTCACATTATCAAGAATATTCTTATGTGCAAATAAGTTAAATGACTGGAACACCATGCCAATCTGGGCACGGAGTCTGGCAAGGTCTTTTCCTTCTTCCGGAATCGCAACGCCATCTATCAGGATTTCTCCGGAATCGATGGTCTCCAGCCTGTTTATTGTACGGCAGAGTGTGGACTTTCCTGACCCGGAAGGTCCGATGATTACCACTACTTCTCCTTTTTTTACCTTCAGATTAATGTCCTTTAATACATGAAGCTCTCCAAAATGTTTTTCTACATGTTTCAGCTCAATTACCGGAACCAGCTCCTGTGTATTTGATCTGCTTTCTTTCTGGGCCATAACTGTTCATCGCTCCTTTATATCTGTTCTGCAACAGGGTCTTGATTCTGCTGAGGGATTGCCATGGATCTGTTCCTGCGTCTTGCAGCAAAAACAGAGGCTCTGTTCAGCAGATAGTTTATGATAATATAAATGATTGCCACAACCAGATACACGGAAAGCAGTGCATCATAGTTGGAAATCAATACGCGGGCATTCTGCATAAGGTCCGGGAAATTGACTACATAGGCAAAAGTGGTATCTTTTACCACGATTACAAGCTCCGATATCAGCGATGGAATCACAAATCGGATTGCCTGTGGAAAAACAACTTTTAAAAATACACTCCTGTTGCTCATTCCCAGCGAGAGGGCTGCTTCTGTCTGTCCTTTCGGAACCGCATTCACACCTGCACGAAGTGCCTCTGCCACCAGGCCGGAAGCAGAAATGGCCACCGGAGCTGCAATCTTCCAGAATGCCGGAAGCTTGATTCCCAGCTGCGGAACCACAAGGAAAAAGAAATAAACAAACAGAAGTGTGGGGACTCCCCTGGTAAATTCAATCAGAGCTGTGCTGATTCCTCCAAGAATTCTGTTTCCACTGATTCTGCCCACCATCATCAGAAATCCCAGTGCAAGAGCCACCAGACCTGCTGCCAGAGCAGCCTCCAAAGTGCCCGCAAGACCCCGTCCAAGGAACCTCCAGGTAGTGGCCCGCATAAGGAATGACCAGTATTTTGCATCCAGCTGGCCAGTGCGGTAAAACTGCCGGATCACGCAAAACGCCAACGCGGCAAGAGCAGCTAAAGAGAGAACTGTGCCAACCACAATATATCTGCGGGTTTTGGGACCAGGTTTTTCATAAAGGGCATCTCTGATAGAAACACGTGCATCTCTCATCGCATAATCCTCACTTTCCTGTCAATCAGATTACCGATCTGTCCGATCACCACTGCACTTGCGCAATACAGAATCGCAGAAATAAGGAAAGCGGTAACGCCTCCCACTGCATGTGTGTTAATGTGCGCAACCAGGCCGGTGAGATCTCTTGGATTCAAAGGAACCTGGGAAGCAATGGCTGTGGTAAGCATGGTAGCCACCAGCAGGTTTGTCAGCGACAGAACACTGGAACGCAGTGCCTGTGGAATCACGATTTTCCGGATAATCTGTATAAATGTCATTCCCAGAGAACGTGCCGCTTCGATCTGTCCCACATCGATCATATTAATGCCCGACATGAGATACTCGGAGCAGAATGCCGCAGGAATCAGGGCTGCCGCGATTAAAACGCAATTAAAATACGAAAGCACCACATTCAGGTACGGCAGCGCATAGACGAGAATGACCAGCAGAGAAACACCGGGAATGTTCCGAAAAATCTGCACATAAAAATCCCCTGCCATCCGCAGAGGTTTTATGGGACTCACACGCATAACCGTGATCAGAACCCCAATCACAAATGCGGATGAAAATGCCAGTGCAGTAAGCTTCCATGTGGTCAGAAGTGCCAGAATATATTTATCTCCATATTGAGAAAGGAGTTCCATAATTTCCATATCCCATCCTCCAAAGAAGGCTCCAAGAGTAATACCCTTGAAGCCTTTCACTTTAAACTATTCAGGTAAATCCCGATTACTGTTTATTCTTCAATTGCCGGAGCTTCCGGTACTGTATCGATACCGGTACGGTCACCAAGGCTGATCTGCCACAGTTTTGCCCATGTGCCGTCCTCTTCGATTTTCTTCAGGAAATCATTGACAAATGCAACACCGTCAGAATCCTTCGGAAGGCCGATTCCATAATTGTCTTCCGGTCCGAATACATCGCCTGCGATTTCGTAGGCATCCGGGTTCTTTACGATTGCGTTCAGAAGCAGTGTGTAGTCTGTTACATAAGCATCTACACGTCCCTGCTCCAAAGCAGTACGTGCTTCCAGGTCATTGGCAAATTCCTGTACAGTAGCATCCGGTGCATACTCCGCCAGAATGTCAGGGCCTGTGGAACCGGACTGTGTTGCAACGATTTTGTCTGCCAGACTGTCAACACCGGTGATTTCTTCATTTCCTGCTTTTACAAGGACTGCCTGTTTGGATGTATAGTACGGTCCGGCAAAGGAAATGACTTCCTTACGTGAGTCTGTTATGGAATAGGTTGCAAATACAGCGTCAACCTGTCCGCTCTCCAGAACGGATTCACGTGTACTGGAGTCAACCTGTGTCAGCTCAAACTTCGTCTCATCGCCCAGGATATAGCGTGTCAGCAGCTGATAAAGACCTGCATCGAATCCGCGGATTCCATCATCAGTCTCATCAAGCTGGCTGAACAGGAAGGAAGTACGTGTACCGCCGACACGTAATACACCGGCTTCTTTTACTGCGGATGCCCAGCTGTTTGCTTCAATATCAGCATCGTCTGCAGTAATTCCGGAAGCGATCAGTTCGTCAAATGCTTCCTTATCAATTGCAACTCCTTCTGACTCTTCTGCATAAATCGTGGTAGCCGCTCCCAATGATAAAGCAGCTGCCAGTACAAGTGCCATAGCTTTTCTGAATCCTTTAAATTTTTTCATCATATCCTCCTTTTCGAAAAATGCTTTTCGGTTTTATTTCTCTGCCGTTTTACCTTGGTAAACAGCTTTATGACGAAATATATGTTATACCTATTTTGATAGTGTGTCAATATAAATCGTATGTTTTTTCGCAAAGTCTATATGAATAGTAGGAAAACAATATTGTTGTTTATTTCAGGTATTTTGTTCTATTTGCCTTTGTATTGATTTTACACACCGGAACCGACACTTTTGCAGTTCCGACCAGGGACTTCAGACTTTTGTTAAACATCGCCTTGCTGATTTTTTTATTGTTACTGTCATAGTAATTGGTTGTAAAATAACTCTCACTGCTTAACTTAACGGAAGACTTTCCGGAAGCAAGTTTCTGATAAGTTGTATATTCTCCATGAAGCATCGTGTATGTCTGAAAAATACCTTTTTTCTTGTAGTAGCCAAATCCATCACGCATAGTACATACATCTCTCACTTTGCCATTCCAGAAAGTATACAGCTTATAAAATCCGGAAACATGATTTGTCCCGGCACCGCCTGCATCAACAAATAATTCCGGAACAGAATCTTTGTCCACATAAATGACTGCAAATTTACATTTATTTGTTGAGACTTTCGTCTTGCCTGACCATTTAAGCGATTTCTGAGACAAAAGCTTATTATAGGCATTCAAGGCTTTCGTCCTGGTTGAAGCAGCCTGCGCCTGTGTGCTGTTTACAGTTAATATCACCGCAAAAACGATAGCCACGAGGCAGAATTTTGTAAATACTTTTGCAAATCTTTCCCAATTTTTTTTCATATTCTTTTCATCCCCTTTTTTTGATAACCAAATAATAGCATGTGCAGGCACATTATTCAATAGGAGTTCACGAACACTCCTTTACTTTGGCCTCAAAATCCGCTATACTGGATATCACTTATAAATCAAGTATTTCTGCCACTAACGGCAGTTCCCACAGGGAGGTATACAATCAATGTTTCGTTTATGGGGAAAAATCTGGAAAGACAATCATCTGATAAAGGATACCGTCGTCTGCGATGACCGTAATGAAACCCGCACACACAAGATATTCCACTGTCTGGAGCAGATTTGTTATGAAATGGATCTGGGGAACCCAATCTGGCTGGACACCACGATCCGTGAATTCCAGAAGACTGACAAAGCGCGGTTCCGGCAGGACAGTTTCATTGAACAGATTGATTTCGACTATCTGGAAATTCAGGTGATTGAAGAAGATTGAATACCATCCTGCCAGCTTCACGGAAGGGGGATTATCTCCCCCTCCCATTTATAAAATTCCGAGCGCCTGTTTTGCAAGCTCATCCGCCATATCGTTATATTTATTGTTGGAATGGCCTTTGACTTTTACAAACCGGATATTCACCTTTTCACTGGCCTTTCTGTAAAATTCCCGGTAAGCCTGAGTGCCCGGTTTTGCAGCTTTCCATGCACCTGTACACCACTTGGCGATTCCCTCATAATCATGGTAAATAACCAGGTTTGCAGCCTGGTTATCCAAAGCATACTGCATAGCAGCTTCTGCCCCTTTTATCTCTCCGGCTACATTGTGCATCTTTGCCAGCTCTTTATCCTGGATATTGCCGGAAAATCTCAGTTCCTCTCCATTATGAAGAATAACCATCCCGTAAGCAAATTCTGCTCTTCCCGGGACAAAGCTGCCATCCACGTATGCCTCCACGGTGTCTGAGGCAAGCGCGGATTCTTCCGCATTAACAGAAGAAGTAATTTCCCCTGTTTCCAAATCCGTCGCCCGTATCGTCCGGGAAACCGCATTCTGAGATTCTGCAGTCTCAGGATGGGCGAACGCCCATGCTTCCTCTTTTGTAGGGAAGCTTTTAAATTCTGCCCCGGAAAATCCGGTCACCTGGCGCTGGCACTCTGCCCAGGTCTCAAAAACACCCGTTTGTCTCCCCTGTCGCACTGCATAATATTTTTTTGCCATTCATTTCTCCCTGTCGAATTTTTTTCAATACACGCGGTTCTTTGCTTCCCCGCGCTGGAAGCGTTCGATGTTTTTCACCACCTCATCTACGACACGGAACCTGGTCTCCTTCGCCGCCCACGCGATATGCGGGGTAATGATGAGTTTATTGCTGTCCTGAATTTTAAGAAGAGGATTCTCCGGATCCATAGGTTCTTTGCCCAACACATCCAGTGCAGCTCCTGCGATTTCCCCTTCCGTAAGCGCCGTATAAAGATCCGCCTCGTTTACAATCGCTCCTCTGGCCACATTGATAAAAAAAGCCGATTTTTTCATCTTACGGAATGCATCCAGAGTCATCAGATTTTCCGTATGTGTGTTCAGCGGCGCGTGAACAGAAAGGAAATCAGAACGGGAAAGAAGCTCCTCAAATCCCACCTGCTCATAAGGAGTATCATATTTGCTGCCTGAAGCGGAATAACAGATCACATGGCAGCCAAAAACGGTGGCAATTTCCGCAACTCTTCGGCCGATTGCACCCATTCCGATGATTCCCCAGGTCTTTCCCTCCAGTTCACAGAAGCTCTGGCTGAAATGGGAAAAACAGGATCCTTTTGCATATTCTCCGGACTTTACATAATTGTCATAATAGTTCAGCTTTTCCAGGATATAAAACAACAGCGCAAAGGTATGCTGTGCTACTCCATTTGTGGAATAACCGGCCACGTTATAGGCAGCGATTCCTTGCTTTTTCAGGTAATCGCCATCCAGGTTATTGATACCCGTAGCCGTTACGCACACCAGTTTCAGATTTTTGGCTCCGCCAATTGTCTTTTCGCATACAGGCACTTTATTTGCCACGATAACATCTGCATCCTCTACTCGTCCCGGCACCTCTTCTGCCGTGCTGGACGGATAGATCACCACCTCTCCGAACTGATCAAATGGTGTAAAAACCATGTCCTCCCCAAGGCTGTCTGCTTCCAGAATTACTATTTTCATAATCATATACCCTGCTGACCGGCAGGAAAAAGGCACAGAAGAGTAAGCTCCTGTGCCTAAAATAATCCTGCCGGAAGCTGCAATCACATAGTGATTACAGTCTCTTCATCAGTTCCTCTCTCTGTTTTTCAAATCCAGGTTTGCCAAGAAGAGCAAACATATTCTTCTTGTAGCTCTCAACGCCTGGCTGGTTGAACGGATTTACGCCCAGAAGATATCCGCTGACACCGCATGCAAACTCAAAGAAGTAGAATAACTGTCCCAGAGTGTACTCATCCTGCTGCGGGATATCAATGCGAAGGTTCGGAACATTTCCATCGGTATGTGCCAGAATGGTTCCGTTCATAGCGCTCTTGTTTACGAAATCAACGGTTTTGCCTGCCAGATAGTTCAGACCGTCAAGGTCAACAGGCTCCTCGTTGATGATGATCTCTGCGCTGGAGTTCTGCACGTTCATAACAGTCTCAAACAGGATACGGTTACCGTCCTGGATAAACTGTCCCATAGAGTGAAGATCTGTGGTCAGATCCACTGCTGCCGGGAAAATACCCTTCTGGTCTTTTCCTTCACTCTCTCCGTAAAGCTGTTTCCACCACTCATTGATGTAATGAAGGCTTGGCTCATAGTTTGCCAGAACTTCTACCGTTTTGCCCTTGCGGAGAAGAATGTTACGGATTGCTGCATATTTTACAGCATCATTTTCTTCAAATGGGGCATTCAGCGCTGCCTCACGGCCTGCTGCAGCACCTTCCATTAACTTATCGATATCTGCGCCGCTGACTGCAATTGGAAGCAGACCAACACCGGTAAGAACAGAGAAACGTCCTCCCACATCATCCGGAACTACAAATTCTTCGTATCCTTCCTCATCTGCAACTTTTTTCAGTGCTCCGCGTGCTTTGTCGGTGGTAGCGTAAATTCTCTTCGCTGCACCCTCTTTGCCATATTTCTTTTCCAGAATTTCCTTAAATACACGGAATGCGATAGCCGGCTCTGTAGTGGTACCGGACTTGGAAATCATGTTAATGGAAAAATCCCTGTCTCCCACTACGTCCATCAGGCCCTTGATATAGCTGCTGCTGATGCTGTTTCCAACAAAATAGATTTCCGGTGTCTTACGGATTTCTTTGGAAACATTATTGTAAAAACCATGTCTTAAGAATTCAATGGCAGCTCTTGCACCAAGGTAGGAACCGCCGATACCGATTACCAGCAGAACCTCGGAATCCTCCTGGATTTTCTTTGCTGCTGCTTTAATACGGGCAAATTCTTCTTTATCGTAGTTCACAGGAAGGTCAATCCATCCGAGGAAATCGTTTCCTGCACCTGTTTTTTTCACAAGTGTTTCTTTTGCAGCTTCAGCCAGTGGCTTCATAGCTTCCACTTCATGGTCTGCGATAAAGCAGCCTGCCTTTGAATAGTCAAATGTAACTTTGCTCATGGCTCTCTCTCCTTTTTATATTGGAAAATCTCCTTTGTTCTTCTGTATAGTATAACAAAAACTTCCGGATTCTACAAGTTATTCGATAAAATTCCTGGGCATCCTTAAGTCATTCCCAGGCCATTATTTCTAATTCATAAACTCCCGGATAATTTCCCGCATGATCTCTTCTTCCTCCGGTGTCAGCATTTTGCTGAAATGACTTCCCGAGGCTGCTGTCTGGCGGATGCTTGAGGTAATCTTATCCACCACTTCCTCCTGAAGGACGGGATCTGCTTTTTTTGCTGCCGGAATTTCCTCTACCCAGGTACGCATCTGTTCCACATAATCTGCCAGTGTGCTCATTACCAGTTCCTCCTTATAGGAAAAATCCAGTGCCTGACGAAAAAGCAGGAGGACCACCGGAACAGCCGCGCCTACGTAAAGATATGTAAGAGGCAGGCCATCTTTTCGATCCAGTATGGTGGTGAAATACAGAGATAACGCAAACAAAGCTGTACAAAGCAGAGACGGATACCACACAAAGCGATTCATCCGATGCAGGAGCCTGTCCCTGGATTTCCATAAATTTAGCCACTTCTCTTTCAGATTCGATAAGTGGCTTGTTTTTTTCATCATTCTTCTGTAGGTAAGATGCGTGGCAAACATTCCTATTGCCCCCAAAGCCCCCATGGCTGCCATGCAATAGAGCAATATGTGCAGGTTCATGATTTTTTCCAGCATAATATCCTCCTTTACAAATTCCTAAGGATATTATAGCGCCATGAGGCTTTCAGGGAAATAAAAATCGTTCGTCAAATTCCCGGCAAAAAACTGATATCTTTACATTTCCTGCAGCTTTTCTACCACTTCCTCAAACTTCATAAAGTGGGAGGCTTTCACCAGAATAGTGTCTCCTGTCTTTACATAAGAAGAAAGATTGGAAAGCAGGCTTTCCCGGGTAGGTTCTTCGATTACCGTAAGGTTTTCGCTGCTTCTCGCTTTTGCCGCAATATGAGAAGAAAGCGGGCCGACGCAGATACACACATCAATGCCGCATTCTGCTGCGTGGACACCTACTTCTTCATGAAGGGCCACTTCATTTTCTCCCAGCTCACCCATATCTCCCAGAATGGCAACTCTTCGTCCATCAGCGTCTTTAAGCACATCCAGGGATGCCTTCATGGACATGGGATTAGCATTATAGCAGTCATCCACAATAAGGAATCTGTCCGTCTCAATCATATGGAAACGGCCGCTGATTGCTTCCAGCGTCTCGATTCCATGGCGGATCTGTTCCAACGTCAGGCCATAAATCCTTCCCACTGCCGTTGCAGCCAGCGCATTATAAACCATATGGCGTCCCGGCATGGGGATATCCGCCTGGAAAGCATCTCCTCCCACGTGAATCCGACAGCTCATTCCCTTTAAGCCCCGGCTCCGGATCTCATCGGCGTACACCTCACAGCCATCGCTCATGCCGAAAAAGACCGGTTTGATTCCTCTATATTCTTTTACAGTGGAAAGTTTATCATCATCCCCGTTTAATATGATGTGTCCATTCTCTTTCAAAAAGCCGAAGATTTCCGTCTTTGCTTTCAGGACACCGTCCCGGTCACCCAGATTTTCCAGGTGGCAGGTTCCGATATTTGTGATGACACACGTATCCGGCTTTGCGATTTTTGCCAGACGGGTCATCTCCCCGAAATCACTGATTCCCATCTCCAGAACTGCAATTTCATCCTCATCCCTCAGACGAAAAACCGTCAGGGGAAGTCCCAGTTCATTGTTAAAATTCCCCTGCGTTTTCAGGGTACGATACTTCTCTTTCAAAACAGAAGCAATGACTTCTTTTGTGCTGGTCTTTCCTACACTTCCCGTAATGCCTACAACAGGAATGGAAAGTTGCTCCATATAAAATTCCGCAATGTCCTTTACCGCCTGAAGAGTGGATTCCACCCGTATGTAAGGAAAGTCTGCATTTTCCAGTGTCTTTTCAGAAAGAGTGGCAAAAGCCCCATTCTCCATGACCTGCGGGATAAATCTATGTGCATCCACACGCTCTCCCACAATAGGGACGAACAGGCATCCTTCCGTCACCTGGCGGCTGTCCGTAACGATTGCATTCACTTCTGTATGAAGCTTCTCTGACGGTCCGAAGTATTCACCGCCGCAGACCTTTGCTAAATTTTCCAACGTCAGATTTTTCATAATCAAAATTCCTTTATTCGTATTTCTTCATGGAAATCCGGATCAGTTCCTCGCACAGAGCAGGATAATCCATTCCCAGTACCTGTGCCTCCTGTGGAATCAGGCTGGTAGGAGTCATTCCCGGAAGGGTATTTGCCTCCAGACAATACATCTCCCCGTTTTCCTTCATCATGAAGTCCATTCTGCTGTACGCTTCCAGATTCAGTGCCTTTGCAGCCTTCACCGCATTGTCCTGCATCTCCTTCGTCAGCTCCGGAGAGATCTCTGCCGGACAGGTCTCAATCGTAGATCCTGCCTGGTACTTATTCTTATAATCGTAAAAGCCCTGAATCGGCGCGATTTCAATTACCGGATAAGCTTTTCCGTCTACCACTGCCACGGAAAATTCGCGGCCTTTGATGTACTCCTCCACCACCACGCCATCTCCGTATACTGCCGCTTCTTCAAGGGCATTTTCATACTCCTGCTGATCATGCACAATGTACACGCCTACGCTGGAGCCACCGCAGTTCGTCTTTACCACCACCGGAAATTCCATCCCGAGGCTTTTCAGATCTTTCACAAAGCCTTCTTCTTTACTCATGGTGACACCCGCAGGAGTCGGCACATGGTTCATCAGGAACATCTGCTTGGTGATTCCCTTATCCATGGCAAGAGCACTGCTCAGGTAGCCTGTACCGGTGTAGCGGATTCCCATCAGGTCAAAGGCTGCCTGCACTTTTCCGTCTTCTCCGTTTGCCCCGTGAAGTCCCAAAAAGACAATGTCGCAAAGCTCGCAAAGCTTCAGAACATTAGGGCCGAAAAAGCTTTTCCTGCTCTTTTTCATCTCCTCAATATCCGAATTAAAGCTCTTCATATATTCGCATGCTTTATCCACATCATACTCTGCCGGGAAAGGGTTCTCCCAGTCTATCGGATCCACGCCGCAGAAAATATCCACAAGAATTGCTTCATGTCCCTTCTGGCGCAGCGCCTTACAGATGCCTGTGCCGGTTACGATGGAAATATCGCGTTCCGTACTCGTTCCGCCTGCTAAAACAACAATTTTCATGTACTCATCTCCTGTTCCGCATTGCTGCTGATAAGTTATTCATATACCACAACCGGCATACCCACTTCAATGTTGCTGTAAATGGACGCCGCCTGATCATAGGGTACGTTCACACATCCGTGTGAGCCTTCCCAAATGTATAAGTTTCCTCCGAATTCCGACCGCCAGGAAGCATCATGAATTCCCACATTACCGGAAAACGGCATCCAGAAAGTGACATTTGCCTCATAGTCCTCCCCCGTGAGAACTGCCGGAGATTCCTTGGCATCCACTGCAAAGCACCCGGTCGGGGTGGCACATCCTTCAATGTCAGGATTTCCTGTCACTACAGGAGTATCCACGATGGGCTTTCCATCCTTGTAAAAGACAAGGCGCTGGTTGGTCAGATCAATTTCCACATAAGTATATCCAATATCATTTGCTGCCCTGCTCCATCCTTTATAGGAATAAACAGGTTCTCTTACCTGTGTCACGCCGCTTTCCACGGCCTCCATCAAAGCCTTTGTTTCTGCTTCCTGGTCGATTACCCATCCATAGTCTCCTCCCTCGATCACCTTTTCCCGGTTATCATATGTGAGGAAAGTTCTGGTCAGGCCAAACGTGTCATACTTATATCCCAGCTCATCCACATACTGTGCCACAAGATCCTTATCCAGCACCACATCCCCGTTTTCGTCAATGGTAAACCAGTCCTTAATGACACTTCGGTCTACCGTCTCGGTACGGTCTGCAAAATCATAGGTGATGATGATGTCCGAAAGCGTATTCATTTGCTCACAATTCCGGATAAGCTGCTCGTCATCACTGTAGATGCCCGGTTTCAGGTAACATCCTTCCTCCTCCAGACTGACTGATGGCCTTCCCATGAGCATTCCCTGGGAAATCGCTGTCAAAGTTTTCTGTGGGTCAAGAGCATTGCCCTCCACCTCGGCGGTAATCTCAAACTTCTCTCCAGTATCCATAATCTGGGCGTCTGCCGGCTGCACCACATTTTCAGGCTGCATACAGTTCAGGCCACTCACAGCATCCTGCATCTTTTCCTCATCATATCGGAGAGATTCTGCTACATTATAGGTCTGATTCTGGTTGAATGACAGAAACCACGTGAATCGGTTCTGATTTTTAATCAGCTCCTCCACGCCTCCTGTGGAGACGTAAGAAAGATCCACCTCCCTTGCAGTAATGGCCTCTCTCCCGTTCTTCATTGTGTCGATGGCAATAGCATAGGCGCCCACTCTCTCATTTAACAGATCCTCAGTCTCTTCTACCGTCATATAGGAGCAGTTAAACCCATTCACCATGGAACCGGGCAGAAAATGGCCGGAAAAATAATACACACCATAAACGTAGACACCAGCCGTCAGAAAAATCAAAATGAGAATGAGGCTGATCAAAGCTTTTTTTCCTGTACTCATTTTTGCCCTGTTCTCTGCCATAAATTTCTCTCGCACCTTTCTTTTTCCGTCATTGCTTATAGTTTATGCAGATCGTCTTTTTTTATTTCTCCAGAAGCTTCTCCACACTTGCCAGCTTTACGCAGAGTACAAATACCTGTGCTGCTTTTCCAAGCTCTTCCAGAGTCGGATAGGTGGGTGCAATACGGATATTGGAATCCTTTGGATCCTTTCCATATGGATAGGTAGCACCTGCACCAGTCATAATCACGCCTGCTTCTTTTGCCTTTGCCACAATGGATTTTGCACAGCCTTCCATGGAATCAAAGGAAATGAAGTATCCGCCGTGAGGTTTGGTCCACTCTCCGATTCCCAGACCTGAAAGCTCACGGTCAAGAGTCTCCAGAACCAGTTCAAATTTCGGACGAATCAGTTCTGCATGTTTTCTCATATGTGCATGCAGTCCGTTTAAGTCCTTGAAGTATCTCACATGGCGAAGCTGATTCAGTTTGTCATGTCCAATGGTCTGAATCTGCATATATTTACGGAAATCATCCAGGTTTGCACGGGAAGCTGCCACCGCTGCGATACCGGAACCTGGGAAGCTTACCTTGGAAGTGGATGTGAATTTGTAGACGAGATCAGGATTTCCGGCTTTTACGCACTCTCCGAGAATTTCCACCAGGAAGTCCTGATTGTCATCATAAAGATGATGAATGCTGTAAGCATTATCCCAGTAAATACGGAAGTCCGGTGCTGCCGGTTTCAGTCTTGCAAAACGCTCTACGGTTTCTCTGGAATAGGTGTAGCCCTGAGGGTTGGAATATTTCGGAACACACCAGATTCCCTTAATGGCATCGTCCTCGCTCACAAGTTTCTCCACCATATCCATGTCCGGTCCTTCCGGAGTCATAGGAACATTGATCATCTCAATACCGAAAAATTCCGTAATTTTAAAATGACGGTCATAGCCCGGTACCGGACAGAGGAATTTTACCTTATCAAGCTTCGCCCATGGAGTGTGGCCCATTACACCATGTGTCATGGAACGGGCAATGCTGTCAAACATGACATTTAAACTGGAGTTGCCATAAATGATGATATGGTCGGGATCCACCTCAGACATTTCCCCCAGAAGTCTCTTTGCTTCCGGAATACCATCAATCACACCATAGTTGCGGCAATCCACTCCTGTCTCACATTTCAGGTCTGAGTCGCCATTCAGGACATCCATCATGCCCATGGAAATGTTCAGCTGGTCAGAGCTTGGTTTTCCACGTGACATGTCCAGGGAAAGTCCCTGTGCTTTTACATCTGCGTACTGCTGATCCAATTCTTTTTTCAGGGCGAGCAGCTCTTCTCTGCTCATTTCGGTATATTTTTTCATAGTTTTCCTCCTCGCACAGCTTATGCTGCAGCTTTTTCCGGGACAGACCATGCCCCATTCTCCTCGTTCGGCTTTCCGCCGTTTATGTTAAAAACTCCACGTATATCTTATACATTTTAGTATGCTAAAATATGGGTTGTCAAGCCCTTTCCCCAGATTCTACAGAACACCTTGTTTTTCTTATTCTAACAAAATCTCTCCATTTTTACAAGATTTACGGTCAAATAGGGTTGCGCACCCTGCTTTTTTCCTCTATACTTAATTCGGATTGCAAAAGAGCAGTCCGTAAATAATATTTGAAAAATTTACGAGGTATATATTATGTGGATTGCCGATGGCTGGAAAGAATATGAAGTACTGGATACCTCCCGGGGAGAAAAACTGGAAAGATGGGGAAAATATCTGCTGGTACGCCCGGATCCGCAGGTAATCTGGGATACCCCCAGGACAGAAAAAGGCTGGAAAAAAATGAACGCACACTACCACAGGAGCTCCCGTGGAGGCGGTGAATGGGAATTTTTCGATCTTCCAGAGCAGTGGAATATTCATTATAAAGATCTGACGTTTCACTTAAAGCCCTTCAGCTTTAAGCATACAGGACTTTTCCCGGAACAGGCTGCAAACTGGGACTGGTTTGGAGACAAAATCCGAAAGGCAGGCCGCCCTATTAAGGTTCTGAATCTTTTTGCCTACACCGGCGGTGCCACTCTGGCAGCAGCAGCGGCAGGTGCCTCCGTCACCCATGTAGATGCATCCAAAGGTATGGTGACCTGGGCGAAGGAAAATGCAGTGGCCTCCGGGCTGGGCGATGCCCCTATCCGCTGGCTGGTGGATGACTGCGTAAAATTCGTGGAGCGTGAGATCCGCAGAGGAAACCATTATGATGCCATTATCATGGATCCCCCGTCCTATGGCCGCGGGCCCAAGGGCGAAGTCTGGAAAATAGAAGAAGCGATCCATCCGCTGATCAAACTGTGTACACAGCTTCTCAGCGACAGACCGCTGTTTTTCCTCATTAATTCCTATACTACCGGACTGGCTCCGGCTGTTCTGACCTATATGCTCGCCACGGAGCTGAAAGAATTCCATGGCCACGTGGATTCCCAGGAGATCGGGCTTCCCGTAAAATCAAATGGGCTGATCCTGCCCTGCGGTGCTTCGGGGAGATGGGAAGCATAGTTTCATATTTTAACACTCTGTCTTGAAAGTTAGTTTTCTGAGGGATATAATGGAAAAAAGGAGCGTGATTCATATGGCTAAGGAATCCAGTAGTGACAGTAAGCTTCCCTACACCTGTACCCCTGCCTATGACAGAAATGCCTGCAAGGGATGCGTCTGTTCCACCTGCTATGAACAGGAATTCTGCGACAGGTGCAGCACATGTGAAAATCTTTCCCGTAAGAAAGAACACTGCAATGCTTACGAAGGGGCTTATAACTACTAAAACAGAATCCCGTCATGATGGCGGGATTCTGTTTTAGTAAAGGAAGGAAATCATTATGAAATATCGAATCATACAGCGCAGGTGGCTCCTGGCTCTTTTTCTCATATTGATGCTGTCCGCCTGTACCGTCTCCACGATCCAGGCTGCTTCTTATGTAAAGCAATCGAATACCAAAGTGAGCATTAAATCAGAAAATCACGGCTGGGTCAAAATCGGCCGCTACTACTTTTTTTACAATTCCAAAGGACGTCTACTCTGTGGTTCCATCAAGTATAAAGGAAACTATTATTACAGCAAGTCCAATGGGCGCCGCTATACAGGCTGGCTGACCAGAAACGGTCAAAAATACTACTACAATCGAAAAAACGGCGCAATGTTCCGCAACCGCTGGGCCACAGGCACAAAATACTCCTATTATTTCAACAAATCCGGCGCAGCAATCGCAAACTCATGGCTCACCTATAAAGGGAATCGCTACTATTTCAGAAACGACAGCACCATGGCAACCGGTTGGCAGAAAATCGGAAAATATTACTATTATTTCAGTACGAAAAATGGCGTAATGGCCAGGAATAAATGGATTGGGAATTATTACGTGAACGAGAAAGGACGCCGCACAAAAGAAAAAGAGACGCCTTCGGATGCAATTCTGAGCGACTCTCATTATACTTATACCAGTCCTACCCTGGCGATTGACCTGCAGAGAAAATCCACACACGGCATTTCTTACTGGATAGCACATGTCCGGACCAGAAGCCCGAACCAACTGAATTCCGCCTTATCTCATGGCACTTACGGAGGCTCCCGCCAGACAACCTCTGATGCAGTTTTCTCAAACGGTGGAATCATCGGAATCAACGGCAGTGCTTTTGATTATGAAAGTGGAGTTCCTTCCCCTCTTGGCATGTGTATCAAAAACGGCAGTATTTATGCAGACCATCTGACCAGCTACAGTGTAATGGCGGTGAAATGGGACGGTACGATTTACACGCCGGAGGTCGGTAAAACCGGCACAGAGCTGCTGAATGAAGGAGTCAAAGACACCTATAATTTCGGCCCTGTCCTGATCAAAGACGGAGTTACTCAGCTTCCCTGGGCCGAAACAGAAAAGTATTATCCCCGCACAGCCATCGGCATGGTAGCCCCGAATGATTACATCCTTCTGGTAACGGATACCGGCAGCTATTCCGGTCTGAATCA